>JAISQE010000191.1 GCA_031274425.1 Synergistaceae bacterium | reverse complement strand
TCGCTTTGGCCAAGGCGGAGCCCGAAAACAAGAAACACTTGGGCATGGCCAAAGCGATGGGCGCGTGCTTCGCGCGTTCCGTCAACCTGCGGCCGGTCGAACATATCTCCATCCTCACGACCTTCATGAAGCTCAAAAACGACTGAGCGCTCAGGGGATCGAGAAAAACCTCACGGATCCGGCACCGGCTCCGTCGGGAGCGCAAGCGTCTCCTCCGAGGGTTCCGTGTCCCTCTCCGAGGATGGAGCCTGTACCGCGGGCGGCGGGAGGATATAATCGTCCCTGTCCGCCGCCAGAAGGGGCATGGAAAGCATCAAATCCTTCGAGAACCCTGGCGTCAGATCCTTTTCGATGACCTTTTCGACCTTCTCGCCGAACTCGTCCATCACCTCCACTTTGATCTGAAAGGACGGGCCGGTCACCTTCGCGAGGTCGCGGTCGCGGGGCATCAGCTCGATCGTGGGAGCGTCGCCGGCTTGGGTTCGGACCGTTATTTTGACGAATTTCAAAGCCCTGAAACTCTGCCCGTCGACTTCGATCGTCTTGTTGTCCAAAAAAACCTGGTGCTCGCGCCCGATATAAAAGAGCCCTACGGAAAGCGCGAGAATAAGGCACAGAACCACACTACGCTGCAGCGCGCGCATCACGCCGCCTCCTTCGCTTTCGCGTCCGTGGGGCCTCGAAGGCTTCTGCGCGCGTCCACGCGCTCGTTGTGGCGATTCCAAGCGTGAAGGACGAGCGCGACGGCGATGATTCCATACGAGACGAAAACTCGGAAATATTCGCCGATCTGCGCCTGCCCCATCAAGTTCTTCCCGGCCATCGGAGCCACGATAAACATCAGATGGAACAAAACGACGCCCAGAAAGACGTTGCCGATCCCGGCGCGCGACACGCTGGCCCCGCCGATCAAAAGCGCCGCGATGGAGAACATGCCTGCCTGGTCGTGACTGTTGTACGTGTTCAGGGTCCCCATATTCTGGAGAAAAATGACCTGCCCGTAGCAGGCCAGCACCGTCGAGATCACGATGGCGATGACGCGGGTACGGTTGACGGGTATACCTGCGGAGTCCGCGACGGCCATGTTCTGCCCGATCGCGCGCATATCCTGTCCCAGTTTCGTCCTGCGAAACCAGACGATGAAGAAGCAAAAAGCGGCGATCACGATGTAGGTCGCGACGGGGATGTTGACGACGTCAAGGTGGAAGGAACCGACGTCGAAAGGCCCCACTCGAAGGGGCAGAAGGCGGTCCAGAACCGTGCGGATTCCCAGAAGGCTGATGGCGTTGCGGATGCCGTAGCCGCGGGAAAGCACGAGAGACGGGCTCGCGATAGGAATCAGCCACCCCATGAAGTAGAGCACGACGAGCTGGTAGACCCCGTTGATGAAAAAGCCCAGAATGTAGGACGTCACCATCTCCTGCCCCTTGGCCCGGTTCAGGACATTCCCGCACAAAAGGCCGAGCGCGACGGCAACGGGCGTACCGATGATCATTGCCAGAACGATGCCGGGAATACCCACGATGGCCCAGTCCGAGACGAAGACAAGCCCGATTTGTCCCGCCATGGCGCCCAGAATCATTCCGAAGTTCAGTCCCATCCCCGCCATGATCGGGACCAAGAGCGACAGGATGAGAAAGGAATTGCGCCCCACTCGTATCAAAAGCTCCTGAATCAGGTAGGTCGCCGAAAAACCCGAGAGGGGAATCGCCCCGGCCGAGATGAAGATGAAGATGACCGGCACGGCGTTGTTGGCGAGGAGACGCGACAATTTTTGCGTTATGCTTCGCTTCTGCATCATCTTTTCACCTGAACTTTTCTCGTCAAAGCGTAGAGAATCATGCCGTTGCTGACGATAATGCGGATGACTTCGGACATGTCCGTCTGGAGGACGTTATTGATGACCGAGGGGGTCATCGTCAGGATGCCCTGAAACAAAAACGTCCCCACGAGCACGTTCCATATCGACGCCTTGTTGACGGAGGCCCCGCCCAGCAAAATAGAGGCCACGGCGGGAAGCGCCATGTAGAAGGGCCCCATGTAGAGCTGGATGAATCCGAAACTCTGTTCGTAAACCAGAATGCCGACGGCGCCTAAGACAGTGGAGAGAACGACCGAGACGATCCTCATACGGTCGACGTTCACGCCCGAAGCGCGGGCGAATTCCGGGTTCGACCCCACGGCGGTCATAGCCGTACCCGTTTTGGTTTTCATGAAAAGCCAGATCAAAAAACACATCAACGCCACGAACAGAAACATCCCCGTCGGGAAAAGAAAATGTCCGAACTTGATCGCCCAAAAATCGCTCAGAACATGAAACCAGTATCCGTTCACGCTGATCGTCGTACGCAGTCCGCTGCCCCCATAGCCCCAGATCATCGTGGGGTTTCTGTAGGGCAACAACAGCCACGCGATGCACATAAACGCCACGGAGGAGAACCCGACGTAGGTGGCGATCATCATCTCGTCGCCTTTGACTCGGTTCAGAAGCTGTCCGTAACCATAGCCCAGAATCACCGCGATGGGGACGGAGAGCGCGATCGCCGCCGCGAAGCCGCCTATGCCGCGCGCGCCCAGTTCAATGGAAAGCGTGGAGCCCAACAGACCGGATATGATGCCCAAGGGAAGCCCAAAGTTCAAACCGCATCCGGCCTGCACCATGGGCACCATCGCTAGGACCAGCACCCCGTTCATCCCGAACCGCTCCAGCGTGTTCGAGAGCGAGGTGGAAATCAGGACCCCGACGAAAGGGGCCGCCATAAAAAGAGAAAACAAAAAAATGCCGATGATGATGCGGGGCCATCCGGCCATATCGACGAATTTTTTAAACACGTGAATCGCCTGCCTTTTCTTGCGGACGGTCTTCCTCAAGCGCCTCTCCCATCATCAGGACGCCGAACTCCTCGGCGGGGCGGGACGCGGGCAGAATACCCGCGATTCGCCCCTTCTCGACGATCGCGACGCGGTCGCAGACGGAGCGCAGTTCCTCCAGCTCGGACGAGGTAACGAGGATCGTGGTTCCGTACTCCTCGTTGTAGCGGCGTAACGTGCCCAGCACCAGTTCCTTGGCCCCAACGTCGATGCCTCGCGTCGGCTCGCAGATCAGCAGCAAATCCGGTTTCAGCGCGAAAGCCTTTGCGAGGCAGACCTTCTGTTGGTTGCCGCCGGAAAGCTCTACGGCCCTTTGTCCGGGGCCCGTACACTTGATCTCGAGGGCCTCGATGTAGCGTTGGGTCTCCTCGGCGATAGCGGCGTCGTCGCGTAGGCGGAGCAGCGCTCCCAGTACGGGAGCGTTTTTCAGAAAACGGCTCTGCACTTGCATGGCAGTGAAAGTGATGTTCCAATCGATGCGTTCCTCCAACAAAAGCCCGACCCCCCGACGGTCCTCGGAAACGAAGGCCATTTTGCTGTCGAGGGCATTGCGGGGAGCGTTGAGTTCAATGGGCTTCCCGAACAGGTTGACGCTTCCCCCCGACGGGGAAAGCCCCATAATTCCGTTGGGAATACCCAGCTTGCCTTGTCCCGCCAGCCCCCCGATACCGAAAATTTCCCCTCTGCCCACGGTGAAGGACACGTCCCGAACCGTTTCACCCGGCATATCGACCCACAAGTTCTTGACCTCCAGCGCGGGCTCCCGCTCGCCGGAGACCGCACGGCGCGCGACCGAGGCGTCCTCGACGTCGCGGCCCACCATCCAGGCGGCGATGTCGCGCAGACGCAAAGATCCGACCTTTGCCGCCGTTTCCTTGACGATGCGCCCGTCACGCAGGACGAGCAGTTTGTCGCAGAGCCCGATAACCTCTTGAAGGCGGTGAGAGATAAAGATGATCGCTATGCCGCTCTCCGCCAGTTTACGCAACGCGTCGAGCAGAATGAGCGCCTCCGTCTCCGTCAGCACGGCGGTCGGCTCGTCGAGAACCAGAAGGCGCGTCTTGGCGCGGTCGATTTCTCTGGCGATTTCAATGAATTGCTTGTAGCCGACGGGCATCTCCGAGACGATGGTATCCACGCCGATGGCGACCCCCAGGGTTTGGATCGCCTTTTCGGCGCGCCGGTTCATGGCGGACCGGTTCAGCGTCGCCACGCGCGAGCTGAAAACCTGCTCCAAAAGCGACGTGTTCAGTTCTTCCCGATTGAGAAGGATGTTCTCGGCGGCGGAAAAACCAGGGATGAGAGAAAACTCTTGATGCACCATGCCTATGCCGACGTCGAGGGCGTCGAAAGGGGATTTGAATTCCACTTTGTTTCCATCGAAAAAGAACGTTCCCTCATAGCCTCCGGTATTCGCAATCACGGGCATCCCAAACAGGATGTTCATCAAAGTGGACTTTCCGGCGCCGTTTTCGCCGACCAAACCCAGGATCTCTCCTTGGTTCAGGGTAAAACTGACGTCGGCGAGCACGCGGTTTCCAAAGTAATCCTTGCCTATATTCTCCAGTTTCAGCAGTGGAACCTCAGGCAATGACAATCACCCCTTTGTTTTAACAAAAATTAGGGAAGGGTGTCGTCCCCTCCCCCGATTCGAAGCACCGAGAAACGCAGTCCGCCTCGCCGGCCCCCGTGTTTTTATATTCGTTATTTGCCGATGCCGAAGTACTTGTCGGGAACCTCCACGTCGGCGATGTCCAGGTAGCCCTTGCCGAAGATATAGGTGTCCTGATAGACCAAACCGAATTTTCTGTTGCGCACGCCCGTGCCCGCGTCGGTGTAATAGCCAGCGTTCCACTTGGCGCCGGGGGTGTATTTGTCGTAGCACTCGACCAAATCTTTGAGGCTGTCGATGCTTGCTTTGCCCTCCACGACGCGCTTACCGAACTCCGCCAAACCGGCGCTCTGCGTGTAACTGTAAGAATAGGCCCAGGTTCCCAGGCGGCCGGACCCGCCCGCCGCGTCGACGACCTCCTCGACCTTTTTGAGGATCGCGGGCCAGTCGCCCTTTTCTTTGGCCAGGTCGATGCCCAAAGCGCCGGGATATCCCATCAGAGGGGAAGGAAGGCTGGCCTCGACGAAGTAGCCTCCTATCTCCGCGATGCGCTTCAACAACGGCTCGGTGTGCGCGTCGTTGGTGCAAAAGAAAGAGGTCTCCTTGCCATACTTTTCAAGCCAAACCGGCACGTTCTCGAGGATGAACTGCTGCGCGCCCGCCACGCCCACGTCGCTTGTGGGGTCTGGAGCCGTCTCGAAAACGAACTGGATTCCCAAATCCTTGCAGGCCTCTTCCATGATGGCGCGGCGACGCCCTAGTATCTCGTAACTCATGTGGCGAGGAAAGGAGATGTGGACGAAGGTTTTTGCTCCCAACTTCTGGGATGCCAGAGGAATCAGATAGCCGCGTGCGATGTTGTTGACGCTGACGGCGAGATCTGCGGCCGCCGTAATGACTCCGGGATCCTCGTGAGGCTGGCCGGCCAAAAGAAGAATGTCGGGACGCTTCTCGCGAACGCGGCGAAATCCTTCGGTTGTTCCGGGAATCGCCTGATTCACGACGATAACTTTCATTTTGGGATCGTCGGCAAGCCCCACGAGCTGGCTGATGGTCGTCTCCATTTCGGACATGAAGTTGTCGGGATAGGTTACGTGCGTGATCATCCCGCCCTTGGCCGCGTCTCCATACTCTTCGATCATATGCTCCGCGCCTCTCAGGTCGTCCTCGCTCTGAGAAACGGTTCCCGTCATGATGCCGATATGAAACTCCGCCTCGGCGGCCCAAGCGGAAACCGCCCCAACGCACGCCAACACGATTGCCGCGAATACCGCTGCCGAACAAAATTTCTTCATTGAAACTCCTCCTCAAAATAATATATAGTACGTTAAAACACGCAAATGGAAGTCATCGAGCAACGCGAAAAGCTATCAGGTCGAAAACCAAAATGCCGCCGCTGAACAACACCGAGAGGCTGGCTACGAATTTCGGCAGCAAGGGCATACGAGGCAATTTCAGGGACAGGAAAACATCGCAGTCCACAGGGCTGCCCACGGAAAGCGCAAAATGTTCGACTCCCTTGGCCCAAACTTTAAAATCGTTCGGCTCCAACGACGCCACGAGACAACTGAGAAGAAACACCCAATAAGGCAACGAACGCAGAATAGGAACATTGGGCAAAAATTGATCGAACAGAGCGACGCTTCCCTTCCCCGGATCGCGTTTTATAAAATACCAGCGCATCGCCAATAAAATCGCGCCCCAGTAGAACGCGTCCTCCGCAAAACGTCTCGTCAATCCCCATTTCAAATAGGCCTCCGCAATCTGGGTCACGTATACGAAAAACAACAACGCGAATATCCATTTCAGATGAGGATAAAAAGACAATAACGAAACGCTTTCTCCCCTGATCCCGCTCCTGTTTGAGGGCGACCGGTACGCTTTTCCCTCCAGTCGGCTCTTGATCAGCAGGTACTTCTCGTATTCTTCCTTGTTCCCGTGTTGTCCCCCGCCCCAATAATTTTCGGGTTCTTCCTTTTCAGTGCCGCGATCACGATATGCCATAAATTGACCTCCTCACAAAGTCTGGCATATAAGATTTTCGATATCGGGTTACGTCGCTTCTCTCCAGGTTTTACGGAACGTCCATACGCCATGCCTCCATCCTATACATATCCATCATACATCCCATGCGCATCCACCGCATACGCATCCATCGCACGGTCTTCAGTTCGTTTCGAAAGCGGCGACCACTTCTTTGAGTTTCTCTCTAATGGGAATATGCTGGGGACATTGGGTCTCGCATGCGCCGCATTCCACGCAGGCGCTGGCTTTTCCCCCGCCGCGGCTGTCGGACAGAAGGTAATTGTAGCTGACCTTTTGCGCCTCCCATTTTTCGGAAAGCGCCGCGTCGTTCAGATTTCTGAAACATTGAGGTATCTCCACACCCTTGGGGCACGGCATACAGTACGCGCAGGCCGTACAGGAAACCCTCACGCGGCTGGCAAAAAGGTCCTTTGCGGCCTTCACCAACTCGAGTTCTTTCGGCGTCAATGCGTCGCAAACTCCCTTCGCCGCGCTTTCGACGTTCTGATCCATCTGATCCGGAGCGCTCATTCCGCTCAAAAGCAACCCGACCTCCGCGTGATTCCAAACCCAACGAAGGCCCAAATCGGTCAAGGTCGGCTTTGCGTATCCGGCCGCCCTCGCCGTTGCGGCGCAATCTTCGGGAACGGGGATGGAGATGGTCCCGCCCTTCAAGGGTTCCATCACCACAACCCCGATGTCCTTGCCGCGCGCGTACTTCAGGCCCTCCGTGCCGGCCTGGTAGTATTCGTCCAGAAAGTTGAATTGAATCTGGCACATATCCCAGGGGTAGGCGTCCACAATCTTTTTGAACGTGTCTATGCCGTCGTGGAACGAAAAGCATATATAGCGTATTTTCCCCGCGGCGCGGGCTTTTTCCATGAAATCCATAACGTCGAATTTCAAGAGGTTCTCCCATCTGCTGGAGGAAAGCGCGTGCAGCAGATAGAAATCGATATGGTCGGTCTGCAGCTGTTCCAATTGCTCATTCAAGTGAAAATCCAAATCTTCTTTCTTGGCGATCAGCCAGCTCGGCAATTTCGTCGCCAGCTGCACCTTGTCCCTCAGTCCCTTGAGCGCGCGTCCGACGAAAGGTTCGCTCTTTCCTCCATGATAAGGGCGCGCCGTGTCGATATAATTGACGCCATTGTCGATGGCGGTATTCATCATGCGTGCGGCCGTGGGTTCGTCGATCTCTCCGACCTCTTTGTTCCGCGTCGGCAGTCTCATGCACCCAAACCCTAAAATCGACAACTCCTCTTTGATGCGCGGCATTTTTCTGTACAGCATTTCAACATCCCCCCAAAGATGCAAGTGATTAGTATTATACAGCGTCGTGCGGGGGAATGCCCAAAGCCGGCTTCCTAGGGGTGTAGATACAAAACTTCGGTATTAATTTGGAATTTAAGGGTGTGATATAATCGAGAAAAAATTAGAAATAGAGGTTGATTATGGAACACAAGGTAAAAAATACCGAGGAAGCAGCA
>JAISQE010000189.1 GCA_031274425.1 Synergistaceae bacterium | reverse complement strand
TGAGGATGAGGGGGGCTCTGCCCCTCCGCCCTCTCGACGGACATCCAATCCAGGTTCCCCCTGCGGACTTTTACCTCGACGACATTCCGGACATCTTTCGTGAGCCGCTACAGCATAGCTAACGCTGTTCAAGGCGAGTTCTTTTATGAGTTTCTTGTGAGCCTGCTCTTTATCATGTATCAGTGTAGAATTTGGCTTGATATGACTTCTGAATGTTTCATATGTTGTCTTTTGCGACGGCTTTCCTGTGCCTTCCAGTCCTCCATTGCGAGTTTGTCAACTCACATTATAGAGGGGTTAGCACCATTGTGCAGACAGAGATTTTAGATATATAACGCGCTTCCTCCGCCAAGCTGCGTGAGTATCGGCGGCAACACATGGACCGAGTCTGAGTGACCCTTGCTATTTCGTACGTTGAGGTTTTTGTTTACAACGTCCCTCAGACCCATTGCTTCGTATAGCTTCATCGCCGGCAAGAGTCTCGCGTTAAGAAAGATTCCGCTATTTTTTGCAGTTGAACCACTCTCAAATGAAGAAAAATATGCCATAATTAATTTTGCACCCCTTTGATGAAAGCTTTTGTTTCCGTAAACATAGCTTAAACCCTGTTCTGTGAACTGTCCATAGGGGTGCGTCATTTTTTTACCTGCGGATTGGGGCGCAATCTTCATCGCGATGAGAGAGCGCTGACGATACGACGCTGAAATAGCGATTGGATGAGAGAGATGATAGAATGGTTCCGATATCGGAATCGGACGAAAGGAGAACCAGGTCTATGAGAGCCGTCTACGTCAAGAAACCCGGTAGTTTGGAAGTTATGGAGCTTCCCGCGCCTTCCGTCGGCAAAGGCGAGGCGTTGGTGCGCGTGCGAGCGGCCGGGATATGCGGTTCGGACATGCATATCTACCACGGAACGAACCCCTTGGCGGAGTACCCGCGCGTCATTGGACACGAATTCGCGGGGGAGATCGTCGCTTTGGGCGAGGAGGCGACGCCCGGCAAGCAAGCCCTCTCGGTGGGCGACCATGTGGCGGTCGACCCCGTTACGAGTTGCGGCGCGTGTTACCCTTGCTCCGTGGGACGCCGCAACGTTTGTTCTCGATTGAAGGTTTTCGGCGTGCACCAAGACGGTGGGATGACCGAGTACGTCTCCGTTCCCGCCGCAAACGCGCATGTGGTCCCCAAGGAATGGTCTTGGGAAAAAGCAGCGATGACCGAACCGTTTTCCATCGCGGCGAACGTATTGTCGCGCACCGAGTGCGTCGCGTCGGACCGGGTGCTGGTCATGGGGGCGGGGCCTATTGGATTGACGGTTCTCATGGGCGCGGTTCTTATCGGGGCTCGCGTTGCCGTGGCGGACGTTCTGGACTCCCGTCTCGACGTCGCGCGGAAACTGGGGGCGGAGCTGGCGGTCAACAGCGAACGCCAGAGCCTTGAGGACGAGATGTTGAAGTGGACGGGCGAAGGAGTTCCTCTGATCGTCGACGCAGTGTGTATTCCCGCGCTTTTTCCCTCTCTCCTCAGAATGGCGTCGCCCGCGGGGCGCATCGCCCACCTGGGGTTCTCCGAGCGGCCGGCCGAGATTATTCCCCTCGAAATTACGAAGAAAGAGCTTTCCATCATTGGTTCCCGACTCAACTGCAACATGTTTCCCCGGGTCATCGAGTGGTTCGGGAAGGGGCTCGATCCAGAAAAACTGGTTTCCCATAAGTTTCCATTCACGGAGGTCCGTGGGGCCTTCGATCTTATCGAGGAAAAACCCCTCGAAACCCGCAAGGTCCTTCTGACTTTTTAAATGGAGAAGCTTTTTCTCGACGGCTGGACTCTCCAAACGATTTTCCGGTCGCCGCGATTTTACGTGGCAGGAGGTAAGGGAAAATGTTGAAGAAATCCTTGGAACGTTTTCTGGAATGGACATCCTCGCTCTTCTTTGCGGGATTGATCGTGGTGGTGCTGCTGCAGGTCTTCGCGAGGATGTTTTTACCCCGCGCGCCGCACTGGACGGAGGAGGCGTCCCGTTTTCTGATGCTCTACATGGTGGCGTTCGCGGCCGGGCTGGCGGCCAAAGAACGCGCTTACGTAAACGTGGACGTGTTCATCAATTTTATTCGAGGACGTCCGCGCGCCTTGATTCAGTTGTTCATCGACGTCACGATCGTCGTGCTGATGGCGGCCACGGCTTGGTACGGTTGGAAAAACGCCGCTATCGGAAGAATCCAGACGTCGGCGTCTCTGGGCATCCCCATGCACCTGATTTTCAGCAGCATGGTGCTGCACGCCGGAAGCGTTCTGCTCTATACGATCGCTCTCATTCTCGAGGACTTCAGAGCGCTGGTGACCGGGGAGGCGGACTATGGTAACTCTGCTGTTTCTTAGTTTCGTCGTTCTTCTTTTTGTAGGCGTTCCCGTGGCCTTTTCGCTGGGGCTCTCGTCCATGATTTACCTTATAGGGGCGGGCATTCCGCTGTCGGTGATTCCTCAGCGCATGTTCGCGGGAATCAACTCCTTCACGCTCCTGTGTGTGCCGGGCTTCATTCTGGCGGGCAACCTGATGAACCAGGGCGGCATCTCCGACCGCATCGTTCGATTCGCCAACGTGTTGGTCGGGCATATCCGCGGGGGAATCGCCCTGGCGAACGTCGTGGACTCCATGGTCTTCGCCGGCGTGTCCGGGACGGCTGTGGCGGACGTGGCCAGCCTCGGCACCATCATGATCCCCGCGATGCACAAGCAGGGCTACGACATGGGCTTCTCCTGCGCCATCACGGCCTCGACCTCCTGCCTGGGGCCCATCATCCCCCCCTCCATGCCGATGATCATCGCGGGCACCTTGACGGGGCTTTCCGTCGGCAAGCTGTTTTTGGCCGGGGCGATTCCGGGGCTTTTGGCCGGCGGCATCATGCTGGCCGTGACCTATTGGCTCGCGGTGAAGCGCGGGTACCCCAAAGGCCCCAAACCGACCTGGAAAATTTTCTGGAGCGAGTTTTACGGCGGCATCTGGGCGCTTCTGATGGTCGCCATCATCTTCGTGGGAATATTGAGCGGATGGTTCAGCCCCACGGAGGCATCCGTCGTCGCCTGCATCTATGCTCTCTTCGTCGGGTTGGTCATCTACAAAGACCTCCGCATTCAAGACGTTCCGAAGGTCCTGAAGGAGTCCGCCGTCATGTCGGCGTCGATCATCACGCTGGTGGCCTTCGCCAACGTCTTCGGGTGGATCATGGCCAGCGAGCAAATTCCGCAGCTCATCGCGAAGACGATGCTCTCTTTCACCCAAAACAAGTTTTTGATCATTTTGATCATCAACATTTTTCTTTTGTTCGTGGGGATGTTCATGGAGACGATTGCGGCTTTGATGACGCTTTTCCCGACGCTTTTGGCGGTGCTGGGCCAAGTGGGGGTGGACCCGATTCAGGCCGCGATGATCTGCGTTTTGAACCTCGTGATCGGGCTCATCACGCCGCCCGTAGGGGTGTGTCTTTTCGTGGCGGCCAGCATCGGGAAGATCTCCATCAGCCGGATCGTGGCGGCCAACATGCCCTACCTGCTCATCTGCCTGTTCGTTTTGATGTTGGTCTCCTATGTCCCGGCGCTCTCGACCTGGTTGCCGGCGTTTTTGATGAAGTGAGCGATCTTTAGGGTCTTGAGCTCAAGGCCCCAAAATCATAAAGGAGGCGTTTTGTATGAAGTGGAGAAGTTTTGTTGCGGTATCGGTCGTTTTCGTTTTGTTGGTGTTCTCGGGGACCGCGATTGCGGCGCCTGAGTACACGCTGAAGCTGGGGCACCTGGCTAACGAGGATCATACGTGGCACAAGGCGTCCCTGAAATTCGCGGAGGAAATCGAGAAGCTCTCCGGGGGGCGCATCGTGTGCCAGGTTTTTGCCAACGAACAGTTGGGCAACGAGCTGGACACGATCCAGGCCATTCATACGGGCATTGCCCACATGGTCATCACGGGGGAGTCCATGCAGAACTGGGCTCCGAAGTGCGCTCTTATCGCCGTTCCCTACATGGTCCGCGATATGGATCATCTGACGAAAGTTCTTACTGGTGATATCGGCAAGGAAATCGAGAAGGACATTGTCGACAAGGTAAAACTGCGCCCCGTCTCCGCTTTTGTCCGCGCGCCTCGCAACCTGACCAGCAACCGCCCCGTCACGAAGCCAGAAGAGCTGAACGGCTTCAAGATCCGCGTACCGAACGTGCCCCTTTTCGTAAAGGTGTGGGAGACCTTCAGCGCCAAGCCCACCCCGATGGCCTTTTCCGAGGTCTTCACCTCTTTGCAGCAGAACGTCATCGACGGGCAGGAGAACCCGCTGGACCTCATCCGCAGCGGATCGCTCTATGAAGTGCAGAAGTACGTCAACCTGACGGAGCACGTGTACGGCTGGATCTATCTGGTGATCGGCGAGGATTTTTTCCAGAAGCTGCCCGAGGACCTGCAGAAAGCCGTTCTCGAAGCGGGTAAAACCGTGGAGAGCTACGAGCGCGAGCTGTTCCTGGCCGACGTCGCCGCCAACGAGAAGTTCCTGAAGGAAAAGGGAATGGAGTTCGTCACGGTGGACAAACCTGCTTTCGCCGCCCTGGCCGGCCCCGCCGTCGAGGAGTTCCTGGGCACGAAGCCCGCCGACGTTCTGGAGCTTTACAAAAAGATTGTGGAGACGAAATAGAAAAACGAAGTAAAAGAGTCGGAGTAGATCGGACGAAGAACCCTAAAATACGGCGACCGGATTTTTCTCCGGTCGCCGTGCGATTTCACAAGCCGCGTTACTTCGTAAATCGACGACTAGAACACCACGGCCGTACGGAATTGGATCCTGTAGTCGTCCGCGTTGCCGACGTTCTCGGCGTCGTCGTTCCAATCGAGTTTGATGTAGCTGAGCGCGAAGGCGACGTTCTCGTTGTACTGGTACTCCACGCCAAGACCCCACTGGAGCAGCTTGGCGTCCTGGACGGAACCGGCGGTATCCAACCCGGCGTCCTCCAGCGTGTGGCTCGCCACATAGAGCCAGGAAGTCCATTTGTCGCTCCACTGTTGCGTCGCTCCCACGCGCCAGATCTTCGTGTTGTACGCGAGGAAAGCGTCTTCGCCGTCGGCGTCCAGAGTCAAAGACATATTGCCGAGGGGCAAGTAGAAGTTCTCATCCACTTGGCCGTACTCCAGCCACAGGCTCGTGAACTTGAGCAGATCCTGCTTGACGTCCACGATGACTTTCCAGGCTTTGGAGCTGTCCATGTCCAAATCCTGCCAATCTCCCGACGAATTTTCCTCCAAACCGGCGTCCTGGTAATAATAAATTCCCTTGAACCCAATGCTCTCGTTGAAGTTGAAGCGAAGTCCCGCGAAGACCGTCCACAGGCTGTTCGCCTTGACCTCGAATTCTTCGATTGCAATCGTGGAGGTGTCGTCGCCGAAGAAGCCCTGTAAGCCGATGTCGAAACCGAACTGTTCCGTAAACTGAAGTTGAGCGATGGCGGCCAGTTCCCAGAGGGCGACGACCTCGTCCTCCCAGGTAGGCAGGTCTCCCGGGTGCGCCGCGTAAAAGCTGAAGGAGCCCAATCCGAAAGATTTGTCGAAGGCGATGCCGTCCACCGTGCGGTCGGTAAGCCAAGCCTCGTTGGCGATATCCGTGGCCCCGCCGATTTGGAAACGGTACTCGCCCTCGAAATCCCGATCAAAGCGGCCCACCGTTATCGTCGAGTCCCAGTAGAACGGGATATCCGCGTAGAATTTGTCGAACGCCGCTCCCACGTCGCCCTCTTCGATGCGAGCGTAAAAGAAAATCCCCTCGTCTTCCCCGAACCATCGCTGGATTTCGAGGCGGGCCATGCTGACATAAGCGTCTTCCACACCGCCCTGATATCCTTCGATATCCAAGCGCAGCTCGCCGCTGAGCTTCCACCCGCCCAGGCGATCCTCCAGCATCGCCAGACGGCTGTCTATTTGGTCCACTTTCACGCCTAGCGCGTCCAGCTCGTCTTTGAACTCCACGACGAGTTTTTTGAGCATCTCGACGTCCTGCTTGTCCGCTTTCGTCATGTCGACAAGCGCAAGCGCGCGAGCCAGAGCGGAGGCCATCTCGTAACGAGTCGTAGGCTGTTTGCCCTTGTAGGTGCCGTCTGGATAGCCGGACAAAACGCCCTGCGCCGCCAACTGACCGATAGCATCGTACGCCCAATGGTTCAGGGGCACGTCCATGAACGGGTTGGTGGCCGCCCAACTCGACGTCGCGAACAACAGCGCGACGCACAAGCATGATAAAAGAACTCCAAATTTCTTCACCGTAAAAACCTCCTCAATTTTTTATGTGTTGCACTTGCGCTATTTTAGCATAAAGTTTGCGCCTACAAACTCAATTTCTGTTTTTTACTCTTTCGCTCAAATCGCCGGGAAAGTATCCCGCGACGAAGGAAACGCTTTGTTTCAAAAGAGTATAATAACTCTAAGAAATCGTGCAAAAGCGCCGGAGAACACGCGGCATTTTTATGATGAGGGGTGGCAGGGGATGGAAACAACCGTTTTGCACAGGACGGCGCAGTTGGGACAGAGTCTCTGGCTCGATTCGATCAGTAGGAAGCTCTTGCTCACGGGAGGTCTCGAGGAGTGGATCGATAAAGGGGCGCTCGGAGTGACGACGAACCCAGCGATTTTTGAGCAGGCTATCGCCGGGACGACGGACTATGACGAGGAGATACGCCGTCTCGCGGAAGAGGGGAAATCCGCGGCCGAGGTTTACGAGCGCCTGACGTTGCGGGAGGTCGGAACGGCGGCGGACGCGCTTCGTCCCGTTTACGACCGCACGGGCGGGCTGGACGGTTACGTCAGCTTGGAGGTCAACCCGTTGCTGGCGGCGGACGCGGCGTCGACCGTCTCGGAGGCGCGGCGCCTTTTTTCCGCTTTGTCCCGCCCCAATGTCATGATCAAGATCCCCGCGACGCCAGAGGGGATTGCGGCTGTCGCGACGTGCGTCGCCGATGGAGTCAACGTCAACGCCACCTTGATTTTTTCGACAAAACAGTACGCCTCCGTGGCCCGCGCCTATATCGAAGGGCTTCGGCAGCGAGCCGAAAAAGGATTGCCGCTGGCGGTGGCCTCCGTCGCCTCGGTCTTCGTCAGTCGAATCGACAGCGCGGTCGACGCTCTGCTGGCCGGCGGAGAAGGAGCCTTCGCGGATTTAAAGGGGCGCGCCGCCATCGACAACACGCGCATGACCTACGCCGAGTTCAAGCGTATTTTTTCGACGGACGACGCCGGTTGGCGGTCTTTGTTCGAAAAGGGCGCTCGGGTTCAGCGCCCCCTCTGGGCCAGCACGGGAACGAAAAATCCCGCCTATTCGGACGTCCTTTACGTGGAGAGCCTGATCGGAAAGGACACCGTCAACACCGTTCCCCCCGCTACTTTGAGCGCATTTCTGGAACACGGGAAGGCGGAGCCCCGGCTGGAAGAGGACGGGGAGTTCGCGCGCCTGCGCTTGGCCCGCCTTGCGGAGGCCGGCATCGACCTTGACGCCGTGTGCGCCAATCTTCTGAAAGAAGGCGTGGAGGCGTTCAATGTAGCCTTTGAAGGTTTGATGAAGAGTCTGGCAAAAAAAATGGAGGGGCATGGGACCGGCGAGACCCCGAAAAGCTAACGGGTTCCGCTCTCCGAGTTGAAAGCGATATCTTAAAAAATGGCCCAAATCTGCTATGATTTAATAAAGAAAACCCAGGGACCCCGCAAGGACCCCAAAGGAGCCGGCGCCCCCGAATTTAAAACAAGGGGTTCGGGGAGCCAGTGAGAATTCCGAAGAGGTCCGAATGAGCCCCGCTCTCCCGAATTTTAAGTACAGGGGGTTCGGGGGGCCAGTGAGGACTCCGAAGGAGCCGAACGAGCCCCGCCCCCCCGAATTTAATACAGGGGGTTCGGGGGGCCAGTGAGGACTCCGAAGGAGCCGAACGAGCCCCGCCCCCTCGAATTTAATACAGGGGGTTCGGGGGGGCCAGTGAGGACTCCGAAGGAGCCGAACGAGCCCCGCCCCCCGAATTTAATACAGGGGGTTCGGGGGGGCCAGTGAGGACTCCGAAGGAGCCGAACGAGCCTCGCCCCCCCGAATCTAAATCTGAAAGAAGGCTTGGAGAAATGAAATCGACAGTAGCCGTCTCTTACGAGATGGACGACATGGAGAAAGCGGCGGAGGAGCTTGCGTCTCAGGTGCTGCAGAGTTTGACGTTGCTGACCTATAGTTGCGGGCTGCTGTTTTGCGATTCTGAAGTAGATCATGACGCGCTTGCTGCCGCCCTTAAAGAAAAGCTGCCTATGCCGGTCGTGGGCTGCAGCACGATTGCTACTTTCAACGGCAAAAAAGGTTTTCAGGATATGAATGTTTCTTTGATCGTCTTGACGGCGGACGACGTTCGATTTGCCGTCAGCCTTTCCGAGCCCCTTACCGCGGAGGGCGTCAAAAAGCAAATAGAGGACGCCTATAGCAAAGGAGCGGCGGAACTGGAGGAATCCCCGCGGTTGATTTTAGCTTTTCCCTCTTATAACGCGTCGATCATGTTGGACGAATACCCGGAAACGTTGGACAGACTCTCTGTGAAGGCGCCTATTTTCGGCGGAATCCCCGGATTCGTCGCGGGCTATGGAACAAGCTGGGTGGCGTTTGACGGCAAGGCCTACACGGACCGTGCCGTTTTTATTTTGATGGGGGGAAACGTTCATCCGCTATTCTCGGTCAAAAACGTCTTGAAGAGCTACGCGGAGCAGAAACGCCTCGTCACTCGCGCGGAAAATAACGTCGTGTATAAAGTAGGGGATATTTCTTTTATCGACCATATGCGCCAACTGGGAATGCCCGTGGATAAAATTGTCTCGTCGCCGGACGCCATTTCGTTTGTCACGAGTCCCCTTTTATTGGAGATGCCGAAGGACGAGGAAAACGACGGATTTCCTTTTGTGCGCACGCTTCATACGTTGAATTTAGAGGATGGTTCGGGAGCGTCCATAGGCAGGATCCCGCAGGGCGCGGTTCTGTCGATCGTGTCGATGACGCGGCAAGATGTGGATTCTTCCTCCAAAGAGGCGATGCGGGATCTCCTGGAGCAGATAGAAAACAAGAAAAAAGAGGGGTACGAATGCTCGACGATTCTTACTGTTTCCTGCATCGGGCGGTATATGGTCATCGCCAACGATCACACGATAGAGGGGCGCAATATCGCCGAGGCCACGCCTCCGTCGCTCAACTTGTCCGGATTTTACAGCTATGGAGAGTTGTGCCCGACTTCGATGCGCGACGCTAAAGCCGCAAACAGGGCCCATAACGAGTCTATCGTTTTTTGCGCGTTTTGACGACGGACGTCGATACATGTCGATCAACTCGAGTTTCACCTCCGGCGCTTCCGAACACGGCGATGAACTGGATTTAAAACGACAGCTGGAGGAAGCGAACGCTGAACTTCGAAGGATGACGCGGCGTTTCAATCGCCTGGAGCAGGAACACGGGAACCTGGCCAGGATGTACGAAATGGCTGATCATCTCCGAGGTTTCAACGAGTCGGAAAAAGAACTGCAATATCTTTATAATCAATTGTTGCTTACGACTTGCGTCGATATTATCCTCGTCTTGGACCGGGAGATGAAGTTTGTCCTTGGGACGGCTACATGCGCGCACTTCCTGGGATACGCCGACTCTCGGGAGATGGTCGGCCTGCATTTTCGAGAGCTTTTCAAGCGCAAGCTCCAGGCGGAATGGGTAGAGACGTGCCTTGCCAATTGCGGGCAGGTGCTGGAAACCTCCGCTCCTCTGCGCTACAACGATAGAATGCCGCATCTGGATGGGGTAGCGCGCAACGTTCATGCCAATATTTCACCCGCCGTCGATAGAAACGGCGACTGTAGAGGAATCGTCGTCGCCCTGCACGATGTGACGGAGCTTTTCGAAGCCGTAGAGCAAGCCCAGATGGCGGCCAAAGCGAAGACGATCTTCCTGGCGAACATGAGCCATGAGATCCGCACGCCGATGAACGCCATCAAAGGCATGAGCGATCTTCTTCTTTTGACGCAGCTGAACGACGTGCAGCACAATTACGTTCATAATATTCTTGGAGCTGTGGGTTCCCTTTTGAACATCATCGACGACATCTTGGACTTCGCGAAAATAGACGCGGACAAACTGGAGATCGTCAATGCGCCTTACGATTTCGCTTCGATGATAACCGACGTCGCCAATATCATAAACCTGAGAGCATCCGAGAAGGGGATTCTTTTCCTGACGGACATCGATCCGCTCATGCCCGCGACCCTCGTCGGCGACTATGTGAGGATCAAACAGGTTTTGCTCAACCTGCTGAGCAACTCGCTCAAGCTCACGGACCGGGGTTATGTGAGACTTGTCGTCAAGAGCAAGGATAAAGGCGACACAGTCGAGCTCACATTTCGCGTGGAGGACAGCGGCAGCGGTATTCAGGAAGAAGAAATTCCGAAACTCTT
The DNA here is from genome assembly GCA_031274425.1 of Synergistaceae bacterium. GTDB lineage: Bacteria > Synergistota > Synergistia > Synergistales > Aminobacteriaceae > JAISLU01. Next base: position 6,235 of record JAISQE010000189.1, on the reverse strand, counting down.
CGAGACCTTCGCGCAACTGGAAATGGAGAGCAATCATGGGATCCAGGGCAGCGGACTGGGGCTGCCCATCAGTCTGCGGTTGGTCAATTTGATGAACGGGCACCTCGACGTGGAAAGCCGCCGCGGAGAGGGCAGCGCTTTTTCCTTCATACTCGCTCAGGGCGTCGAGTCGAAAATTCCTTTAGCGGTTGTGGATAAACCGGATCAAAAAAGAGTCCTGCTTTTCGAAGAAGGGCTTCGGGGCGAGTGTTATGAAAAAATGCTGCACCGCCTTTTCGTTCCTTGCGAACGCTGCGAAAACGAGGAGGAATTGATGGCCGCGATGGCTCAATGCGATTATTCCCACGTCATCTATCGCTATGAGGACGGTCATCGATCGATCGAGCGTTACGCGCCCTGGAGGTATGGTTCCTGCGTTTTCGCGATCAAAAATATGAAAGACGCGTCTCAACAACACACCAATTCTCGGATAGACGCGCTTTTCGAACCCGTACTCGTCATGTCGCTGGCTCAGATATTGAACAAGGCGGCGGCGCTGTCCTCCGAAACGCCGCCGAACGAAAGGGGCCTGGGGGATTTCAAGGTGCGGAACGCGAAGGTTCTCGTCGTGGACGACAATGAGATCAACTTGCTCGTGGCGGAAGAGCTTCTGCACCATTACGACATAGATGTGGACTTGGCGGAAAGCGGTATTGAAGCCTTGAAAAAAGTCGAAATCGAGTGTTACGACCTGATTTTCATGGATCACATGATGCCGGGCATCGACGGAATCGAAACGACCAAGCGTATTCGCGCGCTGGGAGGCGCGTACGTTTCGCTGCCGATCATCGCCCTGACGGCTAACGCCGTAACCGGTATGAAGGAACTCTTTTTGCAAAATTCCTTGAACGACTTCCTCAGTAAGCCGATCGAAATCGACGAACTCAATCGGGTTTTGAGCGTGTGGCTGCCGGAGGATAAGATCCTTGCCGAGAATGCGGCTTCTGTTTCCATAAAGGCGGAAAAAATCGAAATCGCCGACACAGGCATTCTCCACGACCTGGCCCTGAGCCTGAAGGGCGATTTGGAGATAGCGCCCACTTTGACGGCCATTGGCGGCTCGCAAGAAATTTACTTGAGCATCCTGCGGGTGTTTTCGCAAACCCTTTCGTCTCGCCTCTCGCTTTTAGAGCAATACAGGCAAGGCGGCGATTGGGACGCTTTTCGCATCGAAGCTCACGCCTTCAAAAGCGCGTTGGCCAATATCGGCGCGAAACATTTGTCTTTGCAGGCGCGAACCTTGGAATTGGGAGCCCAGGATCTTGACGTCGACCATATCGGTGTCCATTACCAGGACTTCGTCGATCAAATCTCCCGCCTGGCGAAAAAAATCGAGGCCGTATTCGAGAAAAACCAAATTTCGGAACAACCTAAAGAGCTGAAATCTGCCGGCGATCTCGAAATGTTAGAAATAAAATTGAACGAAGCGACCTGCCTGTTGGATACTCTGGAGCAGGATGTGGCGGCCGAGTTGCTCGACGATCTGTCGAGGTTCGAATACGGCGCTTCGGTGGACAAGTCATTGCGGACGATAAGGGAAGCCGTGGACGCCTTCGATTACGACGCGGCGTTGCAGGGAATTCGGAGTTGTCTTGCCCTCCTATCCTCTCGATAATCTGGTCGATAATCTGGAAAGGAAGCCGAACCAATTGACGCCAAACGACACGCTCGCAAAAAGTTTCAACGTTCTCATCGTGGACGACGATCCGACGAATCTGCGTTTGCTCCAGGAGATCCTCAAAAAGGAATACAAAATCCACTCCGCTCCATCGGGGGAAAGAGCGTTGCTTTTTTTGCAAAAGCAGATGCCCGACCTGATTTTACTGGACGTGGAGATGCCCGGTATGGGCGGCTACGAGGTGATAAGCCGTCTTAAAGAGGACAGTCGGTGGCGCGACATTCCCGTCATTTTTTTGACGGCCCAGGAAGGGCGGGAGAAAGAAGAACATGCCATTTCCCTCGGGGCTGTCGATTACATCCTGAAACCCATTTCCTCGGGCGTCGTCACGGCGCGCGTGAAGCTGCACCTGGAACTGGAGACCTACAAAAAACACCTGGAGCAGATCGTCGCGTACAAAACATTGCAGCTTCAAAAGGCGCAGGATTCCATTCTCGAGATCCTAGCCAACATCACGGCCTTTCGCGACAGCGACACCGGATGGCACATCAAGCGAACCACCCTTTATTCTCAGTTGTTGGTCGAAAACCTGCTGGCAAAAAACCATCCAGACTATCCGATAGATAAAAACTACGCGGACCATGTCACCAAATCGGCGAAATTGCACGATATCGGCAAGGTGGCGGTTCCTGACAGCATCCTCCTGAAACCCGCCAAGTTGTCCATGGCAGAGTTTCAGTTGATCAAATTGCACACGACCTACGGAGCGCAGATGATCGACGACGCCATTGCCGATCTGGGGGACGATTCCTCGTTTTTGCACGTGGCCCGAGAGATCGTCATATCTCACCACGAATGGTGGAACGGCACGGGATATCCGGGCGGTTTGGTCGGCGCGGCGATACCCATTTCCGGGCGTATCATGGCGATCGCCGACGTTTACGACTCCCTGCGGTCGCATCGCCCCTACAAAGTTCCGATCACGCACGAGGAAACCCTCGCCATCATGAAGAGAGAGACGGGAACGCACTTCGACCCCTATTTGATGGATATGTCCTCCGACATTTTCGACGCCTTCGAGTCCGTCGCGATGGAGTATCACGACGACGCGAGACACAACGGAATGTTGATGGGCTAGTGCCGCGGGTTCGTTTTCGGGCCCGGAGAAAGACTGAGCAGAAGATACCGGTGATTCTGGGAGTTGTCATTTTGGTATTTACCATTATGCACTTTACGCCTAGAGACCCGGCGAGGAATATTTTGGGCGAATATGCTCTGCAAAGCGATGTCAATGTCCTCCATGAACAAATGAGACCCAATGATCCCTTTTTTGTGCAATTGGGACGATACCTGCGTAACCTGCTCTTATATTTGGACCTGGGAACTTCCTATAAAAACAACCAACCGGTATTACCCCAAAACCACAGGGAGGTATCGAGTATACCCCATCAGCACCCGAAAGAGGCAAAAATCGGACGGGATATCACTTTCGACCTGAATTTTGCCTCAAATTCCGGATTTTGCGCATAACTTACCATACCCTGGCGTTACCGCCAACGGTTCTTTCTTTGTTCTATGGGCACGGCTCCGACAGCGATTAACCCGCTGACGCGCAGAAACTCATCAATCGATCTCGCGCATACATACACCACTCTGCCGCCAGTCCGAGTTCGTACTGCGCGTCGAAGTCTCTGCTGCCGCTTGCCTGGACAACGAAGGCCCGGACGAGGTTTCCGCCCCGAAAGACAACATACGCGCCCGGCGCGATATTTGATATTACAATTACGCCATTATGTGCTACTATTTGTTTAGCCTTTTATTGAAAGGTTCCTGTGGTGTGCACGCGATTCAGATAGAGCTTCTTTTGAGCGCGACACCGAAAAACAATTCGAGGAGGAATGATTCATGCACATGGCTGACGCTTTGCTTTCGCCCGCGGTTGGCGGGGCGATGACCGCCGTCAGCGCGGCCGCGTTGGGTTATGCCGTCAAAAAAATTTCCGGCGACGGGATGGACGAGAAAAAAATCCCTATGATGGGGGTGATGGGGGCATTTGTGTTCGCCGGACAGATGATCAATTTCACTATCCCCGCCACGGGCTCTAGCGGACACATCGGGGGCGGCGTTCTGCTCGCGGCGCTTCTCGGCCCCTTTCCGGCGCTGCTCACGCTTGCCTCGGTTCTGCTGATCCAATGCCTGTTCTTCGCCGACGGCGGGCTGCTCGCTTACGGTTGCAACGTCTTCAACATGGGCGTCGTCGCCTGCCTGTTCGCTTATCAATACGTGTACAGACCCATTGTCAAAAGAGGAATGAGCACAGACCGTATCTTTTGGGCTTCTATCCTCGCGTCCATGCTGGGTTTGCAGCTGGGGGCGTTCGCGGTGGTGCTAGAAACCCTTCTTTCCGGCGTCACCGAGCTGCCTTTCGCGGCGTTCGTCGGGTTGATGCAGCCCATTCACCTGGCCATAGGTTTCGTGGAGGGGATTGTCACCGCCGCCGTCCTCTCTTTCGTGCGGAGCGCGCGCCCTGAACTTCTCGAAAGCGTCGTGCAGGATACGAAAATCGGGGTATCGACGAAAAAAGTTCTCGTTGCCTTCCTTGTGTTGACCGTACTCGTGGGCGGGGGGCTGTCCCTTTTTGCCTCGGCTTACCCGGACGGACTGGAGTGGTCGATGGAAGGAGTCGCCGGCACTGCGGAACTGGAGCGCGGCGGGGCGGTCCACGAAGCCGCGAGTTCTTTCGTCGGGGCGACCGCTTTCATGCCGGATTACTCCTTTGCCGGAGACGAAGAAGGTTCTTCGCTGGGGACGTCCACTGCGGGGGTCGTCGGCAGCGCCATCACCGTCGCCCTCGCCGGCGGCATAGGCCTGCTCATTCACGCGATAAAGAAGCCCAAAAAAGAGCTGGCGTGAAAAGACGCGGACAGGGCAGGGCGGGCAAGGGCGCAGTTTCTTCCCGCCCCTCTCTTGGCTTGGGGAAAGACAAATCGACGTGACGTTTTATCGCGCCGTTGGAGGGATGGATAAACTGGAACGCCTGGCGTTGGGAGACTCGGCGATTCACCGGTTGCACCCCATGGCCAAACTACTGGCGACGATCGCTTACGTGGTCGTCGTTCTTTCTTTTCCGTCGCGGAACGTGAGCGGCATGGTTCCTTTTCTTCTGTACCCGGCCGTGCTGATGCCCTTGTCCGGCACGCCGTATCGGCCGCTGGCGGGAAGGCTCTTGTTCGCCCTGCCCTTTTCCCTGGTGGGAGGTCTCAGCAACCTGGTTTTGATGCGAGGAACGGCCTTTACCGTCGGCGGTTTTTCCGTCAGTTACGGGATGGCGTCGTTTGCTTCCATCATGCTGAAGACGCTCCTCTCTGTGTTCGCCGTGCTGCTTCTGATCGCTACGACCTCGTTCGCGGAAATCGTGCGTCAACTGACCCGTATGGGAATGCCGAACATCCTGTGCCTGCAGCTTGTCATGACCTACCGTTACCTGTCGGTGTTGCTCGCCGAGGCGTCGTCGATGTTCACGGCTTACGTTCTGCGCGCTCCGGAGCAAAAGGGCGTGAAGATGAAAGATATGGGCAGTTTCCTGGGGCAGCTCATTCTGCGCAGTTTCGACCGCGCCGGGCGAGTCCATCAGGCGATGCGATGCCGTGGGTTCCAAGGGATATACCATGGCAAAGCGCGCGCCGGATTAACGTGGAGCGATTACGCTTATATCGGCGTGTTCGCGGCGGGTCTGCTGATTTTACGCTGGTTCAACCTGAGCCTATTTCTCGGCGGACTGGTGGGGTGACGGCAATGCTGACGGTAAAGGGCTTGACGGTAAAATATGATGCCTCCGACGCGGTATGCGCTCTGGAAAGCGTCGATTTTTCCGTCGAAAGCGGAGAGAAAATCGCTCTGATCGGGGCCAACGGCGCGGGAAAATCCACGTTGCTGTCGGCCGCGGTAGGCATTCTGCCCCCGCATTCAGGGCAAATCGTTTTCGACGGCGTCGCTGTGGGGAAAGAAACCTTGCGCGATCTGCGGCTCAAGGTCGGGATGGTGTTTCAAAATCCGGACGACCAGCTTTTTATGCCGACGGTTTACGAGGACATCGCGTTCGGTCCCCGCAATCTGGGGCTTGCGGAGGAAGAGATCGAGACGCGGATGGAGGGGATACTGGCGCGGCTCGGCGCATCCTACCTGAAAGAACGCATGACGCACAAGCTGTCGGGTGGGGAAAAACGCCTCGCGGCTTTGGCGGGAGTGCTGATTATGGAGCCTTCCGTCCTTTTGATGGACGAGCCCTCCTCTTTTCTCGACCCCCGCGCACGGCGAAGGCTGATGGAAATCCTGGCAACGCTGCCGCAGGCGATGTTGATCGCCACCCACGACCTGGACCTGGCGCTGGATTTATGCCAAAGGGCCGTCCTGCTGAAAGAAGGCCGCATAGAGGCGGACGCCCCCGTCGAGGAAGTTCTCTCCGACGCCTCTTTGTTGGAGCGGTGCGGCCTGGAACTCCCGCTCTCGGCAAAGCCGCCGAGAGCGAGAACGATATCCGTGAAGTGAAAAAGCGAAGTTACTTACGTTTTCTAGACA
>JAISQE010000105.1 GCA_031274425.1 Synergistaceae bacterium | reverse complement strand
TTCAATGGGTCAGGAAGCGAAGCCGAGGCAACAAAACCAAGGGGGCCGCTGAAACAGAGGAACACATAATCTATCTACATTTATTCCTGAACAATCTAAAATGCGACCCTTATCTATCTTCCCGATGCGTTTGCCCTGCCTTCTCGATGCGTTTGCCCTGGAGGCAATACCGCCGCGTCACTTTTTCATTGCTCGTTGTGATCGCAGATCATGGCTAGTTAAGTTGTGAACGAGCCCAAGGGCGAATCGGAAAATTTTTCCGGAGAGAACGGGCAGATTAGCGGAAAGAGCGGTTATCGATTCAGTATCCCGATGGATGAGTATAAGGCAACCTTCGCGGAATTATCGGAGCGTATGACATGGATGTGACCCTCACCCCGGAAAACATCGGGCAAAACAGCTACGACACTATAGTGAGGCAGATAAAGGAAGGCAAAGGAGTGATGTACGACCCCGAAGACTTTTGGTACGTACCGGACGCGGGTTTTCTGGAGAAGAACGGCATTCGTATTATGGCACGTTTTGCGGACGGCGTAGAGGAGAATCTGACCGATGTCTTTCAGTGTTATTTTTTTGAACCCACGGACGATTCTTTTACGATGTTGATCAGAGGATTGTTCGCCGACTCCGGCTCTAAGGGTGGAAAACATTCTGAAAAGCACTCTACTATTAAAGATGGCGGAAAAGTGACGTTGCCATTTATATTTGACGGTAAACCCGATGGCATTATAGAGGGCGCGTTCTGGGTAAGTTCATCGCCGTCGGGCGGCGGTTCTTCCGGCGGGTGCAACACGGGCCTTGGCGGCGTGATCCCGCTGGTTCTTTTCGCCGCGATGACGCGCCTAAAGCGCAAAGAAGGCAAATAAAAATCTTCAATTTTTCATCGGCAGGGAGGCTCCGCCGGAACTCGTCAGGTTTTCGGCGGAGCCGTGGGGCAAAGCTTTTTCCAAGACCTCTTCGCCCTACGCCCTCCCCGCTAGATAGGCTTAGATGGGCTAAAAATCCACCTGTGCGCCGGAATAGGTGCAGGTAAAGAGTTTTTCCAAGGCGTCAGGGGTTACCGGCCTTGGGTTGGAGCCCGTGCAGGCGTCGCCGACCGCGTTTTTGGCGATGGCGGAGAGCTTCTCTTTGAACTCGGCCTCCTTGATGCCGAACTCCGCCAGCGTCGATGGGATGTTCATGGTTTTGTTCATGCAGGCGACTTTGTCGCAGAGGGCCTGAACCAAGCCGGCTTCGCTCGTCGCGGGCAACCCGGCAAAGCGGGCTATCTCCGCGTAGCGCGCGGCGGCGGCGGGGGCGTTGTACTTGATGACGAAAGGCAGGTAGATGGCGTTGGCGCAGCCGTGGGGGATATGTCCGGTGGAGAACGCCGCTCCCGTCTTGTGGGCCATGGAGTGCGTAATGCCCAGAAGCGCGTTGGTAAAGGCCATTCCGGCAAGGCACTGCGCGTAGTGCATCTGTTCGCGCGCGGCCATATCGCCCTTCCACGACGGTACGAGGTAATCGAACACCATCTGGATGGCCTTGAGGGCCAGCGGGTCGGTGAATGGAGAGTGCAGCGTGGAAACATAGGCTTCGATGGCGTGGGTCAGCGCGTCCATGCCGGTATAGGCGGTTAGGGACGGGGGCATGGTCTCGGCGATAAGCGGGTCGAGAATGGCGATGTCCGGCGTGATGTTGAAGTCAGCGAGCGGGTACTTGATGCCGGTGGCGTAGTCGGTGATGACGGAGAACGCCGTCACCTCGGTCGCCGTGCCGGACGTGGATGGAATCGCGACGAATTTCGCCTTCTGGCGAAGCTCGGGGAAGTTGAACGGAGTGATGAGGCTCTCGAAGGCGACGTCGGGATACTCGTAGAAGGTCCACATGGCTTTCGCGGCGTCGATGGGGGAGCCGCCGCCCATCGAAACGATCCAGTCCGGCTGGAACTCCCGCATGACGGCCGCGCCCCTCATCACGGTCTCGACGGACGGGTCGGGCTCGACTCCGTCGATCAGGCGCGTCTCCATCCCCGCTTTCTTGAGATAAGACAGGGCCTTATCCAGAAACCCAAACTTTTTCATAGAGCCTCCGCCGACCACCAGCACCGCTTTTTTCCCCTTGAGCGTCGAGAGCATCTCAAGAGTCCCCTTCCCGTAATACAAATCTCTCGGCAGCGTAAATCTCACAACAAACACCCCCATTATGATTTTTCCCTGGAATCTTCCAGAAAAAGTTTACAAAAAACGCCCCCGTAGCCCCTCGCGCCGTTCAACTTCACAAATCATTCCTCCTCTTTGGCGCCTGCAAACGTTCGAACTTAACTGGACGGGCTCAGGGGGGCGGGGCTCCGATCGCTTAGAAGATACCACGTCGACAGTATTTCCCGCAAGTGTGGTTTCCCATTGATTGAAACCAAACTGGTCATGATCGCAGATCATGGCTAGTTTGGTGCGACTCAGGAAACGATATTAACTTGAGTCAAGCAGAAAGGTACCCCCATAATACTGGCGCGCTTATACGTCCCAACTCCGTTTTCAGTTTGTGGCTCGTGCATTCTTAGGGCCTTAGTCGGTTTCGTTTTTGACTCGTGCGATAAAGAACACGGACTAAAGCCACAAAGTACCTGTCCATCAAAAATCCAATGTGTGGATAAATGGCATAGGCGCAAGTCCAAATTCCTACTGCTGCTAGGAAAAAAATCCCTAAGTTGCCAGGGAAAAATTGGTCAACAAATACCATCTCTAAGGTTACTAATAAACCACTTATTAAGAAATATCGTTTTCGACTCTGGAACATAGTTTTAAGATTCTTATTCAAATCCTGTATTGTTAAAATGAGGCAACATCCCAAGAAAGGAAATATCAAAAATAAATAAGGCATTAAAGAATATACTTTGTTGCCGATAAAAGTATTATCAACCCAGTCCCAATTCCATCCCCATTCTCTAGATCGAGCAGCTAAAAATGGTGGGGACATATGCAGAGAACCATACAGCCATTCTATTATGCCGGAAAACATCAACAAAGAAGTGTATATACACATCGCAATAAAAGATACTATAATAATTCCTTGTTTTTTAGGAGGATTTATAGGCAAAAAAAAACTATGGTCCATAAAATCAGGTAACTAATAGCAAACAATGCAGCACGCAAAATAAAACCACAAAAAATATCTACATGTGGAAGCCCTAAGCCATAAGAATTTGGTAAGTGAGGTCCGCAAAGTATCTCTAAAAATCCACCCAAAATATCAAAGAGCGGAAGTCCCCAAAAAACAAAAGATAAGGTGGAACATTTCATCAATTTCATTATCCCAATTCCCCGTGATCAAATAAGGTTCACAATCACACTTTTGAAGTAATTCCTCTTTTCGCAAGATGAATTTAATCGGGTAGGAGGCTGTTCATTGCTATCCAGCGCGTTACCTTCGGGTTCCAAGCAGCCTGGCCACGCTTTGCCCGTTTTTTGTTATCACTATCTCCTGTTCCGCGGCCAGTTCCAGATATTTCCCCAAATTATTCTGCGCTTCCGCTGAACTGACGATCATCGTAATCACCTCGTTTGTCGCCGAAAGCATAACACACCCCACGATGAACATCACTCATCTTTTAGGCGAACTTCCGTTAAAATAACGTGCAGGCTGTATTCTCGAATATTCAGGAGGTGTTTCGCACGTGCGTATCGTTCCGTATCGTAAAGTATCCGACCTGGACGTCCTGTTGAGAGGTTTTTTGGGCGACGCGACGCGGTTCGTCGTACCGTCGCGCCGGGACCGGGACTGGTGGCGGACGCGGGCGGGGCTGCGCGATTTCGGTTTGGAAACGGAGGAAAAAACGCACCTCTGGAATTGGGAAGACCTCTACAACGACCTCTGCGATTTCCTCGACCTGCCCGGTCTGCGCCAGATCGATCCGCCGGATCATCGGCTGATTCTGTTCCAGGTCGTCGACGAGTTTTTGAACGAGGAAAAGGAACAGGGGCTGCTGGAGTTATGGCCGGGGCTTGTGCGTCCCGGATTTCTGGACATTCTGTCCGACGACATTCGCGAGCTGATCAACGAGGCCGTCTCCGTCGAGCAGCTTTCCATCACGCAGGCGGACGGGAAGCCGACCTCCAGGGTCCTGCCACGGCTTTATGAGCGATATCTCGTGTATTTGAGGGAAAACAGGCTGTTAGACAGCTCGCAGATCCCCTTGGCGACGCGGGGGCTGCTGGAGGAGGGCGGGGAAATCGCCGAGGACTGGGCGCGAGAGAAAATCTTCGCGTTCGTCGGCTTCATGTCCTTCACCCACGGACAGCTTGCCCTTCTTCGTAAGCTCGAAGAGCTCGGTCTGGAGGAGGTGGTCGTCTTCAAACCCGCAACGGAGCTTAAAAACTTTCAGGACGCCACACGGCAGTTCGAGGGCATCACAGGCAACGCGTTGGAGGGGGAACCGCCCCTGACCGCCGGGAAGGTCGTGTCGTTTTGCGCGTCGGAGCATTCCTTGGAGCCGGAAATGATCGCGCGCGCTCTCGCCTTCTGGCACGCGGGCAAAGGTTTCTTGTCTTCTTTTTCGTCTTTGCCTTCTTCGCCCGCTTCGCCGTCCGCAGCCGAACCCAATCCCTTTCCGGGGTTCGGAGCCATAGGGATGTCGATCCCGGAGCAGCGCGCGGCGGCAATGGAGGCCGCTCTCCGCCGTTACCGCATTCCCTACTCCCTGGCGCGGGGGCGCAGCATCGCCCAGACTCTTTTGGGAACGACTCTGAAAAACCTCTGGACAATCTGGCTCCAAGGGCTGGAACCTTACGACACGGCGCTTTTGCTCGCTCAACCCTGCTTTGCGGGAGCGGATTTTTCCATCGACGACGCTGTGCGCGCCGGGCCCCGAGGCGTCAAAGGCTGGGAAGCCTACCTGGAGCACGAGGGAAAAGAGGGAAAAAGCGAGGGGAAAAACGTAGCCAGGGCTTTCAGGGCTCTGACAAGATTCTGTCGCAGGATTGAGAAGGGCGCCTCGCCCACGGGGCTCCTGGGAGCTCTTCACGCCTTCCTGACCGTGCCCGGCCTCTGGACGAACGCCCTGACCGATCTCCCCTTGAGCAGCCCCGACCTGGACGACAGCCTGAGGGAGCTGGCCGCGTCGGCGGCGGAGGTGGAGGCCAAATACCTGGCCTTGCGGGAGCTGTTGCCCGACCTGGGTGCCGCAGGCAAGAGGATCTTGAGGGGCAAGGAAGCCATGGATTTCTTGAGAAGCTGGAGCGAGGACACCTTAGTCCAGGCCAGCCCCCCGACCGGCGGCGCGATCGTTCTTTACACGGGTCCGCCTCCCATCCTGGCTTCTTATCCCGTGTGGATCATGACCGACGTGACTCAAAAGAGCTGGCCCGGCGTCATCCGCTCTTCGCCCCTGCTGGACGCTCCGGAGCGCGAGGCCATGGAGTCGGTTTCCGCGTACCTGCCCTCCATTCACGACAAACACGTGCAAAAGGAGGCCCTTTTTCGGCGACTGCTCCAGACTGGAGACGTTTTGACCGTAATATCCCGTTCCGCCGCCGACGAGGAAGGCCGCCCGATGAACGTCACGTCGTTCATGGAGCCTTTTATCGCGGACATGAAGCTATGGGAATACGTGGAGGCCCCCCCGGCGTCGATCGGCGACCTGATGCCGGGAAAGGGCGAAGGTTACTTTCCGGCTATCGAGGCGGATCTGCCGGAAAAGGACGAGCGCGGTATGCCCGTCCTCCAAGACGCGGGCAAAACGGATGGGCCGCGGTTGCCTGTCAGCAGCCTGTACGAACTGTTGGATTGCCCCTTGCGCTATTGGCTCAAGCGCCGCGCGAGACTCAGAGAACGCGACGCGACCCTCTTCAGCGACGCGGAGGCGGGGCAGTTGACCCACGCGATCTGGGAATCGGTCTGGCGTCGCCGGCAGGAAACCCCCGCGCCCCTTCCCCTGTTGATCGACGAAGAATGGCGGAGAGCATCGTCGTTGGAGGGGGATTACGCCTCCTTCGGACGCCTGTTGAGGGATCGTCGATTGGTAAGGCACCGAAAAAACATAGAATTTTACATCACGCGCTTGGCTCGCGTTCAACAGGGGATACTGGACCGTCTGGAGGCGTGCGGCCTCCGTCACTCCGCGATTTGCGCGGAAACGGAGCTGGAACCCTACGAGGTGGACGGAACGACGTTTACCGGGCGTTGCGACCGTATAGAGATTTTTGACGGCGACCGCGTGGTGATTATGGACTACAAGTGGGGACGGAGCGCCTCTTATGAAAAAAGGCTCCCCGACTTGATCTCGCGTCGTTATCTGCCCACGCGATACGAGACCTTCCAGTACGGCCTCCAGCTTTCGGCCTACGCTTTGATGTACGCCGCCGGGCGTCCGGAGCACCGGCTCGTCGGAGTCGGATTCCTGGGCCACAAGGACGGGGGCCTCGCCGGAACCTTCGAACACCCCGCGGCCATGTGTTACCTTCCGGACAAAAAAAGCGGAGCGTCGATCGAAACCCGGGCCGGCGAGGGGCTGGAGGCCATGAAGTGCGCCGCGGCCATACTGAAATCCCGACGCTACGAGCCCTGTTACATCGCGGAGTCGTGCCGGTGTTGCGACATGAAGGGAGTTTGCCGCAAAGGCGAACTGCGAGGAGACGCGCTCCCGATAGCGGAAGAGGAGGACGAGTGAGGGACTCCGGCAAAATCGCGGCCGGAACATCCGGGCCGTGTCGATCGCGAGTCATTCTCGCAAGCGGTTCTACCCCTAATTTTGAGGTTTGCTAGCATCAATCCTGACGTGTTATGCTTTCATCGTCAGAGAGGAGAGGTCGATGTGTTGCGTACAGTACTTACGCCTGCTCATAATGAAATATCGCTTTGGATTCCTGAAAACTACATTGGAACGGCAGTTCATCTCCAAGTGGGCATAAAGCCTTGTAAATAGTGAATTGTTTATTTTTTGTAGTCATGTACTATAGCATAAAGACCATTGACAATAAGGATTTATGATGTATTATTAAATCATGCATTTACAATCAACGAAATAGAGTTATTGCAAGCATTCAGAGCAAAGACTTTTCTATTTCGCAAGTTAAGGTTGCGAATTTACTCACGCACAA
>JAISQE010000078.1 GCA_031274425.1 Synergistaceae bacterium | reverse complement strand
TTCGTTAAGTATTGGCAGCATTGTTTCGATTCGATTCTTTACTATATCTATATCTTTCTCCATGCTTTTATATTATCAGAATTATCATAACTTGTAAAGTTTATTTTTTAGCACTGCCTAACTGACCATGATCGCCGATCACAACGAGCAATGGAAATAGGAGGAGAATCTATTTCCGTAGGAAAATATCTACACCCTTGCCGCGGTTTCCTCGATCGAGAAGGATAGGGCCAAGCGCGTGAACGGTATGGAATGCCTCAACACGCCGAGGCTCTCAACGATCGAAGAACGAAAGGCAGCTCGTCCGCGATCTCCGACGCCAAAATTCCGTCCACTCCTTTGCTCTCTTTCAGGCGGCGTCCCGCCATTCCGTGCAGGGTTCCGCCGAGGCACGCCGCTTCCAGAGGGTTCAAGCCCTGCGCCAAAAAAGTGCCGATGCACCCGGAGAGAACGTCGCCGGAACCCGGAACGGAAAGCTCCGGCCCACCCTGGGTCAAACGAATTATTTTCCCCTCGAAAGCGACGAGCGATCCTTCTCCCTTCAAAAGAACGCAACCCCACCGCCTCGAAAGGCGTTCCACCGCGTCCACGCGGTTTCGTCGGACATCCTCGGGGGACCAGGACAAAAGGCGCGCGGCCTCCCCTTCGTGCGGGGTCAGAACGGCGTCCCCGCGCGGCGCGCGCTTTTCGGACAAAACGGCAAGCGCGTAAAGGGCGTCCCCGTCCACCAAAAGCGGTTTGTCCCACCTCTCCCAGAGGTCCGCGACAAAGGCGACCGCGGCATCGGAACGTCCCAGTCCCGGACCTGTTACCGCGGCGTTGGAGCGCGACAGTTCCTCGAGCGCGGCGTCCGTCCAGGAGGCATCCTCAACGGGTAACTGCACCGCCTCCGGAAGACGGGACGCGCAGGCGCGGCAAGCCTCCGGCGAGGACAACAGGGAAACGACGCCGCCGCCACTGCGCAACGCCGCCAAAGTGGACAGGATCGGAGCCCCCGGATAGTTTTTCGACCCGCCCGCTATCAAGACCCGTCCCCGATCCGCCTTGTTCATGTCCGAGGGACGAGGCGGAAGCATCTTTCGGGCGTCCTCTTGGTCGAATGCGGGCAGGGATGCGGGCTGTACGTCTTCCGCAAAAGACATGACGATTTACCCCCTTCGTGAATCGTGCGCCCCATGCCTCAGCACAGGAAAGATCGGCAATATTTTACATCCTGTCGAAGAAAAATACCCAAGAATCAAGCGTGAAGCGCTGACTGAGCGCTTTTAAATATTGAAAATATTAGGGGGTGGGCTTGCGTTTAATTGGGGTTCATGGTAAAAGATTATAGAAAATCTATGATTTTATATAGTTCTTTCTCTTGGGAGGACTTTGTAATGAAGCAAATATTAGTGGTGGACGATAACCTGCCCAATCTCAAACAAATCAATATGCAGCTTTGCGACAATTATAGGGTGGCGCTCGCCAAATCAGGCGCGCAGGCGTTACAGATCTGTTTGAACGAAAGGCCCGATCTGATCCTTTTGGATATCCAGATGCCGGAGATGGACGGGTTTCAAACCATTGAAAAGTTCAAAGAGAACATCACTATGCGCAACATTCCGATTATTTTCCTCACCGCCAATCACGACGCGGCGACTGAGGTCAAGGCGCTCGAATCCGGCGCCGTCGATTTCGTCACAAAACCGATCGAAAAAAGCATATTGCTGCACAGGATAGAACTCCACCTGCAGGTTGCCGAATACCACCGTTCTCTTGAAAACACCGTAAAAAACCTCGAAGACGGTCTCATAACCTCTTTTTCCGATTTGATCGAGTGCAGGGACGGCAATACCGGAGGACATGTGGTGCGCACCAGTCGATATGTGGAGCTGCTCGGGCGGGAATTGCGGAACAGAGGGATGTTCGCGGATGAACTCACGGAAAAGGCCCTCGAGATGATAGTGCGCGCCACTCCGCTTCACGATGTGGGAAAAATCGGCGTCAGCGACGTCATTCTCCTGAAACCGGCGTTGTTGAACGATGAGGAATTCGCTCTGATGAAACAACATACGAAGATCGGGGCCGATATCCTTCGAAGCATGTACCAGCGCACGCCCACGCAGCATTATCTTCAATACGCGATCATGATAGCCGAGAGCCATCACGAAAGGTACGAAGGAAAGGGCTATCTGCGTGGCCTGAAAGGGGAAGAGATTCCTCTTTGCGCGAGGATCATGTCGGTGGCGGACGTCTATGACGCCCTGGTGGACACGCGCGTCTACAAAAGGGCGATGACCCACGAGGACGCGTGCCGCATCATCTACGCTGGAAAGGGCAGTCAGTTCGACCCGCAAATCGTAGACGCGTTCCAGGCCGTTCATGCACAGTTCAACGAAGCGGCGCGGGCGAGCCTGAATCTCGAGAGAAAAGAGGATCTCTCTGAATTGGCGCGGGTTGGGTAAAATAGCGGCCGTGCCCGGCGGAAACCGAGGGGAGTTCGATAATCGGGACGCCGATCGCTCGTGCCACGGAGATGGACGATCAAGAGTTGGCGGTTGCCGGGATTCCAGAACAACAGGAGATAGAAAAAAAACCTGCGGAGAAATTCCGCAGGTATTATGTCTTGCTGTCTGGAGTTCATGGATAAGGAGATCGTTCGCGCCGTCTGTGAACGAATGCTTTTCGGTGTGGCGGGAGTCGATGCCCTGGGTGGCGCCATGCCTGGAGAAGGCGGTCGGATGGTGCTTTCTCTTTCTTTTTTCTTTCTTTGTTGCGACGCGAGGAAGGATATCCTGTCGGAGTACGCCGTGGCGGTGCCCGGCAAAACGCTTCTGCGGGAGATGCGCGAACGCTGCCTTCACAATGACGCTATGGGAATTGACGCTATGGGAATGGAAAAAATCTTGTCGTAGCTGGAGCGGTAGGTGTACGGTAGGTGTACGAATCGGATGGTGATCTGGTGAAAGGAAACAGGTGGACGAGCTGGAGTTCGGACGGATACTCGAACGCCTTGAAAACATGAAATGACGGGGAGATGAAATTGGGCAGATTGACGATAGGCAGCAGGGTTTTTCTGGTGAGTTTATTTTTGGTGTTGGCGGGGGTCACGATAAGCTCCACAATCAGTAGCCTCGCATTTGTGAAAGCGATGGGCGACGAGATAGACGACACCATTCTCGTCGCGGTGAACGGCATGCGCAAGGAGATAGATTCGATCCTGGGACGCATGAAGCTCTTCGGCCAGACATTCCGCAATATGCCGGAATTGGCCGACCTTGTCGTGCAAGGCAACAGCACCCGGATGAACCAATGGCTGCGGCCATACATGGATGTGCCCCAATTCGATTTCATCATCGTCACGGACGCCAGGGGCAACGTACTGAGCCGCCCTCACGACCCGTACCGCATCGGAGACAACGTCTCTCAAAGGGAGTACGTGGCTCCGTCCCTGAAAGGAGAATCCTCCGTAACGCTCGGGAAAGGGGGCACCACGAACCTGGGACTCTTTCACAGCGTCCCGATCGAAAAGGATTCCCGCGTCATCGGCGCGCTGATCGTCGGAATCGATCTCTATAAGCCCGATATCGTAGACTCGCTTGCCGGCATGTACCGAACCGAGGCGACCTTGTATTACGGCGACCGCAGGATCAACACCACCCTCAGGAAAGACGGACAACGCGTTCTCGAAACAAAGGCCCCGCCTGGCGTGGCGGACGCCGTTCTCGGCAAAGGAGATCTGTACCACGGAGAGTTTACGATCCCTGGCGGTGCCACGCTGCGCACCCTCTACAGACCTTTCATATTCAACGGAGAGCGGGTAGGCATCCTGGCGGCGGGAGTCCCCACGCGGGTTCTCGACGAGGCCATACGGAGCGCGGTGTATCGCGTCGCGGTTTCCGCGGCCATTTTCATTCTTCTGGCGATGGTGGCCTCGTATCTGTTCGCTAAAAACATAGCGAAACTCTCGTCGGAAAAGACCCAGCAGGAGATATTCCTCGACCTCCTCATGAAAAACACCCCGGACGCCATCCTCCTCCTCGACAAGGAGGGAAAGCTCATCGACTGCTCCAGCGTTTTTCTCCACCAGCCCCAGGCCAACGGAGCCGGCCGGTCCGCGGGCAGGA
>JAISQE010000007.1 GCA_031274425.1 Synergistaceae bacterium | reverse complement strand
ACGGCAAGTACAAAAAGAAAACGATGCCTGCCTGGAATTCCGAGCACATACAGAAAACCCACGAAGCGGTTAAGGCAGTACACTGCCGTCAGGCAAGCGATAACCCCAACCAAAGCCATAACCTTTTTCAATATAATCATCTCCTCTCTAGAGCTCGCTGTGGAATGCCGACCGAATCGGCTCCGTTTCTGAGCTTATTTGCCCCGAGGATATACGTCAAGTCCATCGAGGGCGGAATCGGTGCTACAATGACGGCGTGTCGGTCGCGCGAGCGCGGCAGGGGGCACAACCGAACATAAGGGGGTACCGCGGAATGCAGTATACACAGTTGGGGCGAACGGGGCTCGTCGTTTCGCGTTCGAGCTTCGGGGCGTTGCCTATTCAGCGTCTTTCCGTTTCCGAAGCGGGGGTTTTGCTGCGCAAGGCGTTTGACGGGGGGATCAATTTTTTCGATACCGCGCGCGCGTACAGCGACAGCGAGGAGAAAGTCGGCCTCGCGCTCGCGGACGTTCGCGAGAAGATCGTCATAGCGACCAAGACGCACGCGAAAACGCCCGAGAACTTTTGGAAGGACCTGGAGAAGAGTCTTTCCCTGCTCAAAACCGACCATGTGGACATCTACCAGTTCCACAATCCCGCCAAGGTCCCGCTCTCCGGCGAGCCGCTTTACGATTGTATGCTCAAAGCCCGCGAGGAGGGCAAAATCCGTTTTATAGGCGTCACCAACCACGGCATCGACAACGCGTGGACCGCCATCACGTCCGGGTTGTACGACACGTTGCAGTTTCCCTTGTCCGCGCTCTCCAGCAAAAAGGAAATCGACATGGCGAAGGGATGCGGCGAACACGGCATGGGATTCATCGCGATGAAGGCCCTCTGCGGAGGGCTTCTGACCAGCGCCGCGCCGACGATGGCCTTTCTTCGTCCTCTGGAGCACGTGGTGCCCATCTGGGGATTCCAAAGAGACGCGGAAATCGACGAGGTGTTGACCCTCGAAAACGATCCTCCCGTCTTCGACGGAGCGATGCGGGATCGCGTCGAACACGACCGGGCGGAGCTAGGCGGGGATTTTTGTCGAGGCTGCGGTTATTGCCAGCCGTGCGCCAAAAACATAGAGATCAACAACTGCGCCCGTATGCCTTTTCTTTTGAGGCGCGCCGTATGGCAAAACTTCGTCACTCCCGAGTGGCGGAAGAAGATGGCTCTGATCGAGGAATGCGTCGACTGCGGACAGTGCCGAAGCCGTTGCCCCTACGAACTGAACTGTCCCGCCCTCCTGCGCGCCTCATTGAAAGACTACCGGGAGTTCCTAGCAGAAAAACACATTGCCTAGCGGGCCGGCGTCAGAGCGCGGAATTCGTTTTCCCCTTCGGGTTTTTTCTCTTCGGGTTTCTCCTCAGGGGAGGATGAAAACTTCTTCGTCCAGGTCCGTTTTCAGAAGTTCTTCGAGCTGGACGTCGAGTTCGATAAAATAGAGGTCTCCCTTGGTCCGCTCCGACCGAATGTTCGGCGCGACGATGTGGCCGGATACGCTCCGCGATCCGAATTTTAATATGGGCTCCCCCAGGAGCTTCTGCCGCAGTTCGAGGAGGTTGCGCCGGGCGTCCACCAGCGCGGCGCGTCGGGCCAGCAGTTTTCCCTGCGCGGTGTCCTCCAATATGCGCCCCACGCCGGACGTGCTGACGCGGTTTTCGGTCATATAAACTTTGGTGGAGTCTCGCGTCAGGATTTGCCAGGCTGTCGTTTCCTCCGGCGCGCCCTCTTGCGCGTCCGCGATCGACGCGTCCGTTTGGCGCGGCAGTATCGCGAAAACGTACAAAAAGACACAGGTTCCCGCCAACGACAGGATAAAAAAGAAAATCGGCAAAAAACGACGCCCTTTTGTCCCGCGAGAGAAACCGGGAGGTCTCGCTGTTTTTTTACGCATCCCGTCCTCGATGTCTCGAGCCTACATGAAGCGCTCGACAGGTCCTTCGTGTCTTTCGATCACGGGAACATACTTCTGCGGTTTGCGGCCGAAGCAGATGTCCATCTGCTCGTAAAACGTCACCTCGTCCAAGTCGACGGAACGCTGCACGATAGCTTCTTTGGTGGGGATGTATCGGATTTTCCCGTTGTTGGTCTCGACCACCGTCACGCCGCTGATGCCCTCGTCCAGCAAGATCACGGCGGCCGCGCCGATTTCTTTGCCGAAGTTCACGTCGTAGGCCGACGTGGCCCCGCTGCGCACCATGTGTCCGGGCGTGACCTCGCGCACCTCGGGGATCTCGAAGACGCCCGGCACGAACATTCCCGACTTGCGCATGAACTCGTGGATCTCGGGGTCTTTTTTCATCATTTCCTCGAGACGTTTGCGGGTGAAACGGGCCGCTCCCGCCAACTTCACGTGCCCGAAGGAGTCTATCCCGTCGTCGCTCTCCGAGAAAACCTTCCCGTCTTCGCCCCGGATGCCCTCGGCCACCACCACGACGTAACTTCCGGAGTGCACGTCGGAGTTCGTGATGCGGCGCATGTAATAATGTTTCATGTGCTCGTAGATGACGCCGAAGTCCACGGCGACCTCCGGTATCAAAATACAGTCGGCATCGGCCGCCACTCCGCCGCGAAATGCCGTATGGCCGGCGTAGCGGCCGAACACCTCGACGATCATGATGCGATTGTGGGTTCTGCCCGTCGTCTTGATGTCCTCCACGATGCGCGCGATTTTGTTGATGGCCGAGTCGCCGCCCACCGAGTACGTCTGCAGGTCCAGATCCATCGTTTTGGGCGCGTGGACGCACGCTATTCCGTTTTGCACCAGGTCGACGACCACGCTGCCCGTGTCGTCCCCGCCCGAGATCACCAGTCCGTCAATGTTGAACTTGCGCAGGCCCTTCATGATGCGGTTGTATTTGTCGGGGTCGTTGATCTTCGAGATCTTGACGCGGCTGTGTCCCGCGTCGCTGCCCGCGAAAGCGGAGTTCACGTGGTCGATGCGCTCTTCGTCCAGCAACACCAGTTTGTCGAAATCCACCAGATTGTAAAGCCCCGCGTAACCGCTGGGGATAATGTAGGTCCCGATTCCGCGCGACAAGGCGACCTTCGCCGCCCCTCGCACCACGGCGTTGAGTCCGCCGCAGTCCCCTCCCGACGTGATGATTCCGATATTTTTCAACTTGCCCATCTGTTTATCCTGCCCTTCATGATGCGGATTTATAAATGACATTTTATACCCGGATACGGTTTTTTGACCTCGAAAGATCTTTATAGACGCCGGTTCGATAGGTATATTTTAACTTCTGTTTAACTTTTCTTCCCTTGAGGTTTAGAATTTTCTTTTAATATAATAAAGGGAGCGTCGCCCAAACGCGACCCCAAAGGAAACGGGAGGCATACATATATAATGAAAGTTCTTTTTTATAGCAAGGAATTTGTCCAACTGCGCGATACGTTCCTTGTGTGGATGAAAGATCACCATGTGGACACGGCCGACGAGACGACGATCGCCCAAAAGATCGTCGACGCCGAGGTCCTGGTCAGTCGCCCCGGAGCCCCGGTAAGCGCGGAACTGCTGCGCTCCGCCCCCGGCCTGAAACTGCAGCAGCAATGGGGAGCGGGACTCGAAGGCATCGATCTCGACGCCTGCCGGGAGCTGGGGATTGCCGTGTGCAATACCCCTTCTCGGGGAACGGGGAACGCCGAGGGCGTCTCCGAGATAGCTCTATTGCACATGCTGCTTTTGGGGCGAAAATATTCTTTCGCTCAGGAAAACGCGCGAACGGGGAAGATGTTCTCCCCCCGTGGGATTTCGCTGTGGAGAAAAACGGCCTGCGTGGTGGGGTTGGGGAATCTGGGACGCACGATAACGGAACGCCTTGCCGTGATGGGGATGACGCTGCGGGGAGTCAATCGCAGCCCCGTGGCCGCCGACCGCCTCGAAAAGATGGGAGTGGGGGAGTTCTTCCTCCTGGATAGGCTGCGCGAGGCCGTATCGGGCTGTCGTTTCGTCGTCGCGGCCCTGGCGCTCAACGACGAAACTCGCGGCCTTTTCGACGAATCGTTTTTCCGCGCGATGGACAAAGGAGCTTTTTTCATCAATGTCGCTCGGGGCGCGCTCGTGAAGGAAGACGACCTGCTTCGGGCCTTGAACGAGAAGCATCTGGCCGGAGCGGGGCTGGACGTGCTGGCGGACGAGCCGCCGCGCCTCGACAACCCACTGCTGAGCCATCCGTCCGTTACGCTGACCCCCCATATCGGGGGCAACACGGACGAGTCCGCGAAGGGAATTTTCGAGTTCATCCGAGATAACGTCGAACGCCTGGCTCGTGGGGAGGCGCTGCTCTCTCGGCAAGATTCGGGGAGGTGATTGGGAGACGATCGATTTGAAGACGATCGACGTGAAATCTGGAATAAATTTGGGATACGGGAAAAAATCCGTTTTCGGCAAGTTTTTTCACTTTTCACTTTCACGCTAGATTTCTATTAGATTACCATGGAACTTTTACAAAATACGAGTATAATGCAAACATTTTATCGCAGGGGAGGACTGCCGTTTAAGAGGCCTCCCGGGCAGAAGGATGTGAATGCCGATGAAAAAAAGATCGAACGCGGCGAAGATCGTTATCGTCATGTTGTTGACAGGGACCTTCGGCCTGATGGGGTGGAGAATGTTCAACCGCCCAACCCCGTCCGAGGCCGTGAGTATTTCGACTATTCGCGAACGCAACGGAATGCCGGTCACGAGTTGGAGCGTCGCTCAAAGCCCGTGGGAGTATTGGCTGCCGCTTTACGGAACGGTGCGCACCTCCGGATTGTCCGAGGTCTACGCGTCGCAGGCGGAGTACGTGACCTCGCTTTCGGCGGAGGTGGGGGACACGGTCGTTCATGGACAAGTGCTGGCGACCCTCGACTCTCGAAAGGCCGTCGAAAAAGTTCAGGCCGCTCAGGCGCGCTACAACGAGCTGTCCTTGAGGTACGCGCGCACCCAGGAGCTGCAAAAAGCCGGGGGCTCCAGCAAACAGGAGGTGGAGAGCGTCTTCTCTCAATACAAAGAGGCGGGCGCGTCCCTGCAGCAGCTTCAGACCGAATTGACGCGTCACAAGGTGGTCTCGCCCATCGACGGCGTCGTCATGCAGCGCGAGGCGGAGATCGGGCTCCTGGCCAGCGCGGGGAAACCTCTTTTCGTCATAGGCGACCCCAAACGCTTCGAGGTCGCCATCGACCTTTCTCCCCGTTATATCTCGATGGTCAAAAACGGTGAAAAAGCGCGTTACCTAACCCCGTCCGGCGAGTGGAAAGCCGCGACCGTCAAGCGCGTGGACCCGATGGCCAACGCGGTTACGGGGCTTTACAACGTCGTCCTCGACGTGGAAAGCCAGGATGGCGAGAACCCGCAGCTCCACGTGGGCGCGTCCGTCGAGACTCAAATCCGCATCGAACACGACGACAGCGTCGTCGTCGTACCCTACGAAAGCGTTCGCGAGATGGAGGGCGTGGCGAAAGTCTACGTCTGCTCCGGCGATATTGCCGTCGAGCGCGTCGTCCAGAAGGGGCGCACCAACGATCAAGGGCAGACCCATATCGTGACCGGTCTGGCGAAAGGGGAAAGCGTCGTGCTCAAAGGCGCGGACCGCATGTACGACGGCGCCAGGATCTGGATTCAAGATCCCCAGGAACCCGGCGAGCCCTCACGTCAAAGCTGACGCGACCATGTGGCTGATACGCAGTTCCGTTCGACGGCCGGTTTTGACGACCGTCATCACTCTCATATTGATTCTTTTGGGAACGTATTCCTACCTGCACATGGGCGTGGCGTTTTTACCCAAAATGGACATCCCCGTCGTCATGGTGCGGGCCGAATACGAGGGCGCCGGTCCGGCGGAAACGGAATCCACGCTCGTCAAACCCTTCGAGGACGCCATCGCCAGGGTGGAGGGCGTGAAGACCATCCGCGGGTTCGCCCGAGACGGCAGCGGCGTCGTCGTCATCGAACTCGAAAACGACGTGGACAACACTCAGGCGGCCATGGATATCGCCACCCAGGTGCGCGCTCTGACCCTTCCCGACGGGGCGAAAGATCCCTCCATCGTCAAGTTCGACATCAACGCGAGGGCCTTTATGACGATGGTCGTCATCTCCGACCTTCCCACCTCGCAGGTGCGGGACATCACCGAGGAACAGGTCGCCAAGCGCTTGACTCAGATCTTCGGCATGGCGACGGCCGAGGTCATCGGCGGACTCGACCGTCAAATCCACGTGGAAGTCGATCCCCTTTCCTTGAAGGCCCACGACCTGAGCATCACGCGTTTGGGCGAGATGATCAAGAGATCGAACCGCAACGAGCCCGCCGGGCAGATCGCCGCCGGGGCGAAGGAGGTTTCTCTCCGGTTCACGGGAGAGGTCGAAAATCCCTCTCTGCTGGGAAAGATCCCCCTGACGCTGGCCAACGGCTCCGGCATCGCTTTGGGCGACCTGGCCGAGATCAAGGACACCGTGGAGGAGGAGCGCCGGTTGTCGCGCTTCAACGGGAAACCCGCGGTGACCCTGGACCTGGTGGCTCGTCCCAACGCCAACGTCGTTGCCCTGGCCCGGCAGGTCTATCAAGAGCTGGAGCGAATTGAGCCCTCTTTGCCCGAGGGAATGAAGTTGGACGTTATTTTCGACAACAGCGTCTATATCAACGACGCCATTAGAAACGTCATCTCGGACATGCTGATGGCGACCCTTCTGACCGCCGTGGTGCTCTATTTTTCGCTGCAGCGGTTCGGGGCCACCCTGGCCGCCGTGCTGACCCTCCCCACGTCGCTGATCGCGACCTTCATCGTTCAGTTCCTCTATGGTTTCACGATCAACATGATGAGCAGCATCGGTCTGGCGATCTCGGTCGGCGTGCTGGTGGACAACGCCATCCTGGTTTTGGAGAACATCTATCGCTACCGAGAGATGGGCTACGACGCCTTCGAGTCCGCCGAACGGGGTTCGGCGGAGATCGCCGTGGCCGTGCTGGCCAGCGTCAGCACGAACCTGGGCGTTTTCATCCCAATAGCGTTTATGGGCGGCATGTTGGGACAGATGTTTAACGAGTTCGCTTTGACCGTCGTTTTCACGACGTTGGTTTCCCTTTATTCCGCCTTTTCTTTGACTCCGATGGTGACGGCGTATCTGGGCGGCAAAGTGGGGGAGCCCCTGCCGCTTTTCACGCGCGTCACCACAGGCTGGTGGCAGGTTTTTTTCGAGGAACTCAAGGGACTGCACATCGCGCTTTGTAAAAAGTGCATACGTCATCCCCTCATCACGACGATCGTCGTTGTCGCGCTTTGTTTCGGCGCTTTTAAGGGGTTGTCCTTCATCGGGTTCAACTTCATGCCCCGCGAGGACGAAGGGCGCATCAACATCGACATAGAGCTCTCCAGCACGGCGTCCTTGAAAAACACCGACGAGGTTCTCCAGAGCATCGAGGACTACGTGAAGCAGTTCGAATACGTCCGTTTTTACCGCTCGCGGGTGGGCGGCGGGCGCATGAGCGGAACCAATTCCGGCAGCGTCTATGTTTACCTTACAGTAGACAAAAGAAAGCGCCCCTCCGTTTTCAGCATTGTGGCGGAGTGGCGCAACCACTTCGCCTCGCTGCCCGACGCGGACGTCGCCATCTCCTCGGCGAGCAGCATGGGGGGCGGGGGGAACAACAAGCCCATCTCCATCTCGATCATCGGAACGGAGACCGGCGAGTTGAACCGCATCGCGGAGGCGGTTATGGCCGCGATGCGCAACACGCGCGGCGTCATGGACGTGCAGTCCGACTGGAAGATGGGGCGCGAGGAGATCCGCTTTTATCCGAACTATCGCCGGCTGGCCAAGCTGGGGCTTTCCTTCGGCGAGGTGGCGACGGAGGTCAACGGCTATCTGACGGGTTACGAGGCGGGAAAGTACCGCGAGGCCGGAGAGGAATACGATATTTTGGTGAAGCTTCCGCGCAGTTGGACGAAGAGCGTCCATAAAATGACGGGAGTTCCCGTTCGGACCCCGGTGGGGTTTCTGCCGCTGGACGACCTGATGGAGGTTCGGCCGGGGACGGGCCCCACCGCCATCAACAGGGAAGACAGGCAGCGCAAGGTTACGGTGGACGCCAACACGGGTCAGGGAATTTCCGTGGGCGAGATCATGCGGGAATTGCAGCCCAAGCTGGACAGCATCGAACTGCCGTCGGGTTATCGCCTGAACTATGGCGGAGATATCCGTAACATCAACGAAAACTACGGCACGATGTTGACGGTGCTGGGGTTGGCGGTCGGCATCACCTTCCTGATGGTTGCGGGATTGCTGGAGTCCTGGATTTTTTCCATCATCGTCATGGCGACCCTGCCCCTGTCGGCCCTGGGCGTTATCCCGATGATGCTGGTCACGAACAGCAATTTCACCGTTTTCGCGCTTTTGGGCATCGTCATGATGGTGGGCATCACCGTGAACAACGCCATCGTCATTCTGGATTACGCCGAAATGCGCCGTCGCGCGGGCGCCCACTATCGCCGGGCGATCGTCGAGGCGTGCCGCACGCGTTTTCGTCCTATCTTCATGGCGACTTTTACGACGCTGGTGGCTCTTGTCCCCATGATGGTCTCAAGCGGCGAGGGCTCGCAGCTCAAAGGTCCCATGGCCATCGTCATGACCGGGGGCCTGATCGGCGGAGGAGTTCTGGCTCTTTACATCATTCCGATGGTCTACAACATCGTCTGGAGACTGCGACTGGGGAAATAAAAATCTTGAGAAACATGACTACCACCGGCTTTAGCCGGTGGTAGTCATGTTTCTCAACGGGGTAAAAAATCATTTAACGGATAGCGATATGGCTCTAGACCGCGAAATATGTAATAAATAGAACGCCTGAAATCATAGCCCGTGCCGATCAATTCTCCCACAGGCCGCTTATAGGAATCGTGAAAGTAGGATTCTCCATAAAGATGACTTTGAATGGGTCGTCCCGAGTTTGACAGTAATAAGGCAAATCACAAAGACCCAACAGCTTTTTGCTTCTTTATTCCGACTATCTATCTGTCAAACTCGGGTTATATCACAAACAATATACAGTTCTCCCACGCCTGAGCGCCTCGGGGGGGCCAGTGAGGAAGCCCAGCGACCGAACGAGCTCCGCCTCCTGAGCTTGAATATCTACTTGATGTATAATTCACAGTAATTAGTCGTAAAATAAAGCGTTATGCGCGATTTCCAGGAGTGTGAAAATGGCCGGCAAAGTGGTAGCGACGCGAAGCAACATGACCCGTATCCAATCCGCCCTCAAATTGGCGAGGCGCGGTCACGACCTGTTGGAGCAGAAGCGCAAGATCCTTATGAGCGAACTCATGGGGCGGGTCCGGGAGGTCCGCGAGGTGCAGGACAGCATACGCTCCATTTTCGAAGAGGCTTATTTCAGTCTCCAGATGGCGAATATCTCCATAGGGATCGACGGCGTGGAGAAGATCGCGCTGGTGGTTCCGGAGGAAAGGCGTTTTGTCGTGCGCCTGCGCTCGGTGATGGGCATCGACATTCCCGAGGTCGACCGGATAGAGCCCAACCTATCGCCGATCTACTCGATGGGGGGCAGCGCGTCGGGCGCTTCCTCGGTGCTGGACAACGCCTACGTCAACGCCCGGCGAGTGGTGGCCCTGATCGCGCGCCTGGCTGAGATCGAGACGAGCGTGTACCGGTTGGCCATTCAGATACGAAAGACCCTGAGGCGCGTGAACGCGCTGGAGAAGGTGTTCATTCCGCGCAGCGAAGAACAGATCAAACTCATCGCGGCGGCTCTGGACGAAAACGAACGCGAGGACCTGACCCGCATCAAGCTTTCGAATCGTCAGGGAAAATAAATACAAAAATAACCAATGTCAACAACATTAAGCCAAAACCGCGGGGCTCCGCCCCACACCCCGCAGGGGACGAGCCCCCTGACCCCGTTAATTTTCTTCTTTAAGTTGTCGACATTGCAAAAGTAACCCGCCCCCCTGAGCCTGAATCCAGGAAGTCTTGGGGGACCAGGAAGGAAGCGTAGCGACCGAACGAGTTCCGTCCCCCTGAGCTTGAATCCAGGGGGTCTCGGGGGGGCCAGTGAGGAAGCGTAGCGACCGAACGGGTTCCGCCCCCCTGAGCTTGAATCCAGGGGGTCTCGGGGGGGCCAGTGAGGAAGCGCAGCGACCGAACGGGCTCCGCCCCCCTGAGCTTGAATTAAGGAGGATGAGGGTATGAAATTGTCGGAGGTTCTCGACGTCCTGCTGAAAGCCGAGGACGAGGCTTTGGAGGCGCGCGGCGCCGCGGAGCAGCAAGCGAAGGCCATCGTTCAGAAGGCGCGCGATAAATTTGCCCAGGACCAGGAGGCTCGCCTGAACGCCGCCCGAGAGGAGGCGCGGGCTCAGGTGGAGTCCACTAAGCACGCCGTGGAAATGGAAGCCCTGCATATCGCCGAGCTGGCGAAGAAATCCCGAGAGAAAATGCGGGAGCATTTCGAAAACGACGTTCCCGCGCTGATCGCCAGAATGGCCGAGGACGCGGCGGCCGGATACGCGGCCCAGGGACGGCCTTGAATGGCGTTCGGGAGCGGAGGGGCGCGCGTTGCGGAGTCCGCCAAAGCCAGAATCCGCAGGGCGTCGCTTCTGCGAAACGAGGACTTCCGGCTCCTTCTGGAGCAGACGTCGGTGGGCGACATCGCCGTCCAACTGGGGAAAAGCGCTTACGCCCCGATGTTGAAGGGGCATGTTCTGGAGAGCATGAGGCGCTCCGAGCTGGAGTTTCTGCTGAACGTCTCCATTTTGGCTGAAGGGGTGGCCTTCGGGCACTATACGGGGCTCGGCGACAAGCGGCTTCTCAATTTATGGCTCGAAAACTTCGACGTCGAACTGCTCAAAAATCACTTTCAGACCCACATGAAAACGAGCGAGTGGGGCGATCACCTGGATCCGGGAAAAATGCTGGATCTAGTGTCCGACTTTCGCCTGACCCTGGTCGATCAGGAGAAGCTGTCGTCCAGCGACACATTGAAGGACATCCTGATGTCCGTGAGGAGCGAATCCTTGCGCTCGGCCATGATGGAGGCCGTGCCCGGCGGGGAGCGCGCGCTGGCGAGCTGGGAAGGCGATTTGCAGCGGATCACCTTCGCGCTGGGCATGATTTTGGACCGTTACTACTTCGACAACCTCTATGCGGCCGTGGCGCGGCTCGGAGGCGACGAGGGCCGTATGATGCGGATGCTGGTGGGAACGCGCGTCGACCTGATGAACCTCTATTGGATTTACCGAGCGCGCCGCTTTTTCGACAAATCCCCGGAAGAGGCTCTGACTTTGATCATGAAAGCCCGCTATCGCCTAGATTTCGGTCTGTTGACGCGGGCGGCCTTTGCGGACCCCCGCGCGATGGCGGCGGCGCTGGAGGGAACGCCCTACGCGCGGGTATTCGACGCGCGGGTCGAAAACTCGGAGGACGGGAGCGGGGCTCTTAAAAGCGAGGCTCTCAAAGGCGAGGCCCTGTACGAGGTCGGGGTGGAGCGCAATATTTACAGGTTTCTTTTCGCCGTGGCGGAGCGCGTGTTCTTGTCCGGCGCTCTAGGGTTTCAGAACGTGGCGGCGTACCTGGTGTTGAAGGAGCTGGAGGTCCGGGACCTGGTCGCCGTCGTGGAGATGGTGCGCTACGGATTCGACAAAAACAGGATCGACCTGATCCTTGTCCGAACTTTGGGGAAGGAGAACTGAGTTATGGCCGTTGTGGGAATGACAGGGATCTCGTTCGTCGGGCCAATGGAAGAGGTCGAGAGCGTCGCGTTGGCGCTTTTGAAAATGGAGAACTTCGAGCCCATGTCGCCGGAGGTGATGATGGACGCCCATCCCTTGGGCAGCCGCTTTCAGACCTTCCGGGGAAACCGTTATGACGCGCTTCTGGAGAAATTGGACGGGTTTTGGGCCAGCGCGGGCGTGGCCGCGCCCCAGTGCCGCGTCGTTGACCGCGTTCCTCCGGTTTCCCTGTCGGAGCTGGAGGCGAGGGTCGACGAGATGATGAAGACCATGAGCGGGTGGGCCGCGAGGGGGGAGGAACTCCGGGACGAGTACGAGACGTGGCGCGCCATGCTCGAGTTCGGCGACGTCGTCCGGGAGACGGGGCGCAGTCTCGCGACTTTGGCCCTCGCGCCCTACGGGAGCCTCTCCATCGGGACCCTGACGCGCGAGAACTGGCGGCGCTTGAGCGAGGCGAGCCTCGCCGCGCCCATCCTCGCCATGCCGCTGATCGATGAGACGAAGGACGCGTCGACGGACAAAACGACGGTCATCGTCTTCTACGGCAACGATTATCGCGAGGAGATCCAGAAGATTTTTTCCTCGGTGCACATGCACCTGATTCCGGTCGGCCCGGAGGACTACGGGCAATACGACAACCGGGACGCCGTGCTCTACCGCATGGAGGCCATCGAGGCGGAGATGGAGAACTATCGGGACATGCCAGGCCGGTACGCGACGGGCAATCGCTTCGAACTGGAAAAGCTCTACGAGATGGTGTACACGAAGCAGCGCATTTACTCGATCTGCCAGATGCGGGGGGAGCTGTCCGAGATGGCGGTCCTGGCGGGCTGGACGCCGCGGGACAACTACGACGCGGTGCGCGCCGTGGCGGAGGAAACCGCGCCCCATACCCTGGTCTTGGCGGAAAGCGGCGACGAGCTGGAGCGGAAGGGGCACGAGCTTCCAACGCTTTTGCGCAACCTGCCGCTGGTCCGTCGTTTTCAGGAGATCGTGCGCCTCTACAGCCTGCCCTCCTACAGCGAGCTCGACCCCACGTTCGTGGTGGCGACGAGCTTCTGCCTCTTCTTCGGTTTCATGTTCGGCGACGTGGGGCATGGCGTCGCCCTGATTCTGGGCACCTGCTTCCTCGAAAAAAAGAAGATGATGGGGCGGGCGATCGCCTCCGTCATGAAAATCGCGGGGATCTCCGCCGTGCTGTTCGGGTTTCTGTACGGCAGCGTGTTCGGGAGCGAGGAGCTCATCCGCCCGATATGGCTCTCCCCGATGAAGGACGTGAACAGGATTTTGCCCGTGTCCATCGGGGTGGGCGTCGCCTTCCTCACCATAGGGATTTGCTTCAAGATCCAAAACTCCGTCCGCAAAAGGGAGTGGGGGGAGGTTTTTTTCAGCCCGGAGGGCGTGGTGGGACTCGCGTTCTACTGGCTGGCCGTGGGGCAGGCCGCCGCCTCGTTCGCCGCGCCGGAAACGGCGCTGGGAACGGGGCTTTTTGCCCTGATCATGGGGGCCCTCTTTCTGATCATGATCTTCGGGAACGGCATCGCCAAACTTCTCCTTCATGGGGAGACGGTCGACGAGGGCGGCGTGGTCCATGTCTTTTCGGTCTTCCACGCCATGCTGAACTTCATCAGCAACACGGCGTCCTTCGTGCGTTTGGCGGCCTTCGCCCTGAACCACGTGGGACTCAGCGGAGCCGTCTTCATGCTGGGGCAGATGGTGGAGAACGTCCCTGGGGGAAAACTTTACCACGCGTTCGTTCTTTTGCTGGGGCACCTGGTGATCATCGGGCTCGAGGGGATGATCGTCTTTATCCAGACGTTGCGTCTGGAGTACTACGAGTTTTTCGGGAAGTTCTATCGGGGCGGCGGGCGCGCGTTCGCGCCGGTGCTCTGGAGGAAAGGAAGGGCTGATTGATCATGTGGGGTTTGACGGTTCTTTGCGGTTCTGTGGCGATGATGGTCGGGACGGGGTTTTGGATGGCGAGAAATGGCAAGACGCCCCGGAGTCCCAGGGAGTTCTTGGCCGCGATCATGCTTCTGGCGTTTTTGGTTCTCGGCTTTTCCGCGGGCGCGGTTTTCGCCGCCGACGCGTCCGCGTCCGGGGCGGCGCTGGGGGACGGAGCGGGCCTGGGCCTGGTCGGCGCGGCGCTTTCCACAGGCCTCGCCTGCATCGGGGCGGGCATAGGCGTCGCCTTCGTGGGAGCGGCGGCTCTGGGGGTCGTCGGCGAGAAGCCCGCCCTTTTCGGGACCACGCTGATCTACATGGGGCTGGCCGAGGGAATAGCGATTTACGGCCTTGTCATCTCGCTTTTCATTCTTGGCAAGATCTAGGGCGCCGTTCCCTCGTTGTCGGAATGCCCTATCATGAGAGGCTTTTTGATCAGCGACAACCACGACACCCTAGTGCTGTTGAAACTGGCGGGCATCGACGGAGTGGTGGCGCACGGGCCGGCGGAGACGGCGAAGGCGCTTTCCGCCGCTTTGGCGATGAAGGACCTGGGCATTCTGCTCATGACCGAACTCGCGGCCGAAAGTATTCCGGAGAAGGTCAGGGAAATGCGTTCCGGGGGTTCTCTGCCGCTTTTGGTCGAGATTCCGGACCGGCATGGGACACGGAGAGGAGCCGATTTTCTCACCCGGTACATCCGTGAGGCGATAGGGGTGAAGTTGGAATGACGCAAAAAGCGACGCAAAGCTCGGGGAGCGCCGTCGTGCACGACGAGAGAAAAAAATTGTCCGAGCTTCGGTCCATGATTCTGAACAAAGGAGATATGGAGCGCGAGCGCATTCTGGAGGCGGCCCGCGCGGAAGCCGAGAAGTGGACGAGGGAGCAGACGGAGCACCTGGACGCTATGGTGTCCACCATCAAGGCCGACGCGGCGAAGCGCGCCAGGGAGATGACCTCGCGGCAACTGATCGAGGCCGAGTCAGCCCGCGACAAAGATCGCCTGCGCCTGCAAAACGATTTGATTCAAAGGGCTTTGGCCCTGTTCCAGAACGCTTTGGTCGCGTTCGACAAGCGCCCCGATTACGAGGCGATTCTCGCGGGAGTGGCCGCGGAGGCCTTCGAACGGTTTCCCGAGGGGTGGAACAAAGGGCGAAACGAGGAACGCAACGAAGGACGGAAGGTGAAGATGCGCCTTCGGGCGGAGGACGCCCTC
The DNA here is from genome assembly GCA_031274425.1 of Synergistaceae bacterium. Taxonomy (GTDB): domain Bacteria; phylum Synergistota; class Synergistia; order Synergistales; family Aminobacteriaceae; genus JAISLU01. Next base: position 5,569 of record JAISQE010000007.1, on the reverse strand, counting down.
CACGGAGAGGCCGTCGCCGCCGTTTTGAGGTCGCGCTTCCCGGACGTGGACGTGGCGTTCGACGCGACGCCGGCCCCGATCACGGGGGGCGTGGTCCTGTACTCGGAGGATGAGAAATGGCGCGTGGTCGCCGATTGGAAGTCCAAAGTCGACGAGATGGCGGACGTGCTGGCCAAGGCCGTGTTGGCCGAACTGTAGGCGCTGAGCGCTAGGCGGTAGAGGACATGAACGAGAAAAACAGAGAAGAGGGTTTTGAGTCGAAGTTGGGCACGGTTACGATGATCAACGGCCCCGTCGTGAACGCCGTTGGCATGTCCCATTTCGCCATGCGCGAGCTGGTGCGGGTGGGGGATTCGGGCCTGACGGGCGAGGTTCTTCAAATGGACGGGGACCGGGGCGTCATCCAGGTCTACGAGGACACCACCGGGCTCCGGGTCGGAGAACCCGTCAGGGGGCAGGGCAGGCCCCTGTCCGTCTGCCTGGGGCCCGGACTGATCGGGCACATCATCGACGGCATCGGGCGTCCCCTGGACCGCCTGATGGAAAAGGAAGGGAGCTTCCTCGCTCGGGGCACGAGCCTGGACCCCATCGACATGGACCGCTCCTGGGAGGTGACGCCCGTTTGCAAGGTCGGGGACGTGGTCTCGGGCGGCATGATCGTCGCCACGATCAAGGAGACGGACCTGGTCGAAAACCGCGTGGTGGTTCCCCGCGGCGTCGCGGGCGAGGTCGAGTTCGTCGTCGCGCCCGGTTTTTATAAAACCTCCGAGGTCGTGGCCCGGATCAGGGGCGCGGACGGCAAAACGGCGCGCCTGATGATGTTCCATTACTGGCCGGTGCGCACGCCGCGCCCGTACAAGGAACGCCTTTTGCCCGACGAGCCCTTGATCACGGGGCAGCGCGTCATCGACGGACTGTTCCCCATATCGAAGGGAGGCGTGGCCGCCATACCCGGCGGGTTCGGCACGGGCAAGACCGTGACGCAGCACCAGCTGGCGAAGTGGAGCGACGCCAAGGTCGTGGTCTACATCGGCTGCGGCGAGCGAGGCAACGAGATGACGCAGGTGTTGGAGGAGTTCCCGTCTCTGGAGGACCCCTACTCCAAGAAGCCTTTGATGCAGCGCACCATCCTGATCGCCAACACCTCGAACATGCCGGTCGCCGCCCGTGAGGCGAGCATTTACACGGGCATCACGATCGCGGAGTACTACCGCGACATGGGCTATGACGTGGCTATGATGGCCGATTCCACCAGCCGATGGGCCGAGGCGCTGCGCGAGCTCTCCGGGCGCTTGGGGGAAATCCCGGCCGAGGAGGGCTTCCCCGCCTACCTGGCCACGCGCCTGGCCGAGTTTTACGAGCGGGCGGGGAAGGTTCGCACGTTCGGCGGCAAGACGGCGAGCATCAGCGTCATCGGCGCGGTTTCGCCCCCCGGCGGCGACTTCACGGAGCCCGTCACGCGCCACACCAAGCGCTTCATCCGCTGCTTCTGGGCGCTCGACGCGTCTTTGGCCCACGCCCGGCACTTCCCGGCGATCAGTTGGATGGACTCCTACAGCGAGTACGCGGACGAGGTCAAGGATTGGTATCATCAAAACGTCGACCCCTCCTGGTCCGCGCTCCGGGACGAGGCGCGCGCGATACTGGCCGAGGACGACGTGGTGCAGCAGACGATCCGCCTGATGGGCGAGGACGTCTTGCCGGACTCTCAGCGTTTGATCGCGCTGACGGCCTCGCTTTTGAAAAACGGATACCTGCAGCAGAACTCTTTCAGCGACGACTCGTTTTGCCCGCCCTCCAAGGGAGTCGCCATCATGAGGATGATTCTGGACTTCCACAACCAGGCCAAGCGGCTCGTCGCCCAGGGGTGCCCCTTGTCCCTCATTCGCAGGATGAAGGAACTGGTGGAGCTGACGCACGTCAGAGAGCTTTCGGCCGAGGACGAAGCCGGTTTCCAGTCATTGGCGAAGCGGATCGGAGAGCGTCTCGAAAAGATAGGCGGCGAACGTTTGGCGCAGGAACAAGAAGAGGAGGGGTTATAAAGCCATGGCCCTCACGGAATACACGGGAATAGACAAGATCAACGGCCCCATCGTGATGCTCAAGGGCACGCCGGGCGTGGGGTACGACGAGGTGGTGGAGATATTGCCCTCTTCGGAGGGAACGGAGGGCGGCGAACCCCGGCTGGGGCGCGCCGTTATGGTCAGCGACGAGGCCGTCATGGTGCAGGTTTTCGCGGGAACGGAGGGGCTCGTGCCCGCCACGTCCCGCGCCCGTTTCCTGGGCCGCCCGTTGGAGATCAGCCTCTCGCCCTCCATCCTGGGGCGAACTTTCGACGGCCTGGGACGTCCCCTCGACGGCAACGGCCCGGTCTACAGCGACGTCAAGCGCAACATCAACGGCTCGCCCATGAACCCCATGGCGCGCGTCTACCCGCGCGACTTCATCAACACGGGGTTCTCGACGATCGACGTGCTGACGACCCTGATACGCGGGCAGAAGCTGCCGATCTTTTCGGGCAACGGGCTGCCGCACAACCAGTTGGCCATTCAGATCGCCTCGCAGGCCAGGTTGGTCGGGGCCGAGAACTTCGCGGTGGTGTTCGCGGGGGTTGGCATCAAGCACGACGACGCGGCGGCCTTCGCCTCGTCCCTGTCCCGCCGGGGCGCAAACCTGGTGCTGTTCCAGAACCTGGCGGACGACCCCGTCATCGAGCGCATCGCCACGCCCCGCTACGCCTTGACGGCGGCGGAGTACCTGGCCTTCGACCTGGGGATGCACGTGCTGGTCATCATCACGGATATCACCAGCTACTGCGAGGCGCTGCGGGAGCTCTCGGTCAGCCGCGGCGAGATCCCCAGCCGCAAGGGGTATCCGTCGTACCTCTACAGCGATCTGGCGTCGCTTTACGAGCGGGCTGGGGTTTTGAAGGGCAAGGAGGGCAGCATCACGTTCCTGCCCATTCTGACGATGCCCAACGACGACATCACGAATCCCGTGCCCGACCAGACGGGTTTCATCACGGAGGGGCAGATCGTGCTCTCCCGCGAGCTGGACGCCAGGGGCGTCTATCCGCCCATTGACCCCTTGCCCAGCCTGTCGCGCCTGATGAAGGACGGCATCGGCAAGGGGTACACGCGAGAGGACCACCCCAGCGTGTCCAGCCAGCTTTTCGCGTGTTACAGCCGCGTGCAGGAGGTCAAGGCCCTGGCCGAGGTGGTGGGCCGCGACGAGCTGGGCGAGGAAGACAAGGCCTACCTCGCGTTCGGGGATGCGTTCGAGAAGACCTACGTCAACCAGGCGAGGGACGAAAACCGCGACATCGGCCAGTCCCTGGACATGTCCTGGCGACTGTTGGCCTCCCTGCCGCCCAGCGCTCTGACCCGCATTTCGATGGAGGACATGGAGAAGTACATTGATCCCAATAAACCCGGCCCGCGGGGAAAAGCCGAGCCCCCGCTCAACAAAGCCGCTCCTGTGTGAAGAAAAATGTGAAGAAAAAGAATGTGAAGAAGAGCATGATGAAAAATTTTTCGAAGAAGTTCTACGGCGCGCCGCAGCTGACGCTGTTGTTATTGTTATTATTCCTGCCTTCTCCGTCGTGGGGGAACCCGGTCGCCCCGGACGAAGCGGCGCGGGCGGTGAGGGGCTGGCTCGTGATCGACGACAGGCCGCTGGAGGAAAGGGAAAATCCGGGGATCGTGAGCGGGAAAGTGCGGATGTACGGCGATTCCTCGGAGGTGTTTTCTCGGGAGAAAGCCCTATATTACGCGGTGTTTCTCGAACCGAGGGGAATCGTCTTCGTTCCGGCCGACGATTTGGTGGAGCCCATCCTGGCTTGGCAGCCGGACGCGACCCGTTACGATCCGGAGGAGGACAGCCCTTTCCACGCGTTGGCGATCGCCGACCTGAAAGAACGCGTCAAGGCCGCCAGAAAGACGACGGCGAAGTCTTACGGATTGCGCGCGAGCGGTGAGACCAGCGGGGAACAGAGCAAATGGAACCGCCTGACGACGACGAGAACCGGGGAAGAAGAAGGGGGAAAAGAAGGAGAAGAGAAAGCGAGCGCCAAGGGCTTCTCCTCGGTATCCGACCGGCGGGTCGAACCGCTTTTGGAAAGCGCGTGGGCTCAAAGCGAGACCACGTATCTTTACAATTATTACACGCCCAACAGGTATCCTACGGGCTGCGTCGCGACGGCTGTAGGGCAGGTTCTGCGCTATTTCCAGTATCCGCGGGCGGGCATAGGGGCAAAAACCTTCACCTTTACGGTCGACAAGAAAAAGCAATCCGGGAAGACGCGCGGCGGCGACGGAAAGGGCGGCCCTTACAAATGGGACGACGCCAACATGCCGCTAAAACCTGACGACGACGCGACGGCGGCGCAACGCCAGAACATCGGAGCGCTGCTCTACGACGTGGGCATCGCCCTCGAATCCAGGTACGCGCCCGATGAAACGGGAGCGCTCTTTGGGAATGTGTACAAACGCCTGACGGATACCTTCCGGTACTCCAGCGTCGCCTATTGGCTGAAACGCTCGAATGAATCGACCAACCTCAATTTCATCAACAACCTCATCAACTCCAATCTCGACGCCCGTTTGCCGGTTATTCTGAATATCACCCGTACAGGCAAAGAAGCGCACGTCATCGTGGCCGACGGGTATGGCTACAGCGCCTCCACGTTGTATCACCATCTCAATATGGGATGGGGCGGCTCTTATAACGCCTGGTACGCTTTGCCCAAGGTCGATTCCTCCGTCGCCTTCAACAGCGTCAATGGATGTATGTACAACATATACGAGGCCGGAAAGGGCGAGATCGTCAGCGGAAGGGTCCTCGACGCGTCGGGCGCTCCGGTGGCCGGCGCGGCGGTGGTCTTGACGGGAGGCGCGACGACCTCTTCGACGACAACCGACGCCAAAGGGATCTTCGCGTTTTCCAAGCTCTCCTCGAACAGCTCTTACACTCTAACCGCGCAACGGACCGGCCGCGCTTTCGAGAGTCGGACGGTGAATACGACCCGGTCGACGAGCCCGCGGGTTCGGACGGATGGAGCCACTTACGAAGACCCGAACGACTGCGGCAACGTATGGGGCGTGGTGATACAGGAAGGCGGCGGCACGGAACCCACACCCACACCCACGCCTACTCCAACCCCTACGCCTACTCCAACCCCCACGCCCGATCCCGACCCCACGCCCTCCGTCAAAATTCCGGTGACGCGCGTCACGCTCTCACCCAAGACGGCGACGCTGGGGATCGGGGAGACTTATCGGCCGACGGTGACGCTTTCTCCCTTGAACGCGATCAACAAAAAAATTACGTGGACAACCAACGACAAGTACGTGGTGGATCTCGTCCAGGACTCGTCGGGACGAGTTTACCTGAAGGGCGTGAAGGCGGGGACCACCAAGATCACCGTCGCGGCCCAGGGCGGAGTCAACGTTTCCGCCTCCATGACCGTCACGGTAAAAGCGAACGCTTCGCCTCCCGGCAACGTTCCCGTAACGGGGATCACGGTGTCGCCCAAGACGACGACGCTGGGGGTCGGGGAGAGTTATCGGCC
>JAISQE010000169.1 GCA_031274425.1 Synergistaceae bacterium | reverse complement strand
CTTTAGCCCTAACTGTTTTGTCAAAGACGTGGGCAGTTCTTTCACACGAATAAAATCCGCCTTCTTGTTTTGCAGAAATTTCACCAGTTGCTCCGTAAGATTCTGTTCCACCATAAAACCCTCCTCATTTATGCTATCTTTTTTACTCTATCTTCTTTTATTCTACTATTCTACCGCGGCCAAGACTTCCATCAGGCGACGCTTGAGTTTATGGGTCGCGCGCAGCTCGGAAATCAGCTTTTGCCACTCGCCGGAGCGTCCGTTTTTCTTGTAGAGGGTCTTCATGTGTTCCATGAAAGGCCGGGCTTCCTGGTAAGCCGCGGGCTTCGTCACGGCGATGAGCGAGTCCACGATGGTCCGCCAAATGGACAAGGACGTCTCTGGGTGAGTGTCGGCGACGGCAATGGCAAGATCCTTGTCGAGGCCGTCGTATACGTTCTCGCCATACCAGGCGCGTTGTTTGGGCAGCGTACGATAGAGCTCGATCGCGTCGTCGAAACGATTCTCCAGAAGGGCTACGCGAACGAGAGGCTCGCGCTTGGGGAAATCTTTCTGATCGGGCTTCTCGTTTTCATAGAGATGCGCGACCTCCGTCGGGGGCAGAGGCCAGGGCGCGCCGGTCTTCTTTTTCTTGCCGTCCGCGTCGGGGCGGTCCGCCCGTTCGCCGGATTCGAGGAAACGAAGCGCCGCCTCCCGCACCGCCGGCCAACATCCCGCCTTTTCCGCGGAGTCGCGCAGCGCTATGTAATTTTGAACGGTGGGGTTCCCGCAAAAATCGTCGCAGCGATAGGCCGCCGCCAAGTCGTTCCGACCCTCCGCCTCGGCCATATCCCTCAGACAGGCGTGCAGTTTTTTAGTATTGTAAGAGCTTGTTTTCACGGCCTTTTCATAACCGAGAACGCAGTTTTCCCTGGCTTCTTTGCGCCTTCCCGCTTCCAGCAAGGCTTCGACGAGCGACACGTAATCGCCCTCCCGCTCGTATAGGGGAATGACGCGATCATTTTGCCCGCTCGCCTTGTAAGCGCGCGTCAACCAATCGACCAGGTTGGATCGCCCGTCGGCCTCGCTCGAAGCTAGGCGCCGTTCAAGGTCAGTCGCTACTTCCAGCCAGTCGCTCTCGGAATAATCTCCTTCTTTTATAAGACGTTCGTCTTTATCGTACAAAACGCCGTACTCGTCCACCGCCTTGCGCTCGATGTACCACAGCAATTGCTCGGATTTGCTCAACGAAGATTGGGGAAGAGCGCTCACTACAATTTTCAGGCAATCTCCGATGGCGTCGGAGGTCTCTCCCTCGTCGTCCGACTCTTCGAGCTGGCTGTTGCCCCTTTCCCAAAGCTCTTCTCCCAACTCCAGGAGTTCGTCGGCGTAACCTCCCTCCGCCAGATCTTCAAACATTTGTTGCAGGTGCGAATAGTCCGGCAGATGGCACTCATTGCTCCAATGGCGGCTCCAGACCGGCTCGGACGTGAGGTTATGGATTTCGGAGCGCAGCGACGCCACAAATTTTCGCGTCTTTCCCGAGTCCAGCGGAGATCTTTCGAGAATGAACCGCTCGACGTCCGGGTAACGTTCGGACAGTTCGACCAAGAGATCGATAAGCTCTTTCTTGTTTTTGAGCTGAAGCGTTTTCTTTACTTCGCCGTAAAAACCGGCGCCTTTCATTTCCGGCTTTGCTAATTCCAATTCCTTTCCCAAGTTCGGATCATCGGCCATCGTGTAAATACCCTCTGGATTCCCCATTACAACCCCGCCGTAACCTCGTTTTCTTACCATATATTTTCGCCTCCAAAATTTTCACGTAAGCGTTCGAACCCCACATCGTCCCCCTGGGCTTAAACATTTACCGAATCTATAAATTATTCTTCAGATGGACCAAAAAATCCTGAATGTTCGTGACGATGGGGATGGCCGAAAGAGTGCCGCGGTCGCGGAGCTTATTGACGGCGAACTCCGAGATGTCGACGGAGTAAAGGTACACGGGGCGCACCCGGCCGTCTCTCACGGTGTAAGCGGGCGTCATGTTGCCGACGGCGATGGTGTGCAACTGCGTCGCCAGCGCGATCACCGTCGTCGCCTTGCGCGTATGGGCCCGCATGGCGTCTTGAGCCTCGTAGACGTTTCCGTACACTTCGGGCAGCGGTCCATCGTCGCGGATCGAGCCCGCGAGCACCAGGGGAACGCCCTTTTTTATCGCGGCGTGAACGATGCCGTCTTCTATCTTTTCTTTTTCCAGAAATTTTTCGATCGACCCGTGCTTTCTTACCGAATTGAGCAGGTCCAGGTGGTTGTAGTGACCGTTGGGTCGGCTTTCCTGCGTGTAGATGTCCTGCCCCAAGGCGGTCTTCAGCAACGCGCCCTCCAGGTCGTGGGTCGCCAGGGCGTTCCCGGCCAGAATGGCATGGACGTATCCCTTTTCGATCAGGCTGGCCATGGCGCGGCGGGAGTCGTAGTCGAACGACACGGCGGGCCCCAAAACCCATACCACCGTGCCGTGCTCTCGTTCGTAACGGAGCAAATTGTAGAGATCGTCGTAGTCTCGGGAATACGCCGTCTCGCGGCTGCGGCCGACGCGAAACGCGAAAACGTCGCGGCGGCTCTCCTCGACGAACGCGCCGGCATTCACGTAAATCCCCTCGCTGCCGTCCTCCGTGCGTCCGATGACCACCTCGTCCCCCAGCCTCAGGCGGCGGAACTCCACGATGTCGAGCCAGGGCCCGGAGTCCGAGTCCCGCAGGACGGCCACACAGTCCATGCGGCTCTCCGCCGGAAGAATCCACGCGCCGCGGTCGGGCCCGTCGCCGATTTTAAAGTACTCCGGGAAAATGGACATCGCGTGATAATCGGTAGGAGCCACTCCATCGGACGGGGCGGGAGACGTACGAACCACCGGGGCCTCCCTCAGAGGATCTCGGTCGAAAAGCGGGGCTCGATACTCCGGGAGTTTGAACAAAGCCATTCATCTCACCTCTCAAGTATTTTACGGCTGATAAAAATCAAGCGATCGACTCGATTCGCTCTCTTCATCGCTTATCCGTATCGCCTATCCGCTTATATGGTATCATGACGAAAATAATTTTTGACATGTTTAAGGAGGTACAGTGGTGTCCGTTATAGCGGTCGTCGGTTCGGTGAATATGGATCTGGTCATTCGTGCGCCCCGCCAGCCGCTTTTGGGCGAGACCCTCATGGGTCATTCGTTCGGGACGACTGGAGGCGGCAAGGGTTCCAATCAAGCACTGGCCTGTGCCAGATTGGGAGCGGAATCCCACATGGTGGGCTGCGTCGGAAACGACGATTTCGGGTCGCGGCTGCGCGCCACCCTCTTGGAGGGAAAGGTCGACTGCGAATACCTGGAGGTCTCGAAGAGCGCGGGAACCGGCGTGGCGCTCATCACGGTGACCGACGAAGGGGACAACACGATTGTCCTGGCCTCGGGGGCCAACGCGACCCTCGACGCGAAGTCGATCGTATGCGCGGCCGACCTTTTCAAGAAGGCCGACGCGGTATTGTTTCAGTTGGAAATTCCATTTTCGGCGGTGGAAACCGGACTCGAACTCGCCCGCAAAACGGGGTGCAAAACGGTGCTCACCCCCGCCCCGGCCAGGGCTCTGCCTCTCTCGGTATGGAAGATGATCGACTACCTGGTGTTGAACGAGACGGAACTCGCGTTCTACGCGTCGAACAACAGCGCCGGCGACACCGACTCCAAAGGACGCGTCAAAGGCGACGTCCTCGACGACGCGCGATATCTTTTGAATTTGGGCACGAAGGGGGTTGTCGTGACTCGCGGAGCCCACGGCGGCGTGGTCGTGACGAAGGACAAAAGTTTTCCTTACTCCCCGTTCAAGGTGGACGCCGTGGACTCCACAGGCGCGGGAGATTCTTTTTGCGCCGCGATGATCGTGGGGCTATCGGAGGGAATGCCCCTCGAACAAGCGGTGCGCTTCGCCTCGGCGGCGGGGGCTCTGGCCTGCACCCGTTTCGGCGCGCACCCTTCGCTGCCCTGGCGGTACGAGGTGGAGGCGCTGCTCGAAAAAGGCGGAGACATTCCCGAGGCGTATAGTGCTTTAATAAAAGAGCATACTGGTAAAAATGAGTTAAATCCTTAAAAAACTGTTTTTAGCTATTCTAACTTTAGACTTTTTACTTCAATTCACTATAAGATGACTTTAGAAAAAACATCGCTTCGAAAAAAGTTTTTTTGGGGTCATTCGGAGTTCTGGGGGGAACGTTAAAATGTCTGAAATTCAAAATCTGGAGTTTAAAAACATGCTCCCGGGGCAAGGGGAAGCGGTGCACGCTCTGGTGTTGAAGAGCGTCGGCGCGGCGAGGGGGAACGGCTTCACCCCTCCGGGACGGGTGGCCTTCGAGCGTTACGCGTCGCCGGAGGCGATCGAACGGCGGGGCTCCCTGGGATACAGCCATGAGTTGGTTTACGTGAGCGACGCTCTGGCCGGAATGATCGAACTGAAGGGACCGGACCGAATTTCCATGCTTTATATCCATCCCGACTACGCCAACAAGGGGTTGGGCTCCCGGTTGATCGCCCGCGCCGCCTCACGTTGCGCGGAGGCGGATCCCAAAGCGAAACACATGACCGTCTACGCGACGGACGACGCGGTAAATTTTTACGAACGCGTCGGTTTCGTCCGCAACGGGTCGAGAAAAGAAAGCGGGGGAGTTTTTTCCACGCCTTACAGGCTTTCACTGAAAGCGAAGGGCAAAATTTTATCCGCGAAGCTGCACGGCAACGCGGTGGAGTTTTTCGTTTTCACGGGCACGGGAAACAGCCTGCTCGTCGCTCAAACCGTAACGGAGGTCCTGCGGCAGGAAGGACTTTCGGTCCAACTGGGCAGCATGGACAAACCATGCCCCGAGGCGTTGAGCGCGGAATCCGCCATCGGTTTGGCCTTTCCCGTCGCCTGTTTCTCCACGTACCCTACAGTATGGCGCTTCATCGAGTCGATGCCGGCGGGCGAGGGGCGAGAGATCTTCATGCTGGGCACGTGCGGAGGCGTAGCGGTCGGAATGCAGGGGCCGCTTCGCAAGGTTTTGACGAAAAAAGGCTACAAACCCATCGCCGCGAAATTTTTCCTCATGCCGGGGAACTACAACAACAAAACCCTGCCTGTCGAGAAAAACGCGGCCCGCGTGGAAAAATCGCTGTTGGAGGCCCGTTCTTTCGCCTACGATCTTTTAAGGGGAGGGACGGAATGGAGCGGCGGAATCCCGATGCTCTCGGCGTTTTGTTATCGACTGGGGCAGACGCGGAAACCCTGGAACTTTTTTTACAAGCTCTTCCCGATCTCGGTGGACGAGGGAAAATGCGTCCGCTGCAAACGCTGCGCGAACGACTGCCCCGCAAAAGCCGTCTCGATGAGCGCGGGGACGGAAGGATATCCCGTCATAAACCCGGCCCTCTGCGAGTCGTGCCAGCGCTGTGTGGGCTTCTGCCCGGCCGGGGCGCTCCACGTTCCGGGCAAGCCAGCCGAGCCCTACAGAGCGATGCGGTACGAGGACTTCAAAACGGCATTTGGGCAGTAACTTGGCGGCATTTGAGTAAAAACGAGCCCGCCGTTTTGGGACAGCTCCAGCTCGCGGGGAGCGGCTCTTGCCGACGTGGATTTCGACTTGTCGACAGCCCGGATCGCTCTTAAGAGTTGCCTCGCAGCCGTTTGGCCTTGATGGCATCGGCTGCGTAGCCCAACGCCAGCTTCAAATGGATCGCCACAAATTTCCAGTCCTCGTCCGTCAGATCGTCGAAGTCTTTGACGAAACCGCGCAAGCACATCCCGAACTGAGGATCGCCCTTCATGGCGTTCAAAAGGAAGGTCTTCGCGTCCTCGTCCAGCTCCTTCACCGGCTGCCCGGATTCCTCGATGCCCAACAATTCTCGGACGTCGCAGCCCAACGCGCCGGCGACGGCAAGCAGCGTTTCCGCGCTGGGGCCTTTGACGCTGGCCTCGATGCGGCTGATATTCGCCTGCGTCAGCCCCAGCTTGTTCGCCAAGTCCTCTTGATTGAGGGCCAACGCGCGACGCTTGGCTTTGATATTCGCGCCTATCGACTGTATCATCAAACGTCCCTCCTTTAAAAAATCCAGTAGATAGCCTGCAGAATCAGGTTGGTCATGACGCCGCCGACGACGTCGTCGGCCATGATGCCCCACCCGCCCGGCAGTTTTTCCGCCGTAGAGACGGGAATGGGCTTTATGATATCGACGATGCGGAAGAGCAAAAACGCCGGCAGGATGAACGTCATGGGCAGTCCCCAAAGCGACAGCCACATGCCCACGACTTCGTCGATCACGACCTCGCCGGGATCCGAAATTCCTTTCAGTCCGGCGTAGACGTCGGCGCACCATGTTCCCACCAGCGTCACCGCGAGGATCATCCACCAGGGAACGGGCAGAAAGGCGTACACCACACAGGCCACCGCGGACCCTACGGTGCCTGGCATCTTCGTGAGATATCCCGCTCCTCCGACGGTAGCCGCCAGCATGGCGCACTTCGAGACGAGCGTTTTCCCCATCGAGTTCTCTTTCAAATTCAAATTCAAAACAACCCTTTCAAATTACGTCCCTTTCAAATTAAATTAAATTAATATTAAAGTAAATCAAATCAAATCAAATCAAATCAAATAACTGGCGCTCCGAGTTTGGGGGCTTCGACCCTGGCGAAGAGGTCGTGCTCCACGGCGTCGACAATCGTCGCGTCCACCCACGCGCCGGGAACGAGGGCTCCGCCGGCCTCCACGCAAACCATCCCGTCGACCTCCGGCGCGTCGCGATAAGAACGTCCCCACGCCACGTCGTTTTCCCGATCGACTTCCTCGACCAGGACCCGCAAAGTCCGGTCCACAAAAAGGGCGTTACGCCCGCGGGAAATATGGGACTGCACCTCCATCAGGCGATTGTAGCGCTCCTCCTTCACCCGATCGGGGACCTGGTTCGGCAACAACGCGGCCTTCGTCCCCTCTTCGGGAGAATAGACGAACGCTCCTACCCGATCGAGCTCCGCTTCCTCCAGAAATTCGAGGACCCGCTCGAACCGCTCCTCCGTCTCGCCGGGAAAACCCACCATGATCGTCGTCCTCAGCGTGAAAAAAAGATCTCGTCTGCGCGCGTACGCGAAGATGTCTTTGATGTGGGCCGAAGCAGGCGCGCGATTCATGGCGGCGAGGATCCCGTCGTCGATATGCTGTATCGGAATATCCAGGTAGGGAAGGACCGTTTTCGTCCGCGAGAGGAAATCCAGAAAATCGGGCGTGACACGATCGGGGTGCAGATAGAGAAGACGAACCCACGTCTCCGGAGGCAACGCCTCATCGAGAGCCCTCAGTAGCTTGTCGACAGCGGGTTCCCCGTAGATGTCCCTGCCGTAAGCCGTAAGGTCCTGCCCCACGAGGCAAAGCTCCCGCGCTCCCGACGCGCAGAGTTCCCGCGCTTCGTTCACGAGGCGTGGGATCGGGACGCTGCGCAGTCGGCCGCGGATCAATGGAATCGTACAATACGAACAAAAGGTATCGCAGCCCTCCCCCACTTTCAAGTAGCGGGACCACGGGCGATTCTCCGGCAAAAGCCCTCGCGGCAAACCTAACGAAAGGCAACTCGTAGCCCCCGTGCTCTCGCCCCCGAGAAAATCGACGATTTTATCCCACTCCTCGGCTCCCGCCCAGAGGTCGACCGAGGGTAACTCCTTACGCAACTCCGCCTCGTAACGATTGACGAGGCAGCCCGCCACGATGATTTTTTCGAGCTGGCCCCGCTCTTTCAAAAGCTCCAGATCGAGGATCGCGTCCACGTTCTCCTTGACGGCCTCCTGAATAAACGCGCAGGTATTGATCAGGCCCACCCGCGCGTCGACCGCGTCGCCTACGATTTTATGTCCAGCGGCGGCGAGCAGGCCAATCAGGCGCTCGCTGTCCACGCTGTTCTTAGCGCAGCCCATACTGATGAACAATATATTCAAATTGCCGCTCCCGCTCTATTGCGCACGCCGATAAGTTCCGTCCGGTTCGTAATAATAAGTCTCCGTTTTGGAGGGCTTCAAGTTGGGCACGCCCAGCGCCTTTCCGTTCAGCACGACCTCCAGAGCGTTCGGTCGCCCATAAAGCACCTTCGCCCTGGAGGGAAGATCCCAGGACGCCTCGGAACCGGCCTTCAACGTTTTGCTGTACACCACCTTGTCGGCGATCGTCACCTCCATCCACACGTCCATCTTGGCCTTGACGTGAAGATAGGGTTTTTCCGGCTTGGGGTCGGGTTCCGGCACGACGTTTGCGGACGCTGGGAGTATCGACAAAAAGTTCTGATCCGGCGAAGCCGTGAAAACTATGTCCGCGGACTCCACCTCGTCGGACACGACCCCAGCCGCCGAAGGGGGGTCGAACACTCGATTGGTTCTCGCTATGGGGCCGGGGCCGTTTGCCCAGGAATACCACACATACCCTCCCGACCCCACCAACACCAAGATCAGAACCACAAAGAGCCAGAAATGGGACGCCAGCTTGAAGCCCTTCGGCGGAAACGTTCCCAAGACATTTGTGGGCGGAAGGTCTTGCACTTTCACCGTAGTGTCCCTGTTCAGCCACGACACGAATTCATCTTTCAAGTCCTCGGCCCCGACCACGCTCAGGTACGTGCGGACAAAGCCTTTGATGTAGACGATATCGGGAAATCCCTGGTAGTTACCCTCTTCTATGCCCCGAAGAAACTCGACGCGCACCCTCGTTCTTTCAAAGATATCTTCCAGAGAAAGCCTCACGTCCTCGCGCCTCTCTCTGGCCATACGTCCAAGTTCCCTCAGGGCTTCGTCTCTATCGGAAGCGGACATCGACAGGAGCCTCCTTTTTTAACTTTATAGGGTCCGAACACCCTTGCACACGATTCCTCGCCTCCGCCAGATATCCCGCGGGGTCAGGACCGCCGAAAACGGCGCTTCCCATGACAAACACATCGCAGCCGGCCGCGGCGACCCGCGCGACGTTCTCCAGGTTGATGCCGCCATCCATCTGTATCCGGTAACCATAGCCCTCCACCGCCCGCAAACGAACGAGGTCCCTGGTTTTTTCCAAGGTCTCCTCGATGAGGCCCTGCCCTCCGAAACCCGGCGTCACGGACATCACCATCACGGTATCCGCGATGGCGAGGACAAACCTGAGCTGTTCCACAAGCGTAGGGGGCGCGATAGCCACACCCGCGCGGAGCCCCGCGCCGCGAATCCTGGAAAGGCGGCTATGAAGCAACTGAGGCTCCGCTTCCGCGTGGACCGAGATCTGAGAAGCGCCGGCCTCCACAAAGTCGCTCAAAAGAACATCCGCGTCGTCCACCATCAAATGCACGTCGAGAAAGGCTTCGGGGTACCTTTTACGCAACGCTTTCACCATCCCGGGCCCGAACGAGATGTTGGGGACGAAGTGTCCGTCCATGACATCCACATGAAGCCAGTCGAAGTTCCCCCCCAGAGAATCCACGGCCGCGCCGATGCTCAACGGGTCGGCTCCCAGAACGGATGGGGCGAAGAGCGCCCGCGCCATCACATATACCTGTCCTGCCAGACGAACTCGCCGCCAAGATAGATCGTGACGACGCACTCTTTGGAGTAGGGGGCGTCGAGCGAGACGTATTCCCCGCTTTTGGCGTCTCGTTCCAGAAGTACCTTGCTTCCCGAGGGATCCACCAGCTCTATTTTAAGCTGCAAAGAACGCGCCAAAGGCGGAACCTGATATCGAACCCTGGCGATCTTTCCGCCTACAGGCTGCAAATTGACCGGCTGAGACGTTCCTGGTCGGGCGGGATTCGTCGCTTGAGTATTGGCGGCTTGAGGATTTTGGGGATTGGCAGCCTGAGGGGCCTGACCTGTCGCGGCTTGCGCTGGGGGCTGTGTCGTCGCGGGAGCTGTCGTCGCAGGGATCGGAGTGTTTGCGGAAAGCGAGGGGTTCTGGATAACCTGCGGCCGTTGATCAAAAACGCTGACGTTCGAGTCGACTACCCGCGCCGGAGTCGCCGGCGCGTTGGGGTCGATCCCCTCCCCCACAAAAATATCTCCATGTCCGGGAACCGTCACGACTATCTGGGATGCGGTTCTCCCCGGCAAAGCGCTTGGGTTCGCCGCTATGGACGCCGGAGGTTCGGGAACCCCCGCGGGACGTCTCGTCGTGGCGACCCGCAGGCGAACGCCGTCCCCCACGCGCGCCGCGGTCCCGGCGGCGGGGCGCGTGCCGATGACGTATCCATCCGTCGCGTTGGGGCTGTAGACGGGATCCACCGTCGCGACCCTCAACCCGCTCGCTATAAGGAGTTCGCGAGCCTCACGTTCCGACATCTGAGCCACGTCGGGCACCAGAATCTTGCCGTCCACCCCCGCTCCCGACTGATTGACGAGAAGATCGATTTTTTTGTCGCTGGGAACGTTGGCGGGCGCGGCCGGGCTCTGGGCAATGACGGCCCCCATCGGCCGAGAGTCGTCTTTGATGTAGATGACGTCCCCGATGCCGAACCCCTGCTCTTGAATGACGCTCTGCGCCTGGGCAACGACAAGGCCCCGCACGTCGGGAACAGGCCGGCGCGTCCCTCCCTTGCTGACCTGCAACAGGACGGTTCTCTCCTTGCGCACCTTGAGTCCCGCCTCGGGAGACTGCGCCAACACGCGACCCGGCGGCAAGGAAGAAACGACTTGTTCTATTTTCACGGTAAAACCAAGGCGCTCGGCTTCCGCCGCAGCCTCTATGACGGACATTTCACGCAACGGAGGCATCGTGACATCGTCGATCGTACTGAAAAACACCGTATAAACCGCCACGCATCCCGACGCGAAGATCACCAAAATCACAAACAACAAAGCCCAGCGCACTACCCTCATGCCTCAACCCTCCGCTCTTTTCATGATGACGGACACGTAAAAACCATCCAGCCACGGCAAAATCGGCCAGACGTACGTTCCCCACGGCCGCCCGGCGCGTACATGACGCCCTTTCCAGGGCACGTCCAGAACGACGCTCCCCGGATAGTCGGACAATGCCTCCGCCACGATATTTTCATTTTCCTGACGCAGAAGGCTACACGTCACGTAAATTATAATACCACCAGTCTCGATCAGAGTTAACGCTCTCCGCAACAAACTCCCCTGCAAAGCACGTATTTTGTCCGATTTCGCCCAGGAGAGCTTCCATTTCGATTCGGGTTTGCGGTTCCACGTGCCGCTGCCGGTACAAGGAGCGTCCAAAAACACCACGGACGGTTTCTCCGACGGCACGAGCGACAGCGCGTTCCCAACGCGCAGGGCGACGCGTTCCCCCACCCCCAACCGTTTCATTTCCCGCACGGCGGCGAGGTGACGGCCGGACGAGAGTTCCCAGCATTCGACGCGCGCGGAATCTAAGGACTGGGCGATTTGCCCTCCCTTGACGCCGCGCCCCGAGCACATGTCCAGGACAAGCCCGCCCGAGCGCCGCCCAAAATCCGCGGCCAACGAGGCAACCAACATGGAGCCCTCCGTTTGTACCGTAGCGAGGCCCTCTTCGAACCCCGGAACGAGAGTCGGCAATACCGTGGACGAAAGGCGAATCGAATCGGAGAAGAGGTCGGAGGGCGTCCCCTCCATTCCCTTGCTCGCCAGCAGGTCGATCACCTCGTCTCGTTTACCCGGCGGGGTGCGCAACGACGCGCAAGGAGGAATTTGCATCAGCTCGAACAGTTCGAACAACTCTTCGTTGTTCCAGGATTTTTTCCAGGCCGGCAGCGTCCACACGGGCAATCCCGCCCACAGCGCGCGATCCTCCAGACTGGGGCTGCGGCGAAATTTCTCCAGAATCGCCTCGCCGTCCCGGGCCACGTTGTGGAGGACGGCGTTCGCCATCGGCACGGCCCTACCCTGTCCTTTGATCTTCAGGATCTCCAGCAGTCCATTGACGAGCACGCCCTTGGCGAAATGCCGAAGCTCCAGGAGCCCCGCCGTGCCCAGCAAAAGGCAATCCGAGAGCACCGGAGAAAGTTTTTGCTGTTTTCCGGAACGGCCTTTCTCGATATAAAAACCGAAAATCTTTTCCCAGAGAGCTTCTCGCCGTAGCGCGGCATAGGCGAGAGACGAAGCTAAAGACAGCTCCGGAACCGTTATTCCCTCTCCGGCGCCATCTTTCAGCGTGCGCAATACCTCGCCTACAAATTTTCCCTCTCTCACGCTCTGCAAGGCAAAGAGCGCTCCCTCGATTCCACGCAAGGCATCTCCCTCGATTCAACCAATGCTTTCAGACGAAAATAGAGTATTCACTATAACAGGTAGCCCGCTTTTTGTAATCTACCTTGCGAGACAGCATCCAAACAGCTTGTTCGACGTAGTTGACGTGTTAGAAGAAATAAGGTAAACTTCCTCCGTTCGAGGAATTAAGGCGATAATACGCGTGCGGGGATGGCGGAATTGGTAGACGCGCAAGACTAAGGATCTTGTGGCCTAAAGGCTGTGGGAGTTCGATTCTCCCTCTCCGCACCAAGACAACAAATCACCAACACCCACCAAACCCCAAAACCCCTGATCTTCCAGGGGTTTTTTCTTTTCCCACCCCCACCCAAAATCACCGAAAATCATATCTACCCACGACGCTACAGTATAATAAAACGTATAAGAAAAAATCTCTTATACGGTGGTGAAAAGTATGTCTCTAACTGAACTCA
>JAISQE010000147.1 GCA_031274425.1 Synergistaceae bacterium | reverse complement strand
CTTTTAGCCTGCAAAGCGGCCTCGGCGTGCTGGGCCATTTGAAGATCCGTCAGGTCGTGAAACATGACCAGGCATCCGATCGCGACGCCCGCGTCGAACATGGGAGAAAACCGGACGGTGTAGTCGCGGGGAATCTCCGCATGGTCGAAATCGATGATCTTATCCAAGGATATGCTTTTCTTATCCCTCATCGCCTCCGCGAATACGTCGTTCAACTGCGCGATTTCCTCCGCGCTCAAGAACTCCTTCAGGGTCTCGGAGAACGTCCGGCCCTCGGGGCGATCGGCTCCGCCGGCCTGTGGCCGGCGGAGAAAAACGTCGGAGCAGTCGATGAGCTTTCCATCATTATCGAGGATGAGGATGGCGTCCGGGGTGTTTTTCATGAGGAGGTTGAGGAAGATCTCCTGTTGGGTTTTTTCTGAGGAGAGTTTCGCGATATTTCTGGCGAATATATAGGAAGCCCTCATCGCCAGAAGAACGAAGACTGCCGCGGAGATCGCGACGCGATACACGGCGCTCCGGATAGCCTGGTCGAGGGGTTGGGTGGAGACCCCCGCCGCGAGTATCCCCACCCTCTCCCCGTTGAACACGAAGGGCCTGTAGAGGGTGCGGAGCGTGTTTTCATCCCCCATTTTCAGTCTTCCGTAGTACGACACGCCCCTGCCAAAAACGGCATCCACCGCGGCGGGCGGGGCTTTTGTCCCGGTAATGCGCCGCCCGTTTTCCTCCAGGGTCGTGTTGACTCTTTTATCGCCGTAGTAAAACGTTACCTCGGCCCGATACATATCGGCAAGTTGGTCTATGATATCGGTGTCCTCGAGGTTGACTCCGGCCGCTATCGTGCCGACCACATTGCCTTCTTTGTTGATTATCGGCATCCCGTAAAAGAGCCCCAGGTTTATCGTGGTTCCCGCCTCGATGATCTGAACCTCCCGCCCCTTCAAAGCCGGTCCGATATATCCTTTCCCCGAGATATTGTCTCCGACGTAGTTTGGCGCGTGGGGGCGGCTGAGGACCACTCCCTCGGAGTTCGTAATCGTGATGGTGTTGAATCCGGATGTCCTCAAGTACGACTCCATACGCTCGTTCAGTTTGGGGATGTCGTTTCGTTCGATGAGTTCACCCGTCTCCTCTATATCGAGCAAAGTCTGGCTGAAGAGCTTCTCCTTCATGCGGTCGAACGCGGCGTTCAGCTCCATGTCCAAGGCGATCGTGGTGGAGAGAAGCGTGTGGTCCATCTCGTCGCGCATCGCCTCGATAAACACGAGACTGCTGATCGTGGAGACCACCGTGACCCCCGTCAGCATCAAAAAGAAACTCACCAAAAAAACCCTGCCGCCTATTTTCAGTTTAGTCAATGTCGTCTCTCCGTTATTCCACATTTTCGAGGCGTTCGAGTATCCGTCCGTACTCCAGGTCGTCCACCTGTTTCCTGAGCCATTTCACCAGGGCGCCTTCCGATTCGTACACATACCGCTCCAGCTCCGACAAGATTTTTTCCATTCCCATAGCGTCATAGTGAAGGCAGCGTTCGCGCATCTCCCGCAGAAGCGTTTTGTCGGGCACGGCCCTCCGTTCCTCGGGGTCGGCCGTTTTCTCTCCGATGCCGCAAACGGAATGAAGGTCCCAAAGCAGCGCCTCCACCCTTCGAATCAGCTCTCCGTTTTTCGCCCTCACCGTTCCAAACTCTCCCCTTCGCGCCGCGAACTCCAGTTCTTCGGCCATCTTGCCGATGTCATCGGCGCATATTCCGTAACTGGATCCCTTCAGCCCGTGCACCGCCACGGCGTACTCCGACAGGGTCTCCTCCCTCGCGTCGCGCAGATTGTCGAGCAGGCCGGGCGTGTGCGTCGCGTAAGAACGCACGACCTCCATGTAGCCCTTCTCGCCGCCGAAACGCGAATGTCCCCTCGCGATGTCCAAGCCCTCGATTCGCGGCGCGGCGCGGGCGTCCTCGGAGTTCCCAGGGGTTCCCGCTTCCGATTGCCGCGGGGGTTCCTCCTGCCGCAGCCCTTTTTGGGTCCTTTTGTCGCGCACCCACTCGTTCAGCAGCGCGTCCAGCTTCACGGTGTTTATCGGCTTGGAGAGAAAAGCCTGAAAACCGTTTTTCAGAAACATAGCCTCGTTGCCGACGATCGCGTTCGCCGTCAGGGCGACGATAGGCACGGTTTTCGCGTATTCGGTGCCGATTTCCTGACGGATGACGCGGACGGCCTCTATACCGTCCATCTCCGGCATCATGTGATCCATAAAAATCACGTCGTAGACGTTCTTTTCCTCGCGGAGGATCTCTATGGCCCGCTTGCCGCTGGCCACGCAGTCGATCGTCAGCCCGTAAGGCGCCATCAAGCCTTTCGCGACGTCCAGGTTCGTGACCACGTCGTCCACCACCAGCACCCTGCCATAGGGCATGGGCGTGCGCGCAAGTTCCTTGGCGCCGTGGTTCTCCGTGAATCGAAAGGTTTTCAGATTTTGGACTACCTCCATGCCGATAGGGTTGGAGTTGACGACCACCTGACAAATTTTGACCGTGAAGCGGCTTCCCTTCCCATATTCGCTCTCGACCCCGATCGTGCCCCCCATGAGATCCACCAGGTTCTTGCATATGGAAAGCCCCAGACCGGTTCCCTCGATTTGGCGGGTCTCCCGTATATTGACCTGCTTGTACTCCACGAAAAGCTTTTCCATGTCCTCTTTTTTGATGCCGATGCCCGTATCGCTCACGATGAACGAGAGCCACGCTTCTTTCCCATCGCGTTTGCAGGTGATTTCCAGCGTAACCTTCCCCTCTTTGGTGTATTTGAAAGCGTTGGAGAGGAGATTGTTGAGAATCTGCCTAATCCTGATCTCGTCGCCGTACATTTGGGACGGAACGCTTTCCTCTATCCGCAACTCGAACGCGATGGGCTTCGAGCCGACGCGCACGATGTTCACGTTGATCGTATCGCCGATCAAGCTGGGAAAATCGTAAATAGACGGCAGAATCTCGAATTTTCCGGACTCGATCTTCGATATGTCCAGAATATCATTAATGATGCCCAGCAGGGTCGTGCCTGAAGCATATATTTTTTCCAGGTTTCCGAGCGTCTCCCGGGGCAGCTCGTTTTGCAGCTCCACCTCGCTCAAGCCCAGGATCGCGTTGAGGGGAGTGCGTATTTCATGACTCATGTTGGCCAGGAAGGCGCTTTTCGCTTGCGAGGCCGCCTCGGCCTGTTTTGCCTGCAAAAGATCCGTCAGATCATGAAACAGCGTCATAGCGCCGATCACCCGACCATCCGCGTCGAGCATGGGCGTGTGGTGAACGTTGTAGCGGCGAAGACCGCTTCCATCGCCGAAATCGATGGATTGGTCCAGCGATATATTTTTTTTGTCCTGCATCGATTTCATGATAACCGGGATCAGCCGTTTGATTTCGTCGGCCCCCAGAACGTTTCCGAATACCTCGATGAACGTTCTGCCGCTGATCGAACCGAGATTGGAGATGCGAAGTTTTTTCAAAAAGGTGTCCGTGCAGTAAATGAATCTCCCAAGTTGATCGAAGATGAGGATGATGTCCGGGCTGTTTTTCAAAAGCAGATTGAGAAAGATTTGCTGCTGGGATTTCTCGACGGCGACCAACGTGCCGTAATTCACGCGATTGATGGTCGCGGCTTTTGCCCTTTCCGCGAGATCTTGCAGAGCCGTGAGCTGCCGGGTTATTTTTTTGTTCTCCCTACGCAGAACCTCCAGCTCTTTCTTTATCTGCTGATACTCCTCGAACGTCGGAACATCGTTCAAATGATTCACCGTTTCTCGTGCCGTTCATTTCGCTCGGTCGCGCATGCCTTTAAAAAGCGCAGCTTACGAGAGTTAGATTGTGGAAACGATTCATAAGCCTGCCGTCTTCAGCCTTGACCGGGCAAAACTCTCCTCCGGCGTATACGAACAAAAAAGGCGCGGCGCCGAGGCGGCTTCGGATGCGCGTGATTTCGGCCATATTATCCCAATCCAGAACAAAATTTCTGGCGATGCACGAGGCAATCAACAAAAAGTTGTAATCGCGAACCTCGTTCGCAAGCTCCGTCGCCGTTTCCATAATGTGGCCGGAGTCGATGACCCCCACCCCAAAAGCGCGGTTCTCCGCGACCGCGCCGGCCAGAATCAGGTAGCCTTCCGGCGTCGGCGACGCTATGGTGCGCAAAACGGAAGGCGTGCCGTCGTTGTAGTCGACGACCAGGGGAATCGTGCGCAACCCCTTGAATTTTCCGTCCTTGACGAAACCGAGCGATTCCATGTACTGGATGGCCGGGACGCCGTTGATTTCTTTCAGAAGGTTGCCCTCCGCCTTGGTGATGACCGCCTTCCGCTGCATGACCTTCTCCTCGGGAATGGACGAGGAAGTGAACCTCGGTTTTATATTGCCCGCGATCAGGAGAATGGCGAAGGATTTATCGTAAGTTTCTCCGTTGAAAAGCACCATCGGTTTTCTGAACTCCGTCGAGTAATCGGATGCCGCCAAACCGAATATAGGGACCCCCCCAGACGCTCCGTCCAGGCAATCTAGAAAACAATCCGGCGCAATTTCGCAGAAGAACGGGGCAAAGGCCAACATCAACGCGGGCTTGTCCGTCAGCCCGCTCGCGGTCTCTTCGTACAGTTTCGCCAAAGATTTTTCGTAATCCCGGCTCAACGGTTCGGAGACTCCGGCGGAGAAAAAAACGTCGTCGCTGGTCAACACGGCCAAAGAAAGCACCATCTCACCGCCTTCTCCAGACGTGGCGCTACCCAGGGCATTGACCCCCACCACATCGAAAGGCATTCGTTCACAGATGGCGCGAACGATCTCGTTTTCCATAAACTCCAGATAGCAAGACATAATGCCTACGGAATTTCTCCGCAGGTTTTTTTCTATCTCCAGTTGTTCTAAAATCTCGGCGACAGCCAACTCTTGATCGTCCATCTCCGTGGTATGAGCGATCAGCGTCTTGATCATCGAACTCTCCTCAGTTTCCGCCGGACACGGCCGCTATTTTACGCAAACCGCACCAATCCAGGGTCCCCTTCGTTTCTCTCGAGATTCAGGCTCAATTGCGCCGCTTCGTTGAACTGTATATGAACAGCCTGAAACGCGTCTACGATACGCGGGTCGAACTGACTGCCCATTCCGGCATAGATGATGCGGCACGCGTCCTCGTGAGTCATCGCCTTTTTGTAGACGCGCGTGTCCACAAGGGCGTCATAAACGTCCGCCACCGACATGATCCGCGCGCAAAGAGGAATCTCGTCCCCTTTCAGGCCACGCAGATAGCCCTTTCCCTCGTACCTTTCGTGATGGCTCTCGGCGATCATGATCGCGTACTGAAGATAATGCTGCGTGGGCGTGCGCTGGTACATGCTTCGAAGGATATCGGCTCCGATCTTCGTATGTTGCTTCATCAGAGCGAATTCCTCGTCGTTCAACATCGCCGGTTTCAGGAGAATGACGTCGCTGACGCCGATTTTCCCCACATCGTGAAGCGGAGTGGCGCGCACCATCATCTCGAGAGCCTTTTCCGTGAGTTCATCCGCGAACATCCCCCTGTCCCGCAATTCCCGCCCGAGCAGCTCCACATATCGACTGGTGCGCACCACATGTCCCCCGGTATTGCCGTCCCGGCACTCGATCAAATCGGAAAAGGAGGTGACGAGGCCGTCTTCGAGGTTTCTTACGGTGTCTTCAAGAGAACGGTGGTATTCGGCAATCTGCAGGTGGAGCGCTATCCTGTGCAGCAATATGCTTTTCTCGATCGGTTTCGTGACGAAATCGACGGCGCC
>JAISQE010000146.1 GCA_031274425.1 Synergistaceae bacterium | reverse complement strand
TCTTCTTTACAAGTAGCGGCGAAGCGTAAGCATGCAAACAATGGGGTCAAAAACTCTAAATCCACTCTTTTTAAGGATTTAAAAACCTGTCTGAAAATTCATTGGATGAACTTCCGTTTTAAAACATGCTCTTATAGTTAGAAAAAACTCGGGAAATACGGATTATCACAGACGAGTGACAGAATTGCGATGAGGCTATTGACAGATCGAGAATATAGAGATAACATCCCCGCATTGAGCAAAACATATTATACATATAAGTTATTTAGGCGTTTAAGGGGGATGTAGAATGTTTTCGAAAATTTTTGTTGGTTTTACCTCGACAATTTTTATGATGATGTGTTTTTTCGAGGGTTCTCCGCCTGAGGTGATCGGCTTGTAGCCGTATACGCCCCAGCGATGCGGAGATCCCCCGTTTTTTGTGGGGGATCTTTTTTTGTCTTGCGACAAGGTTTTAATGTAACGCCAATTTTTAAGCTCCAAAAATTAAGAGGAGGTACAGATGATGGTGAAGAAGATTTTTTGGGTGGGAGTTTGCGTGTTGGTTCTTTTTTCAGGTAAGGCATTCGCCGCCGAGGCGCGCCGGATAGCGGTGGGAGTCGGAAACGCTTTCGAGCCTTACGCTTATATCGACGCGAACAATCAACCGGCCGGCTATGATGTCGCGGTGCTCAAAGCGGTCGACGAGCGTCTTCCCCAGTATGAATTCGAGTTCGAGTCTCTGGAGTTCAGAAATCTTTTGCTGAGTATCGACGCGGGGAAACTGGACATCGCGTCGCAACAATTCGAGACCAACCCGGAAAGGGAGGCGAAATACCTTTTTACCCAAGAAGGGTTTGCCAATTACGACAAGCGTATCATCGTGAAAAAAGGACGGACCGACATCAAGTCGATCGACGATCTCGTAGGGAAGAAAGTCAGCGTGGGGAGCGGCAGCAATTCGGCCGCTATTTTGGAGAAATACAACGCGGAACACGACAAAAAGATTGAGATCGTCTACAGGAGTTCCGGTCAGGTCGACTACGACAACGTCGTCAACGGCAGAACAGACGCCGCAATCATGACCCGCCGCGTTTTTGAACGCACCAACAAAGCGTTGGGAGGCGGGCTTGACATCGTCGAGGACAACCTGTTCAGCAAATCCGACGCTTACTTCATTCTTGCCAAAAAGGAAACGCAACTCCGAGACGATATCGACGCGGCTCTGAGGGAACTGAAGAAAGACGGAACGCTCTCCAAGCTTTCTTTCGAGTACACGAACGCGGACTACACGGCGGAGTAGGGTTTTCCTCAGACGCGGGAGAGAAGGGGGGAATTGCGCATGGGTAAACTTTTCGACGTCGCCCTGGTCTTCGAGTATATGCCGGTCATTCTGTCGCGGTTCCCCGTCACGCTCCTGATCGTTTCGACGTCCATCATAGGCGGGACGTTGCTGGGGTTCCTGATCGCGCTCGTCCGGCTTTACCGAGTGCCGGTCTTGAACCCCGCGGTCGTATCCTACATCTCCTTCATCAGAGGGACGCCGGTCATCATCCAAATGTTCCTCGTTTATTACGGTTTCCCTTTGTTGCTGCTCCAAGTCGGCATCAACATCAATCGATGGGATAAATTGTACTTCGTGTTGATTTCTTATATGCTGAACAATGCGGCGTTCATGGCGGAGATCATCCGATCCGCCATAGCCAGCGTTCCGGCGGGGCAAACGGAAGCGGCCCATTCGGTGGGGTTGAGCGGTTTTCAGACGCTTCGCCGGATCGTTTTGCCCCAGGCTTTTTTCACGGCATTTCCCGCCTTCGGAACAAGGGTCGTCAACACGTTGGAGAGCACCTCTCTCGCCTTTACGCTGGGAATACTCGACATGCTCGGGCAAGCCCAAGCCATAGGCGTCCGCACTTATCATCTTCTGGAGGGTTATGTCGTCGTCGCTTTGGTTTTCATCGCGGCAAGCATGCTGCTGGAAAAAGGATTTGCCTGGATGGAAAGACGGTTGATTCCGAATTGAGCGCGGCTTATGTTCGAGAGGTTTTGCCGAAAGGGGGCGGAGTCGGTGGCGTTCGACGTCAGTTGTGTCTGGTTTTCTTTTAAAGTGGCGATACGGTACCTGCACGTCACATTGTTTTTATCCGTTATTCCCCTTGCCCTAGGTGTTGCTTTGGGCACCCCGATTGCCGTGTGCCGGAAGTTCCGTGTGCGCATAGCCTCGCAGGTTGCCGGCGCGCTGATTACGTTTCTCAAGGGAATTCCGCTTGTGCTCTACGTGCTTATTCTGAACTTCATGATTTTGAAGCCTTTGGATAAGCTGGCGGAGTACTCCGTGTGGGCCGACAAGTTGCGGCTCATGGACAAAATCGAATATTACATCGGAATCATCGCGCTGTCCGCTTACGCGACGGTGGTGATATCCGAGACGATGCGCAGCGCGCTCAACTCCGTGCCGGACGGTCAGTACGAGGCCTGTTTTTCCATCGGGCTGACGCGGGGACAGGCATTGAGGAGTATCGTCATTCCTCAGGCCCTGGCGTTTGCCGTGCCGGTGCTCTGCAACAACTTCATCGGCCTGATCAAAGGCTCCTCCATTGTTTACGTGATTGGGGTCCTCGACATCCTGAACGGGGCGATGACGTCGGCCCAGATCAACTACCGATTTCTCGAGGCCTACATCGCGGCCGCCCTGATCTACTGGGTTCTTTGCATCTCCGTCGAGCGGGCGTCCTGGATCTTGGAAAAGCGCTTTAAAAAGCGTTGAAAATCGAGTTGAAAGTCGAGCAATTGCAAGTCGAGCAAAACGCGACGCGGCCGTCGAAAAAAGATGTGAAAAGAGATGATAAAGGGTGATTCAGGTAAAGGGCGTACGCAAATCTTTCGGGAAAAACGAGGTGCTCAAGGGGGTCGATCTCAACGTAAAAAAAGGCGAGGTCGTGGTCATTTTGGGACCCAGCGGGTCGGGGAAAACGACGCTTTTACGGTGCGTCAACTTTCTGGAAATTGCCGACGACGGAGATCTCACGATCGGAGACCTCTCGGTCCGTTTCAAGCACGCGACCAAAAAAGAGATCCTTCGCGTTCGCAGGCGAACCGCGATGGTGTTTCAGAACTACAACCTCTTCAACAACAAAAACGCGATCGAAAACGTCATGGAAGGCCTCGTGACGGCCAGAAAAGTCCCGGCCGCCGACGCGTACGCGACAGCGAAAAAGGAACTCGACAAGGTCGGTTTGAGCGATAAATACGACGCCTATCCCTCACAGCTCTCCGGCGGCCAGCAGCAGCGCGTCGCCATCGCCCGCGCCGTTTCTTTGAACCCTGAGGTGATCCTTTTCGACGAACCAACCTCCGCGCTGGACCCGGAGCTGGTCGGTGAGGTTTTGGCGGTGATGCGCGCCGTCGCTCGCGAGGGAATCACCATGATCGTGGTCACTCACGAAATGTCGTTCGCCCACGATATCGCCGATCACGTCGTCTTTATGGACGCCGGGGTCATCGTGGAAGAGGGCACGCCGAAGGAGATCTTCACCAATCCGCGAGAGGCGAGAACAAAGCAGTTTCTGGATAGAATACTTTTGAAGTACGACTATTCGATATAAAGCTATTCGATATAATATGGAAATCGAAAATCTATGAAACGAGGTATCGGTGACGTGAGGTATTTACGATGAGCGATCCGCATCCGTTGACTTGCGCGAACTGTACGATCGGCAATTGTTCGAAGTTGATGAAATCCTTTCCCGGTTTTTGCCTGACCACAAACGCAAAAGAGGGAATCGTGGATGACGTCACGAAGCGCTATATCAAGAGCCCGAAAGATCGGAAGATCGCCCTCGCCGCGGCGGAAATCGAGGGCAGTTATTACGGCAGAGCTACGCGGGTAGAGGAAATTTTACTTTTCGTCAAAAAGATGGGATATAAGAAAGTGGGCGTCGCCACCTGCGCGGGGCTTCTGAGCGAGTGCAATCAGTTCGCGAAAGTCGCCAAGGCGAAAGGCGTCGATGTTTACGGCGTGGCCTGCAAGGTCGGAGCGGTGGATAAAACGGTGATCGGTCTGACGGAAGAGCAAAAAATCTCCCCCGGTTCCCACGAGTCCATGTGCAATCCCATTCTTCAAGCCGAGCTGTTGAATGAGGAAAAAACGGATTTCAACATCATCATCGGACTCTGCGTCGGGCACGACAGCTTATTTATCAAACATTCGAAGGCCCCCGTGACCTACCTGATCGTGAAAGACAGAGTGTTGTGTCACAACCCGGCCGCGGCCCTCTATGGCGCGAACGCTTACTACAAAAAACTGCTAGGGCCGGAACTTCCGTCTCCATCAAAATAAGCGCTTCAAAATAAACGCCTCAAAATAAACAAGGGACAAAGCCGGCGTTGGATACTCCAGTTTTGTCCCTGACGAATTTCGCGTCCGCTTTTTAATCGTCGAAATTTTCCTCGCCCTTCTTTTTGTTCGGGGCCGCGCTCGCCGTGTAGTTCGCCCGGGGATTCGTCGGCTTGCGCTCGGGGGCGGAGTTATGGTCGAGGCGTCGGTTTATCACCTCGATGACCTTGTCGGCGCTGCCCTCGCTCTTCATGGCCTTGATAAAACGAGCCGTCCATTCTTCCGTCTCGGCTATAATCCGTTCCGTGACCTCTTCCGGCTCGTTCATGATGGCTACGCCAAACGGAAGGTTCGCTTTTTTGTAGTCGCCGCCTTTCCGGCTTATCTTCTCTCCATCCGCCCAGGAGACGATCTTGCTCCACAGGGCGTCGCTGATTCCCCGCCCGTTTTCCTTCACGTAAGACCCCGAGGAGGTGTCCGCGTTGCCGGTGTCCGGGTCCATCCGAATGCCGTACGCCACGTTCTGGAACAGCGTCGCCACGTTGCCCTTGTTGATGCGGTATTTATGGAACTCCTCCACCTTATGGAGGGGCGTTCCCGAGATGCCGTGCTGCGCGATGGACGCGCCGTAGGGAGCGATCGCGTCGGCGATTTCAAGCGTACGCTTCAGGTCGATGCCCTCTTGCTGGCCGCTCGACGCGTCGTAGGTGCCGTGCAGCGAGCCGTTGGATATGGCGAGCAGGTCGGGATAAATCCCCCAGGAGTTCAGGCCGCCGATGAAGAAAAGCGCCTCCTCCACCGTGGAGAGTTCGCCCGCACCCTTGATTTCACCGACTTCTACCTCCAACCCCAGGTACGCGGGGATGCTCATGGCGACGTCGCGCGTCGCGCAAAGGTTTTCGTAATCCTGGAGGTGCGAGGCGTCGATGGCTACCGAGGTCCATCCCTGCGCCACCAGCTTGGGAAGATGGGACACGGCTTTGTTGACGTCGGCCGTCCCCTTGATGCCGTAATGGTCCACATGCATTGCAAAAACGATGCCGTCGCCCAGCTCTTTGGAGTATTTCGCCGCGTAGGACGGAAGGTTCTCGAAGTTGCCGTAACAATAGCCGGTTTCCGACTTCGCGATCTCCAGCACGACAGCCGCGTTCAGTTTTTTCGCCGCGCGTAGGACCCCCTTCGCCGTCAGCGGGCATCGGCAGTTCGCGGCCAGCACGACGCATCCCAATTCTTTCGCCGCGGCGTAGATGTCGCGTCCGCTGACCAACCCGACGCTCTCGTTTCCCCACAATGCTTTGACATTCAAGGGTCTGCGTTCCAACATCTCCTTATATGCCTTGTCGCCAATGTTCATTCTTTAACACTCCTCCTGCCTTGAAATGCGCCTTGCATCGCAAACACGCCAATACGCCATTTTTACCGATGAAGAACCCCCCCAGAATATTAACATAAACTAAAGATATGAGAAAATGAGAGAAATAAAGAAAGAAATGAAAAATCGAAGGAGCGTATCCGCATGTTCGCCAATGAAATAACGCAGAAGATCGACGTGCCCGCCGTCATTTATCCCTTGAATATCCATTCTTCGGAAGAACTTGGCGCAATGATCCGGCGCATCGGGGCCGATCCTCGCTCGAACGCTTATTTCCAGCCCAAACGACGCAGGCGGCACCTTTTTGTCGAAAGCGCGGATTTTCGGGCCGCAGCCTACGTGAAGCAGGAGCTTCTGGCGCGAGGAGGGGACGCCGTCGTCGCCAAACACGTGATCGACGGCAAGGCCGACCGCAGCGACGTGTTGCTGATCGGGACGGACGGGCAGTTGAACGCCCTTTCGCAAAAGATGGAGGCCATGAACTGCTGGGGGCTCAAAGAACTGCGAAACGGGCTGCTCTCGGTTTTGCGAAACACCGCCGTGTCGTCCTGGACTCTGCCCCTCCCGAGCGGCCGCGAGCTGCGCCTGGACGCCCGCACGAAAATCATGGGGATCTTAAACTTGACCGAGGACTCTTTCCACGCCGGAAGCCGCGTCAAAAACATCGATGACCTGTTGGAACGGGCTTCCGCCATGCTGCGGGACGGGGCGGACGTGCTGGACGTCGGAGCGGAGTCCACGCGCCCCGGCTCGACTCCCCTTCCCGAAGAGGAGGAGCTCGCCCGCCTGATTCCCGGCGTGAAGGCCCTTCGAGAGGCCCTCCCTCACGCCGTCCTGTCCGTGGATACCTACAAAGGAAAAGTCGCGGCGGCGGCCGCCGCCGCTGGAGCCGACATCGTCAACGACGTCGGGGGCTTCGAACTGGATCCCGACATGCTGACCTGCGCCGCGCGTTCCGGCCTGCCCTACGTTCTGTCGCACATAAAGGGAACTCCCTCGGACATGCAGAACGCTCCTTCCTATGACGACCTCTTGAGCGAGCTCAACGTCTATTTCCAAAAAAAGATAGAGCGGGCGGAGAGGGCGGGACTGCGGCGGGAACGCTTGATTCTCGATCCCGGACTGGGCTTCGGCAAACGCGCGAAGGACAATCTTTTGATCCTCAAAGAGGTCGAAAGCCTGAGCGTTTTCGGACGCCCCATCCTCCTGGGCTACTCCCGCAAGAAGTTCACGGGAACGATCACGGACGCGGAAAAGACAGACGATCGTTTGCTGGGCACCGCGGCCATCTCCGCCCTTGTGGAGGGGCGCGTCCAGATGACGCGGGTGCACGACGTCCGCGAGAACGGGCGTGCGCTCTTGATGGCTCGCGCGATAAGAGAGACCCTGTGATGTCCGCGCCCTGGGTTATCACGGCGTTGGGTGCGGGAAGCAACTTGGGCAACCGGCTCTCTAACCTGCGCACCGCCTTGCGATACTTGAAAAAAGCGGGACCGGAGTTCGAGATCATCCGAACGAGCGATGTTTTCGAGACCGCCCCGTGGGGCGTGACGGACCAGCCATATTTTCTGAACGCGTGTTTTTTGGCGAGATGCGCTCTTTCACCGGAGGAGTTGCTTAGGCTCCTGAAGGACATCGAGACGAAGATGGGACGCGGGGCGACGCGACGCTGGGGCGAGCGGGTGATCGACCTCGATATCCTGACGATGGGATCGCTGGTCTACGACTCGCCCAACCTGAGGATTCCCCATCTCGACATGCATCGACGGGATTTCGTGCTGATCCCTCTGTCGCAAATTC
Source organism: Synergistaceae bacterium (assembly GCA_031274425.1). GTDB lineage: Bacteria > Synergistota > Synergistia > Synergistales > Aminobacteriaceae > JAISLU01. The sequence goes on along the minus strand of JAISQE010000146.1, from coordinate 7,820 downwards.
TCCCCGACTGGGTCCACCCGATCACGAAACGCGCGATAGCCGACATGGCCTCGGATTTTACCGAGCGCGCCCCCCTACGGATATGCGGGTTGTAGATTCGAGAATCTGTAGATTCGAGAAAAATCCCAATCTATTCGTGGAAAGCGCCTATTTTTTATCCCGGGATGTCGGAAATCCGCTCTTCAATACGTAGTAACCCCTAATCTCCACACAATCCCTTTGACTTGTATTGACAATTGAGGCCACGGTTGCTAATCTACCCATAGGCTAAACATATTGGCACTCACCCATAAAGAGTGCTAATATATGCCGGAGAGGCTGAGTCTCATGTTGACGGAAAGACAGTTGGGGATCGTGCTGGCAGTTGTCTACGAGTACATCAAAACAGGAGAGCCCGCGGGATCGCGCACCATTACGAAAAAATACATCAAAGGACTGAGCCCCGCGACGATACGCAACGAGATGGCGGACCTCGAGGAAATGGGGTATTTCTATCAGCCTCACACCTCGTCGGGCCGCCTGCCGACCGCGAAGTCTTATCGCGTTTATGTGGACTCGGTCACCTCCCGTGAACGCTTGCGCCCGCGAGAAACCGACGAATGGCAACAGGAGATCGAGAGCCGCCGCAACGGCATCGAAGATTTGTTGAACTACGTCACTCACATGCTGGCCCGCCTGACGAACTACGTGGGGGTCGCGGCCGTGCCAGGGCTCGACGCCACCGAGATACGGCACATCGATTTGATGCCGCTGGGGGGATCCCACATTTTGGCCTTGATCGTTCTCAAGGGGGGATTGGTGCATCATTCGCAGTTCGCGCTTCCCTGTGAGATCGAGCCCTCCGCGATCGAGGAGTTGACGCGCCGCATCAACACCGTGGCGTCGGGACGAACCTGGAACGAGGTCCGTGACGTTCTCTACGATTTCGTGCTGAACGGGCTCGAAAATGTGGAGGAGTCCTGCAGAATGGCGATCCGAGAATTGGACAAATTCTTGACGATGCAGAACTATCGTTTCTTCAGCAGTGGGGCGCAGCATATCTTGAACCTGCCGCACTTCCAGACGCTGGGGCGGCTTCAAGCCGTCCTGTCGCTTCTGGAGCAGGAGAAACCCCTCTCCAAAATGATCGAGAGCTGCCGCCTGAGCGAGTCCCTCAAGGTCAGCATCGGGGAGGAAAACGACGCCGAGGGCGTGAAGGGCATGGGAGACAACGCAATGATCCTGATCCCCGCGCAGACAAGACAACAAAAGGCCGTTTTGGGCTTAATCGGTCCCCTGCGCATGGACTACGAGCGCTCGATCACCATCTTGGAAGCTATGGTGGACGCCCTAGGCAAAAAATAATCGAAGAAATTTGAAGGAGAGGATAGAGGATGGCGGAAGAATGGACCGCGAATAATCGCGAAGCGTGCGAAAACCGCGAAGAGGTCAACGCTCTGGAAAACGAAAAAAACCGCGAAGGGCAAGAGGTTGATTGTGAAGCGGTCGATTGTGAAGCTAAAGACCCTGAGGGTTCTTGCGATCGACCGAAATCCGAAGATGAGGCGGATGATGAAGCGATAGATGCCGAGCCCGAGGGTGAACAGGATGAAATAGAAAGTTTAAAAACGCAACTGGCCGCCGCGCGGGCGGATCTCTACAACTACCGGCAGCGTACGGAGCGCGACCGGGCCAAAACCAGAAAGCTGATCTCCGAGGACAAGGTTGCGGAATTTCTGCCGGTGCTCGATAACTTGGACAGAGCCCTCAGCGTCCCGGAGGATGGAACGGCGAAAGACGTGCTGGTGGGCGTGCGCATGGTGCAGCGGCAATTTCTGTCGGTCCTCGAAAACTCCGGCGTGACGGTCATCCCCACCGAAGGATGCGCTTTCGACCCCCTGCAGCACGAGGCGATCGAAACGGAATTCGTCGAGGACCCAGACCGGAACGGGATGGTTTTGTGCGAGCTTCTGCGCGGCTATCGAACGGCGGACCGTGTTTTGCGCCCCGCGCAAGTGCGGGTCGGAAAACTCGGAGAATGAAAGAGCCCGACGCCTTTTCCGCGTACATAGTTTCGTTATGACACGGCAAGTTGGGGGGCCGGCAAGACAAGAATCAAGACAAGAATTGAAAAACAGTCGAACCCCGCCCTCGAGTTTTAAATAAAGTCAAATTTCAGGAGGAATAAATATGGCCAAAGTAGTGGGAATTGATTTGGGAACAACCAACAGTTGCATTGCCGTCCAGGAGGGCGATCAGACGACTATCATCGCCAACGCGGAAGGGATGCGAACCACTCCGTCGGTTGTGGCTTTCACCAAGGAGGGCGAGCGCCTCGTCGGGCAGCTCGCCAAGCGTCAGGCGATCGTGAACTCGGACAGGACGGTCATCTCCATCAAACGCGAAATGGGAACGGACCACCGCGTCACCATCGACGACAAGAAATACACCCCTCAGGAGATCTCCGCGATGATTTTGCAAAAATTGAAACGCGACGCGGAGGATTATCTCGGAGAACCGGTGAAGCAGGCGGTCATCACCGTTCCCGCCTATTTCACGGACGCGCAGCGTCAGGCGACCAAGGACGCGGGCACTATCGCCGGGCTCGAGGTTCTGCGCATCATCAACGAGCCCACGGCCGCTTGTTTGGCCTACGGCGAAAACAAACAGGAGGAACATAAGATCCTGGTGTTCGACCTGGGCGGAGGGACCTTCGACGTTTCGATCCTGGACGTCGGAGAGGGGGTCTTCGAGGTGTTGGCGACGGCGGGCGACAATCGTTTGGGCGGAGACGACTGGGACAACCGCATCGTCGACTGGATGACGGCGGAGTTCAAAAAAACCGAGGGCGTGGACCTGAAAAACGACCGCATGGCTATGCAGCGTTTGCGCGAGGCGGCGGAGAAAGCGAAGGTGGAGCTTTCCTCCATGATGGAGACCACGATTTCCCTGCCCTTCATCACCGCGAACCAGAGCGGCCCCAAGCATCTGGAAATGAAGCTGTCCCGCGCCAAATTCGAGGAGATGACGTCGGACCTTATGGACCGCACCATCACCCCCTCGAAGCGCGCGATCGACGACTCCGGCCTGAAAATTGGAGAAATCGACAAGATACTGTTGGTGGGCGGCTCCACTCGTATGCCCATGGTTCAAAAGAAAATCGTGGAGCTCCTGGGCAAGGAACCGACCAAAGGCATCAACCCGGACGAGTGCGTTGCGGCTGGCGCGGCCATACAGGGCGCGATCCTGAAGGGCGATCACAAGGACATCGTGTTGGTGGACGTCACGCCCCTCTCGCTGGGACTCGAGACTTTGGGAGGCGTTTTCACCAAAATCATCGAGCGCAACACGGCCATCCCCGTTTCCAAAAGCCAGGTCTTCACGACCGCGGCCAACAACCAGACGCAGGTGGAAATCTTGGTTTTGCAGGGCGAGCGCGCCATGGCGGGGGACAACGTGAAGCTCGGTCAATTTGTGCTGGATGGCCTGCCCCCGGCCCCGCGCGGGATTCCGCAGATCGAGGTCACGTTCAACATCGACGTCAACGGCATCTTGAACGTCTCGGCCAGAGACAAGGGCACGGGTAAGAATCAGAAGATCACGATCCAATCCTCGAACCTCTCCAAAGAGGAAATCGAGCGGATGAAGAACGACGCGGATTCCCACGCGGACGAGGACAACAAGAAACGTGAGGCTGCGGAGGCCCGAAACGAGGCGGACAGCACAATCTTCGCCGCCGAGAAGCTGATGTCGGATCTGGGTGAAAAGATGACAGCGGACGAAAAGGGCAAGGTGAACGCCCGCGTTGAGGAGCTGAAGCAAGCCCTGGATTCGGGCGACGTCCACCGAATGAAAAGCGCGAAGTCCGAGCTGGAAAAAACGCTCCAGGAGTTCTCGACGCGCCTTTACCAGCAGGCGGAAGACGCGGGACAGCCAGGCGCCGGGGCGTCCTCTTCATCCTCATCGTCGTCTTCCGACGAGACCGTGGATGCGGAGTTTACGGACCAGGGGGTTTAGGCAAGATAAACGAGGGCCGTGAACTCGTGAATTTTAGTGTTCGCATGTGGATCGCAGACGGGCGATGACCGCGGAATAGGTATATAATCGAGGAGACGGAGGGGCGGATTATCTGAATTTATCTCCCCTCCGTCCTTTTAATGTTGCGAAATGTTGCGGGGTGTTTTCTAGTGGAAGATCTGTATCAGATATTGGGCGTCGCGCGCGACGCCTCGCAGGCGGAGATCAAAAAGTCATACCGCCAACTCGTCCGTCAGTACCATCCGGACACGAACCGTAACAACCCGGAGGCCGAGGAGAAGTTCAAAAAGATCAACGCGGCTTACTCCGTTTTGAGCGACCCCGAAAAACGGTCCCGGTACGACCAGTTTGGAACGGCCGACGGCGGCGGAAACCCCTTCGAAGGAGGTTTTGGCGGCGGGTTCGGGGACCTTTTCGGAGACCTGTTCGAGCAGGTTTTTGGAGGCGGCATGGGAGGCCGCCGCGCCGACCCCAACGCCCCCAGGCGCGGCGCCGATCTCGAAATGGGCATCAGCGTCACCCTGCTGGAGGCCGCCAACGGAGCGACGCGCAATTTGGAGATTCCGCGCTGGGATAACTGCCCCAACTGCCACGGCACGGGAGCCAAGCCGGGGACCTCTCCCAAGACCTGCGATGCCTGCGGCGGGCGTGGGCAGGTCGAATCCGTCCAGCGTACGCCCTTCGGGCAATTCGTGTCCGTCAATACCTGCCCCAGATGCCAGGGCAAGGGCAAGGTCATTCAGGAACGGTGCGAGGAGTGCGGCGGGCGTGGACAGGTCCGTCAAAATCATAAAGTGGAGGTCAAGATCCCGGCGGGAGTCGAAACGGGAACGCGTCTCCGCATCACCGGCGAGGGCGAGGGCGGATTGAATGGAGGTCCTCACGGAGACCTCTTTTTGGTGCTTGAGGTCGAGCGGCACGACGATTTCGAGCGCGACGGCGGCGACCTCCACAGCCGCCTGATTCTGACCTATCCCCAGGCGGTGCTGGGCACGTCCATGGAAATTCCTACTTTGATCGACGGCAAAGAAAAGATCGACATTCCGGCGGGCACGGCGCACGGACGCGTCCTCAAGGTCAAAGGCAAAGGGATGCCCCGCCTGCGTGGGCCGCGTGGCCGAGGCGACCTCTACATCCACGTGTTCATCGACGTCCCCTCGAAGCTGACGGATAAGCAGAAGGGACTGATCCTCGAACTGGCCAAAGAAATGAAAGTTCCCGTCGGCGCGGGAGAAGAGGGTATCTTCGACAAGTTCAAAAAGCTCTTCGATTGATGATGATGGAGGATCGCCTGAGGATTACCTGATGGAAGATCGCCCTCTTAATATAAAAATCGAATAGGGGCTGGTAAGCATGGCCGTACAGTACAAAGATTATTACGAAATTCTGGGGGTGGCGCGCACGGCTTCGCAGGACGAGATCCGCAAAGCCTATCGAAAACTCGCAAAAAAATACCACCCGGACGTCTCGAAAGACAAGGGTTCGGACGCTCGATACAAAGAAATCAACGAGGCCTACGAGGTGCTGAAAGATCCGGACAAGAGAGTCAAGTATGACACTTTAGGCCCGAACTGGCAGCAAGGGCAAGATTTTACGCCTCCACCCGGTTGGGGCGGCAACGAGGGCTCTCGTGCGGAGTTCGGCGGAGAATGGGCCAGTTTCAGCGATTTTTTCAAAACGATTTTCGGCGGCGCCGGCGGCGGGTTCGGAGACGTTTTTTCGGGCTCCGGGGCTCGCGTCATGCAGCGCGACAGCGAAGTCGGACTGGAACTTTCCCTAGAGGAGGCGGCAAAAGGCGGGCTTCATACCCTTTCGTTCCGCACCTCGGGCCGGAGCGCGCAGACAATCAACGTCAATCTGCCCCGAGGCATCGTCGAGGGATCGCGTATCCGTTTACCGGGCAAAGCGCCCGGCGGAGGAGACCTTTACGTAACTCTGCACATCGCTCCCCACCCGGTCTTCGAGGTCGATGGACACAACCTCGTCCGCGCGGTGAAAGTAGCGCCGTGGCAGGCTGTTTTGGGAGGAACCGTTTCCGTCGGGACCTTGGACGGCAATGTGGACATGAAACTTCCGCCGGGAACGCAGAGCGGACAAAAGCTGCGGCTTAGAGGCAAAGGACTCCCCAACCGCAGCGAGGGCAACGGCGACCTGTTCGTTCGCATCGAGGTCGCCATACCGAAACACCTGACGGAGAAGCAAAAAAAGCTCTGGGAAGAGCTTGCGGAGCAGGAAAAATAACGCGTAAACGCTCCAGCTCGTTTTGAGTGCATGGATTGAGCGAAGCCTGAACGGATAAGCCCTCCAGCGGACGCCCGAGATCCCCACGGGCATCCGCCGGAGGGTTTCATTATGGCTCATCCGGTATTTGCGTTCATGGTAGATCCCGAGTTTGACAGATAGATAGTCGGAATCACATCCTGAAGGAAGAGCTTGCGGGAGGTCACGTGGTGTCGCGGAACTTTGGAGCGAACGCGGCATATTGGAATATAGCGGTACTGGCATCGTCATTGCACAGCTTGATGAAGCAGCATATCCTACCGGAAGAATTCAGTTCGGCGCGTCCCAAGACGGTGAGGTTTATGTTTGACAGCATAGCCGGGCTGCTGATGACCCACGCGCGCAAAGTGACGTTGAAAGTGAGCGGATATTTTTTGAATTGGATGAAGCAAGCGCAACGTCGATTGAGGGAATTGCGTAAGAAACTTTGCGTGCAGACGGTTTGAAGCGTTAAAAAAGCATATCAATAGTGAATTTAGCGTCAGGCGATGAAGTCTGATATGTATGTTTTGTTGCCCAAGAGCGGGAAGAAAGATCCTTTTTGGGTAGCAGTGAAAACTTTTGGCCCTATATTGATCCTTAGTACTCATGGGCTATAGGGATTGAGAACCGCAATGGAAGTTATCCACATTCCCTCGCGGATTTAGGCGAAACTATGGGGCTTGATTTCTGATAGGAACGATGAAGTATATCCCCTCTACCGTCGACGAGGCCTTTTTTTGACGTTTGTGGGCTTCCAGCTCGGTTTTCCCCCCGCGATCATGTCGCGCAGGGTAGCCGCGCGTTCGAAGTCGAGCTTTTCGACAGCCTCCCACATGGCCCGTTCCAGGTCTTTTATGGAAAGCGTCGGTTGGGTGTCGCCATCGGCGGCAGATATGATCGGGTCCAACGAATACGCCTCCAGCAACTCCTGAGGCAGGAGACTCGTGACCTCTTTTTCGATGTTGCGCGGCACGATCCCGTGCAGCTCGTTGAAGTCCAGCTGCTTCTGACGCCGCCGCCGCGTTTCTTCCACGGATTTTCGGATGCTCTCGGTTTCATTGTCCGCGTAAAGGTAGACTTTGCTGTGGATATTGCGCGCGGCCCGCCCCATGATCTGGATCAGCGAACGGTACGAGCGCAGGTACCCTTCCCGATCGGCGTCCAGGATCGCGACCAGCGACACCTCCGGCAGGTCCATGCCCTCCCGAAGCAAGTTGATGCCCACCAAAACCTGAATGTCGCCCCGGCGCAGATCGCGAATCAACTCCGCTCTTTCGAATGTGTTCAATTCCGAATGGATATATTTTACTTTGAATTGCAGTTCCCGTAGGTATTCGGCCAAATCCTCCGACGACTTTTTCGTCAAGGTCAGGACCAACGCTCTTTCGCCTTTTTCCGTCACGGAGCGCAAACGTTCGACCAGATCGTCCACTTGCCCTGTGGCGGGGAGAATCTCGACCTCGGGGTCGACGACGCCCGTCGGGCGTATCACCTGCTCGACGAGGCGCGAGGAGTTTTCGATTTCGTAATCGCCGGGCGTC
>JAISQE010000106.1 GCA_031274425.1 Synergistaceae bacterium | reverse complement strand
ACGGTTCTGGCGGGCGTACAAATATGAGGAGGTGTACCTGAAGGACTACGAGAGTCCGCGAATCTGCCGCCAGGAGACGGGCCACTACATAGATCACTACAACAACACTCGTCCCCATGTAGCTTTAAAGTACAAAAGACCAGTAGAGGTTTATGCTGGAAAGGAAAAGAGCATTCTCTTTATGAAGTAAGAATATTTAAGCAATAAAGCTTAAAGAAAGTTGATTTTTTGTCTTGACAAAGGGGTCCACTTTACCCGCCTTTGCGTCGTAGCGATGGGTCACGTCGTCGGAGACGGGCGGCGCGTCGATTGCGGAAGAACCTAAAAGGCCGGCGTTGACGGCTTTGCCCTGTAATTTTTCGCGGGTTTCGGCGCTCGTTTTAGCGAGGTCGCAGCCCAGCCACACCACGCCGTTCACGACGCGAAAAACGTAGCGGGCGTCTTGCGTGTATCGCTGAGGATTGTCCATGTAGGGAGCGAGCAACGCAACGTGGTTTTCCTTCTCCGAAAGACGGGAGAAGCCGTTTGGGTAGTCCTCTTTATCGTACCCGTCATCAGTTCTTTACCTCGCCGCCGCCCCATTCCACCAGGGTGAACCCCTTGCGCTCGAAGGGCTTCAGTTCCTGCGGAGGAACCGTTGTCGGAGAGGAGAGGGCCTTGAAAGTCATGTAGACCCGCAGGACGCTGTCCGGCTGGGGCTCCACCGTCAGAACCGCGTTGTCGGTGTAGGCCGCGCCCTGGAAAGAAATCAGGTTATAAGCGTTGCCCTCCATTAGAGGAAGCCAATAGACGATGAACTCGTTGTACTCCCTGGGCGTCAGACCCATGAAGGCCAGCTTTTCCCTGAGGAACTCGCCCGTCTCGGACCCCTTCACGACGAAGCCGCTGCTGAAGTCGAAGGGGACCTCCGTTTCCCCTTCCCAGAAGAGGTAAGAATATTCCCTGCCGTCGGCGTGGTTGACGAGGGTCCCGTCCGGCCGCGCCGTGACCTTCCAGCCGTCTTCATAGGGCGGCCAGGTGTGCGAGAGCGCGCCGTTGTAGTCCAGTCTGACGGAAACCTCCGTCACGGTTTCGGGATAGAGGTAGATGACGGGTTTGGAAGAACTGCTGCTCAGCGACGCGGCTGCCAATAGGCAGATGAATAAGACGACAACGAGAAACGTTTTGACGCGGGAGGCGGCGCTTCCGCCCTGATTCCGGTCCTTACCGGAATCGCCATTGTCCGGTGAGGCGACGACAAGCTGTACGATGTCGCCGTCCTCGATCGAGACGTTTCCGCAGGGGGTAGGCGCGGGCGCGGGATATTTGTTTTGTTCGAGATGGAGGACGTGAGCTTTCAGAATGCCATAGGCGCACAACATCGCTTCCTCTAAGGTATACGCGTTTACCTGCCCGCCCTTCGCCAAGTCGGGAAAGCGGACGCGCCAAAGTCCGCTTTCGTCGCGGGCCGGCGTGAAAACGGCGGGGTAAACGTACTGTCGCGGTGATTCGATCATCTTCATTCTGTATCCCCTCGATTCGAAAAAGTGGCGGTTCCGGTTTATCCAACGAAAGAATACCCCTCGAAGTTTAAGAAAAAATAGGTGAATTCTTATTTTTTCCTTAATTTTTCAATGTCAACAGCTTAAGCGAGACTATGGGGTTCCGCCCCACACCCCGCAGGGGACTCGTCCCCTGACCTCGTTAATTTTCTTCCCTAAGTTGTTGACATTGTTAATTTATTTGACGCTATCGCCGGAGCGGCCCGACACCGAGAAGTTCTTTTGGCGTTTAGCGCTGTTTCGATTGCGGCCTTCCCGTTTTTTTCTCTGTTATACTTTTCGGGTGCAATCACCTTTTGATGCTCGGAGGTTTTCTTATGCTGCTGGTCATAGACGCGGGGAACACCACCACGGTCGTGGGCATTTTCGACGGCGACAAGCTGATCGCCCACTGGCGCCTATCCTCGATTCTACACACCTCGGACGAGTTCGGGGTCTACCTCCTGACTCTTTTTTCCACGATATCCGTCAAGCCGGACAAAATCGACAGCGCGGTGCTGGCCAGCGTGGTGCCTCCTCTGGACCTGCCGATCTGCGAGGCGCTCAAAACGTACCTGGGCACCGACTGCCTGAGGGTCGACGCCTTCAGCGACATCGGCATGGAGGTCCGCTACGGCGCTCCCCACGAGGTCGGGGCGGATCGGATCGTCAACGCGGTCGGAGGACGCCACAAATACGGCTCTCCCTTGATCGTCGTGGACTATGGAACGGCGATCACCCTGGATGTGGTCTCGGCGGACGGCGCGTATCTGGGTGGAGTCATCGCTCCCGGACTGATCACGGGGGTTCAGGCTCTTTTCAGCCGCGCGGCCAAGATGCCCCAGGTGGGGCTGGAGCTTCCTCCCTCCGTGATCGGCCGCAACACGAACGAATCGACCCAGTCCGGCATCCTCCACGGCAACGCGGGCCTGACGGATCACCTGGTCGAAAAAATATGCGAAGAACTGAGGGAGAAGACGACGGTGGTCGCCACGGGAGGACACGCGGAGCTGATGGCGACCCTGACGAAATCCATAGACCACGTCGACCCCTGGTTGACCCTGGACGGCCTGCGCGTCATTTATGAACGCAACCGAAAAAATTGAGGCCGGCGGCCTGAGGCTCGACAACGCGCTTTGGCTCGCGCCGCTGGCCGGGGTGACGACGCCCCCGGTGCGGGAGTTTTTCGCGGCGCTGGGGGCGGGGTTGACCCATACCGAGATGATCAGTTGCATGGGCCTCCTGCGCGACAACCGCAAAACCGAGGGCATGTTGCGCCTCCTGCCCGGCGAGGATTCCAAGTGCGGCAACCCCGTGGTTTTGCAGCTTTTCGCCGGCGACGCCGACACGATGGCGAGAGGGGCCGAGATGGCGCTCGCGGCAAACGCGCGGTGCGGGCCTCTTCGGTTTGCGGCTTTGGGGGTCAACATGGCCTGCCCCATGCCGAAGGTGACGAAGCGGGGCGCGGGCGCGGCCCTGATGGGAACGGAGACCGCCTTCGCGATGGTTCGGGGCCTGAAGCGATTGGGGCTTCTCGTCTGGGTGAAGACCCGCAGAATGCCCGACGATAGGGAGACGCTGCGGTTCGTGGAGGGGCTTGTCGAGGCCGGGGCGGACAACGTCTGCGTTCATGGCCGAACGGCGGCGCAGCGTTACGAGGGGAGGGCCGACCGCGTGGCGACGGCGGCCGCGGCGGAGCGCTTTCCGGGGAAAATCAGCGCGTCGGGCGACGTCTACACGGTCGAGGACGTAAAGGAGTATCTAAATATGGGGTGCGTGGGCGTGATGCTGGCCCGAGGGGCCCTGGCGAACCCGTATCTTTTCCCGCTCGCGCTGCGCGCCCTGGGTTACCGCGTCCCGGAGGACCTGACGGCCCCCGCGCGGGGAGAGCGAATCCGGCGCTTGCTGAGCCTGGGAGAACGCGCCCGGCGGATCTGCGGCCCGAAGACGGCTTTGGTGTTGCTCAAACGCCTGATGGCGGGGATGTTCAAGGGAATGCCCGGAGCCTCGGAGCTGCGTCGCGGCGTGGGCCTCGCGTCGAACCTGGAGGAACTGGAAAAACTGTTGCGTCTCGACTTTACCGAGAATATCGGGTAATCTCACTCCGCTAAGGCTTCTTCAATGCTAAGACTTCTTCAATACCTTTAAGACTTCTTCAGCACCTTTGCCAGCTCGGGCTGGAAGGTCAAGGAGACGGGTTCTCCCTCTTTCCAGATTTTTTTCATGTCGGGGTTGTCGATCTGCGCCAGCACATCGCCTTGGTCGCTCTTCACCCACGATTCCACGCTGTTGCCCAGGTAGACGTTCGCCGTGACCACGCCGTCCTCTATCCCCTCGCCCGGATTTCCCAAGGAAAGCGATTCCGGCCGGCACATCACCAGGGCCTCGTCGCGGGCCTTCAGACCCTCCGACCACTTCGGCACGTCGAAGTTTTGCCCCCGAACCTCCACGCGGCAGAACTCCGCGACGGAGGCGACCGTGCAGGGGAAGAAGGCGACCTTGCCCACGAACCCGGCCACGAAAGTATCGACGGGGTCTCGGTAAATTTCGCTGGGGGTCCCGATCTGGACGATTTTCCCCGCCTTCATGACGATGATCCGGTCCGATAGGCTCATGGCCTCGATCCGGTCGTGGGTGACGTACATCGCGGTGATCGACAGAGATCTCTGCAGTCTGCGGATTTCGACGCGCATCTGTTCGCGCAGCAGCGCGTCCAGGTTCGACAGGGGCTCGTCCAAAAGCAGCACCGAGGGCTCCACGATGAGGGAGCGCACCAGGGCGACCCGTTGCTGCTGCCCTCCCGAAAGGCGCGACGGGGGGCGTTTCGCCAGAGCCGAGAGCCCCACCATCTCCAGAAAACGCATGACCTTTTCCTGAACGGCGGGCCTCGGAACCTTACGCAGCTTCAGGCCATAGGCCACGTTGTCGAAGACGTTCATGTGCGGAAAAAGCCCGTAGCTCTGGAAGACCATCGCCGTATCGCGCTTGTTCGGCGGGATGTTCGTGACGTCCTGTTCGCCGATGAGAATTCGCCCCGACGTGGGCGGCTCGAAACCCGACAGCATCCGCAGCACGGTGGTTTTGCCGCAGCCTGAGGGGCCAAGCAGCGTGACCAACTCCCCCGGGGCGATCTCGAAGGACACGTCCTCCACGGCCGGCACGTTCTGCCCGGACTGAGGGTCCTTGAACACTTTCGTGATGTTTTCGAGACGAACGGATTTGGAGCGCATTTGATTGTGACTCCCTTCTTGTGAGTGGGGTTTGTGTTCGTTACGCGCCGACGCTTTTCGCCAGGTTCTCGTTTTTGCGGATCAAAAGGCGCATGAGGCCGAACACGCCGAACACGATGACGATCAGCGCGGTGGACAAAACGCTGGCCAAGCCGAAGCGCAGGTTTTCGGAGAAATTGTAGATGAGGACGGTCAGGTGATACCACCGCGCCGAGATCAGGAAAATGACCGCGCTGACCGCCGTCATGGAGCGCACGAAGGTGTAGGAAAGGCTCGACAGGAAAGCGGGGCGCACCAGCGGCAGGACGATCGTGCGGAACACCGTGGCGGAGTCCGCCCCGAGGTCGGTGGCGGCCTCCTCTATCGAGGGGTCGATCTGGCGCAGCGACGCGACGCCGCCCTCCACCCCAACGGGAAGCTCGCGGACCGCGTAGTTGATGACGATGATCGCCGCCGTTCCCACCAGAATCAGGGGCGGTTTGTTGAAGGCCAGGATGTAGCTGATGCCGACCAGGGTTCCCGGCAGGGCGAAGGGCGTCATGATCAGCATCTCCAGCAGCCGCTTGCCGTGAAATTTCTTGCGAACGATCACCAGCGCCGCGATCATCGCCACGACCCCCGCCAAGGGGGTGGCCGCCGCCGCCAGCGTCACCGTGTCGAACAGCGCGTCCCTGCCCCGGGTCAGGGCCTCTCCGATGTTGGCGAGGCTGAAGGAGTAATCGATTCCCCAGTTTTTCACGAAGCACCCCGCCACGATGGTTCCGTACAGCGCCAGCAGAAAAACGACGACGAGAGAGATCAGGGACAGCAACGCGAACCTGACGGCGGGCGTCGTCAGCTCCGTGACGCGGCCCGACGGTTTCCCCGTCACGGTGACGTAAGACCTGCGCCCGACCCAGAAACGCTGCGCCAAAAACGCGCTCAGCGTCGGCATCAAAAGCAACAGCGAAAGCGCCGCCCCGTGCCCCAGGCGATTCATGCCCGTGACTTCGAGGTACGACTCCAGCGACAACACGCGGAAGTCCCCCGACAGGATCAAGGGGTTGGCGAAGTCCGCCAGGGAGTTTGTGAAGACCAGGAGCCACGCGCTCAAAAGGCCGGGAAACGCCAAGGGCAAGGTGACCGACGTGAAGGTTTTCCACCTTCCCGCCGACAGATCGAGCGCCGCGTCCTCGAAGGTCGAGTCGATGGCGTCGAGCACCCCCGAGAGCGTCAGAAACGCCACGGGAAACATGCCCATCGTCTGCGCCAAAACCAGGCCGCGCAGGCCGTAGATCGAAAAATTCGTGACGCCCAGCCAGCGAGTGATCAGGCCGTTGTTTCCAAAGAGGAGAATGACGGAAAGGGTCAGGGAAAAAGGAGGGGAGATCACCGGTAGCGTCCCCATGACGGCGATGAAGGAGCGGAAACGCGCGTTGGTGCGCGAACAGACGAAGGCAAAGAGAAAACCCGTGAGCGTCGAAAAGGTAGCCGTCCAAAAACCCAGCCGGATGCTGCCCTTCAACGCCGCCTGATAGCCTCGCGAGGTCAGAATGGTCTTCCAGATCTGAAACGTCAGCTTCCCCTCCTGAACGAAGGACAGCCGCGCCGACTCGAAAAGCGGATAAGCCACGAAAACCAGGGACATCAGGAAGAGCCCCGTCACCGCGAACCCGACGATCGGGTCCCGGCTGAACTGAACCTGCCACAGAACGAGAACGGCCACGCAGAACGCCGCCCCCAGCAGAACGACGAGCAACCGCTCGAACGACCGCTGTTCGGCCAGGTCGAAGGCGAAAAGCAAAACCCCCTCCCCTCTAGGGGGTTCCGCCTTCGGGGACTCCGGGGCCGGGGCGAAGATCAGGCTGTATGGAACGTCCCCCAGGCTCCAAATTTTCGCGCCGCGGTATCTTTCCTCGTAGGCGACGTTGTCGAAGCCTTTGAGAAATTCAGGGTCCCGGACGCTGTCCCGATACAGTCGAACCAAATCCGCGTCTCCGGTCGCGGGCAGCGCCTGCCCCTCCTCCGGGATTCCGTCGATCCAGGCGAGCCTGTAGCTCGCGCCTTGACGGTTGAGGCGCTCCAGCCAAGAGGAAATTTCCGCCGGGGCAAGCGCGGAAAAACTCTCGGCCGTCACGGCCACGGAGCGCATTTGGGAGGAGTTCACGATGGATCGGAATTCCGCCCGCACGTTCGAGAAAATCCACGCCTCCACAAGCGCGATCAACGCCGCCGCAAAGGCGAAGCGGACAACACGCCGTTTGGTGAACATCTATTCCTTGAATTCGCTCGTGATCTCCTTGTTCCAACGATCGATCAGGCGCGCCTTGTTGGCGGCGTCCCACTGGTCGTCCTGGTTGACGAGGTTCATTTGGTCCAGGGAGAAGCCCGTATCCGTCGCCGTCGCCAAATTGGAAAGGGGGATGACGTACCATTTGGCGATGATGTTCATGGCGTCCGCGCCCAGAACCCAGTCGTAGAGTTTTTTGGCGTTGAGGGGGTCGGGGCCGCCCTTTATCAGGGACATGGAAGCCGTCTCGAAGCCGGTCCCGTCGGAGGGGATGACGAGCTCGACCGGCGCTCCCTCGACCTTCAGCTTCACCTGATCGTGCAGGTAGCCGATGGCGATGGGAATTTCCCCGATGGCGCAACTCTTGCCGGGGGCCGAACCGGAGCGCGAGTACTGCTCGATGGAGTTGTCGAGCTTCTTCAGGTACTCGAACGCCTTGTCTTCGTCCCCTCCGTTGATGCGGATGACGGTGGTCACCATGTTGTACGCCGTTCCCGAGGTGCTGGGGTGCGCGACGCGGACCCTTTTCGCGTACTCCGGCTTCAGCAGATCGGCCCACGACCTCGGCATTTCGAGCTTCAGCTCCTCCGCGCGCTTGGTGTTCATGCAGAAGGAAATGGGGCCGATGTAAAGGCCGGTCCAGTAGTTTTCGGGGTCGCGGTATTTTGCCGGGATGCTGTCCGCCGCGCGGGATTTGTAGGGGGTGGTGAGGTCTTTCAGTTTGACCTCGATATGCTGGGTGCCGACTCCGCCGACCCAGATGGACGCCTGGGGGTTGGCCTTCTCGGCCTCGATCCGGGCCACGGCCTCGCCGCCGGAGAGGCGTATCCACTCGACCTCGATGCCCGTCTGCTTCTTGAATTCGTCGAAAAGAGCTTGAGCCAGGGGTTCCTCCAACGTGGTATAGGCCTTCACCACCTCCGCCGCGCTCACGGGCGCCGCTCCGATAAGGCACGCAATCCCCCACAACAGACACGTCTTCGCAATCGTCTTCATCATCCGTATTGCCTCCTGTCGTCTCGATATATTTCGTTAAATTTTTAATAATGCCTCCTGTCCGCGTTTCTCTGATTTTAGCATGGAGATCCGATTTTAGTATGAGGGTTCGGTTTCAATATGATGTACACTATCCAACGGCATGGTGTTTTATTCTGTGGAACAACGAGGATGTTTCGATGCGGATCGACAAGTTTTTGAAAGCGGCTCACTTGGTGAAACGCCGGACCGCGGCGCAGGAGATGATCGAGGTCGGAGCGGTCAGAATCGACGGCAGGACCTGCAAACCCTCCGCCGAGGTCGCGGAGGGGCGCGTGATCGAGATCGCCTATATGGCGCGCGTTTTGAAGGTAAGGGTTCTGTGCGTGGACGAACAGCTTTTGAAGCGCCCGCAGACCGCGGCCTACGAGGTGATGGAAGAACGCCAGGTCCCGGCAAACGAGCGCCCCTGGTGACGCCGAAATAACGCCTTTGGTCATTCGAACTTTCTCAAACGTGTTGCGGCTGTTTTGTCTTTATGTTTTTAGCTATTCTAACATCAGGCATTTTTCTTAAAATCTCGAAAGGAGTTGTTGTGGATCATGGGTACGATAGTGGGAATACACGGCAGGGAGATATTGGATTCGAGGGGCAACCCCACAGTGGAGGCGGAGGTCTTTCTCGAAGACGGTTCGTTCGGACGCGCGGCCGTTCCCTCCGGCGCTTCCACGGGGGTGCACGAGGCGCTGGAGCTTCGCGACAAGGAAGATAAGCGTTACGGCGGCAAGGGCGTTTTGAAAGCCGTCGACAACATCAACGAAAAGATAGCGCCGGAGCTCATCGGCTCGGACGCGGACAACCAGGCCGACATCGACAAAGCCATGATCGACCTGGACGGCACGCCCGGCAAATCGTCGCTGGGCGCCAACGCGATCTTGGGCGTTTCCATGGCCGTCGCCCGCGCGGCGGCGGACAGCCACGCGCTGCCTCTGTGGGCGTACTTGGGCGGCCTCGGTTCCTACACTCTGCCCACGCCGATGATGAACGTCATCAATGGAGGCGCTCACGCGGACAACACCGTAGATATTCAGGAGTTCATGATCGTTCCCCACAACGCACCGAGCTTTGCGGAGGCCCTCCGCATGGGGACGGAAACCTACCATGCCCTGAAGAACTGCGTCAAATCGCGCAAATATTCGACCGGCGTCGGAGACGAAGGCGGGTTCGCCCCCGACCTGAAGACCAACCGCGAGGCCCTGGACCTCTTGGTGGAGGCCGTGACGAAGGCGGGCTATCAGCCGGGGAAGGACATCAGCTTCGCGCTCGACGTGGCGTCGTCGGAGTTCTTCCAGAAAAAAGACGACAAAGACGAGGGCAAGTACGTCTTTGAGGGCGAGGGAAAGACCTTCACGGCGGACGAGCTGATCGCTTACTACGAAGGTCTTTGCAAGGATTATCCCATCCTCTCCATCGAGGACGGCATGGCGGAGGAGGACTGGAAGGGTTGGGCCTCTTTGACCAAACGCCTGGGCGGCAAAGTTCAGCTTGTCGGCGACGATCTTTTCGTCACGAACCCCGAAATTCTGGCGCGCGGCATCAAAGAAGGCGTGGGCAACGCCGTCTTGGTCAAGCTGAACCAGATCGGCACGGTTTCCGAGACCGTCGAGGTCGTTCAGATGGCGACTTTGGCCGGTTACGCCTCGATCATTTCGCACCGCTCCGGCGAGACGGACGACACGTTCATCAGCGACCTCTCCGTCGCGATGAAGACGGGGCAGATCAAGACGGGTTCCGTGGCGCGCACCGACCGAGTCGCCAAGTACAACCAGCTTCTGCGCATCGAGGAAGAGCTGGGCGACGCCGCCCGTTACGCCGGGCTCAAACGTTTCTCCAGGGCGTAAACTCACGACGGAGGTCTTTTAAACGGAGGAGGTCTTTTAAGATGAAAAAAGTCATTGCTACGGACAAGGCTCCGGCTGCCATCGGCCCTTACAGTCAAGCCATCCAGGCCGGGGATTTTCTTTTCGCCTCGGGGCAGATTCCCCTGGATCCCCAAACGGGACAAATCGCGGCGGGTTCCATCGAAGAACAGGCGAAACTCGTTTTGGAGAACGTCAAAAACATCCTGGAAAGCGCTGGTTTCACGATGCGGCAAGTTGTCAAAACGACGGTCTTCGTCACGAGCATGGATAATTTCGCGCCCATAAACGACGTATACGCGCGATACTTTGCGGAGAACCCGCCGGCGCGGTCCTTTGTCGCCGTCAAAGAACTGCCGAAAGCCGCGCAGGTGGAAATCGAAGTTGTCGCGTGGAAGGGTTGAGATGAAAAGATTGAACCGGAAGCCCCTAATTTCTTGATTCGAGCGCTCCAAGGAGCGAACACGCCGCGATTGTGGGAGTTGTGATGTGATCTAGAGATGCGAAAGAGGAAAGACAAAGCTCCCGAGGAACGGCAGCCGCCGCCCAATCCTTTATACGAGAAACACGTTGCGTATGTGCGTCTTCGAAATAAAGGCGCATCCAACAATCAGGCGTCGGCCCTGGTGGGTTTCCGAGCCGAAACCGGGAGCCGGATTTGGCTGAAATACCAAAGCGGCGGTTGGGAGGCCTTGAAGCCTCGAAAACGAGGAGCGCCGTTGGGGCACTACCGAGCGTTGACCCCGGAGCAAGAAAGAGAAATCAAACTCCTGGTGCGAGGCTCCACTCCCCAAAGCTTGAATTTGCCGTACTCCGTCTGGAATCGAGAATCGGTAAAACGTTTGATATTGGAGAAGTACGCTATAGACTTGGCGATGCGAACGATGTCGCTTTACTTCTCCCGGTGGGGATTCGCGTATCAAAGGAAGATAGAACTCATAGATATATTTTGGCCCGAGTAAACCGACGCGAAAAACGAAACCCCGACCAATAGAAATCAAGCCGGCTACCTGTCGATGAGGCAGCCGGCGTTTTTTGTTGATGCGCCCGGCATGGGGGCTCGCTATAGGGTGAAAGTCCCGAACATGCCCGACAGGGGGAAATGTTAGCCAAACGGCAAGGGTGTCCCCCGCGAGGAGGAATCCGAAGGAAGCCGAAGGCAAAGCACTGGCTCGACGAACAGAAATCACATGAGGCGGTTGTGCTGGATGAGGAGGCCAATATCTTCAAAGTCCAATACCTTATGGGCTCGTAACAAAATAACTTCCGTATTTTGTTAGCATATTTGTGGAATAATTCTGTAGTTCCACTCTCCATGAAAATCGCCCTTTTCAAGTGAAATACTTGCTTTTTCTTCTTCTGTTACCTTTATTCCTTTGAGATACGTATTCTCGTCTAGTGCCCTGTAAAGTCTAAAACTGTATCAAAAATTGAAAAGCATGGTACACTCAATACAAAAAGGAGTGTAAAATGCCTAAAAAAGAATATATAGTGAGATTATCAGAAGACGAGA
>JAISQE010000099.1 GCA_031274425.1 Synergistaceae bacterium | reverse complement strand
CAAAAGATCGAGCGCGTTCCTTTGGTTGTCCTTCTCTCATGACCAAATGCCATCAGTCCTTCGTTATGCGTATAAAGCACAAATCGCCCCGGCTGGCTCGTAGGCTTTCCGCGATGTTTTTCTTATTATACCCTCCTGCGGTTCCAGCCGAGGTCGCTTTGACGAAAAGTAAAAGACCCCTCCCCTATTTCTCATGTCTCAATAGGAATTTTCGTCGAATAAGCGTGTCCTCCTCAGCATTATAAGACATATAAAATATTCTATGCCAAAAGCGTCCCCTGCTCTACAGCGCGTGCTCTTTCAATCGGTTTCGTTCGGCCTCCAGAGCCTTTGTTTTTTCGAGAAGGCGTTCCTTTCCCTGATCGATTTGGGCGGCGACCTGAACAAAGGCGGTTCCGCCGTAGGTGTTACGCCTCGCGACGCTCTCTTCCAAGCTGAGGATTTCGAAGATATCGGGCTGCGTTTCGGGTATCTGTTCCCGCCATTCCGCGAGGGTCAGCTCCGTCAAATGCTTTTTCTTCTCCAGGCAATATTTGACGAGTTTTCCGACCTTCCAGTGAGCGTCGCGGAAGGGCAATCCTTTGACGACCAGGTACTCGGCCACGTCCGTCGCCAAGGCCAGGGAAAACCCTTTCGCCAGCGCGGACCGCGCCGCGGCTTCGTCCACGTCCGTCTTGACGATGAGAGGCGGCAAAACCTCGAGCACGCCGCTCACCGTCCCCATGGAGGCGAAAAGTCCCCGCTTGTCCTCTTGAAGGTCGCGGTCGTAGGTCATGGGCAGGCCTTTCAGCGTGATCAACAAGTCCATCATGTGCCCCAGCACCTGCCCCGTTTTGCCCCGCACCAGCTCCAAAACATCGGGGTTTTTTTTCTGAGGCATGATGCTGGAGCCCGTGCAGAAGGAATCGGGAAGTTTCAGCCAGCCGAACTCCTGCGAGGTGTAAAGGATCAGATCTTCGGCCATGCGCGCGGCATGGACGGCAAAGAGGCTTGCGAAATGATGGTAGTCGGCCATGTAGTCACGCTGCGCCACCGTATCTAAGCTGTTGCGCGTGGGGCGTTCGAAACCCAGAAGGCGCGAGGTCATCGCCCGATCCAGCGGCAACGTGGACCCCGCCAAAGCTCCGGCGCCCAGCGGACACTCGTCGAGGGAGGAAAGAGCGAACTGGAGCCGGCCGTAATCGCGCAAAAAGGACTCGAACCAAGCCATCCAATAATGGCCCAAAGAAATGGGTTGAGCCTGTTGAAGATGCGTATAGCCCGATATGACGACTTTTTTGTGTTTTTCCGCCCGATCCAGAAACGCCTCCAGGAGCAAAAGCAACGCCGACTGCAAATCCAGAAAGGAATCTCTGAGATAGAGGCGCATCGTCGTCGCGATTTGATCGTTGCGGCTTCGCCCGGTATGAAGTTTCGCGCCTACCGGGCCCAGGCGCTCGATCAAACGGCTTTCGATGTTCATGTGCACGTCTTCGAGCCGCTCGAAGGGCTTCAGTTCTCCGTCGCGTATCTCGCGGCGTATCTCGTTCAAGCCGTCCTCGATCTGAACGGCCTCCTCTTTCGAAAGCACCCCCACCGCCCCCAGCATTCGCGCGTGGGCGACGCTGCCTCGAATATCGTGGTCGTAAAGCCTCCAATCCAGGTCCAGCGACTGGGTGAATTTCAACACCACCTGGGCGGTATCCTCTTCGAAACGTCCTTTCCACATCATCTATCCCTCTTTCGTTCGGTATACGCAAAAATCTTTCATCCCGCCTCGGCAGTCTTGGCCCGCCTTTTGCGCGTCGAGCCAACCGCCCCCCGGATGACGGCGCAGCGCCAGCCACGACGCCACCTGCAGGTGGATACATTTTACACGTACCCGGCGCGTTTTCGTGTCGTATCGAATGCCGCCCACGCCGCCGCCGCGAATCCGCTCGAAAACCCGAGGCATGTATCGACGCAGGAAATTCGACGTCGCTCCAGGCAAGAGCGCGAGCCTTATCCGCTGATGATCTACGTTGAAAGGAATCCATTCATCGGGCGCGTGGCGTTCTATCCAATGTTCGAGCCCCTCCACTCCCCTTTCGGACTCGATGCCGCCGACGAAACGCACAAGCCAGGGACAGGTCAGCCAGAAGGAGGTGGGAAAGGGAAGGAGCGCCCGTAAGGGAGAACAAACCACCACCCGAGGGCAGCCGAATCGACACCGGCTTGCCGTGCCCAGAATCAAGGTCGAATCGAATTTGCGCCCCCGCATCTGCCGCGCGATGGAAAGGGAATCGTAAGAACGCAATTTTTCATAAAAAAAGGGGAGGCTTTTGCCCCCCGGCGATATCATGGTCATTCGGGGAAACCCCGTTCTAATTTTTGGGCTTGCCGCCCGGTTTTTTCTTGCCTGATTTCGAAGAGTTCATTTTGCTGTTGAGATCCGCTATTTTGGCCTCGCTGACTTTCAAAAAGGAGGCCATTTTTTTCTCGAAACTATCCTTGTCTTCTTTTGTAATAGGAGCCTGGACCATAGGACGTTCTTCCACTTTCTTCAAAGAAAGGTCGATACGCCCTTTTTCGTCGATTTTGATGACACGAGCCTTGATATTCTGCTGTAAAGTCAGGATATCCTCGACTTTTTTGACAAAGTTGAACGACAACTCGGAGATGTGCACCATCCCCTTCTGTCCTGTCGAAAGTCTTACAAACGCTCCATACGGCATAATCTGTTCTACGACGCACTCCACCAGGTCGCCTACCCGAACCGAAGAAGTTTCGACCTTCTTCTCCTCAACCATTAGTATTACGAACCCCCCGATAATATTTTAAACATGCCGCCTCGAATACGCAGTCACAAAATTCCGCCCAACTACACCCAGACCAAATAAAACTACATCCAAAACAAAGCTACAGCCCAAACAAAACTATATCCACTCCAAAAACCACATCTAATTCCAAAATTACATCTAATCTCAAAACTACATCCATCGCCACTCAAAGTTTCCGCGTATGCCCAAACGCCTGTAGAGGTAAATGCCTTTGGGTTCGAAACGCCTACTCTGGGGATTATACCAGATTAGAAGCGTTCCATGCTGTTTGTTTAAAGTCAGTTTCACAACAGCTTCCTCGATCACGGGGCCGTACCAGGCCAGGATCATTTCTCCCTCCTTTTTGGGGCGCACGAGTTGCCATTGCAGCCTGTTGGTCCGCTCTTGAGGAAGCACCGCGACACGTTTCATCCCCTCCCGCGCTTTCGACTTCAGCTTGGCGAGAGAACGCACCTTCATTTCTCCCGGAGCGTATTTTGCGATCTTCGCCCCTCGGGTTTTCACCAATTGCGCCGCGAAACGAAATCCCCGGCTGGAACAGGCGATGTTTTTGTACGTCAAAAAAGTAGAGCCGGCCACCTTCATCTGTGTACGGATCGGGTGCGTTTCGACGGTGCGTTTCAGGGACAAAACTCGAGAGGGGGCAATAGTGAGAGAAAAATGCCGCACTTTCACCCGTCCTAAAAAGTGACGGCAAAAATAGTCCTTTAAGTCCTGTGTGATCAAGATGTGACCTCTATAATCTTTACTCCGTCATTCTTCTCCCAAAGAAGAGAACGCTTTTTGGATGCGCCCGAAGGGTTCGAGCAACTCCATCGTTTTCGCGGCTTCCACCAACACGCCCGCGGTTTGTTTGATTTCGTCTTCCCTCGCGTTTTCGGAAAAGGCGACGCGCAAAGGCGCGCTGACGGAGTCGGCT
Source organism: Synergistaceae bacterium (assembly GCA_031274425.1). Lineage (GTDB taxonomy): Bacteria > Synergistota > Synergistia > Synergistales > Aminobacteriaceae > JAISLU01. Next base: position 454 of record JAISQE010000099.1, on the reverse strand, counting down.
TGAATCATATAGACGCCGCTTTCTCCCGCGTTTTCCACATTGCCCACGGCATCCATCGGCGAACGGCTGGAGGGCGCTAAAAACAACACCTTTCCCTTTGTAATATTCTTGAGAGGAAGCAGGAGGTCGGGTTCCCTGCAAACCCAGAGCATGGGCTTCACTTCGATGACGCTGATCAAGCTTTCTAAGATCAGTTCTTCCCGCAGATAAACCTCCAGGGCGCTGCCGTATAAAATTTTTTCCAGACGCGAGGGCTTGATCGGGTCCGTATAACGAAAATCCAGCGGGATACCTCGAAAATCCACGACCAACGAAGCTCCGCGAAAAAGTCCGTCGGCCCCGTCCACCACGATATAACCTAAACTACCACTGGATACCGCCACAAAAACACCTCCAGAGCCGCAAACCGACGCTCCAGCTCAAGCATAAAAATCGACCCCTCTCGGGGAGCTCT
>JAISQE010000089.1 GCA_031274425.1 Synergistaceae bacterium | reverse complement strand
GTGGACCAGGGGCAGGTTATCGCCTACGCGGGAAGCACGGGACGCGCCACGACCTCGCACGTTCACTTCGGCGTCATGGTGGAAGGGGCATTTCGAGATCCAAGAGCGCTTCTCAGCGACAAACCCCAACAATTCGCACAAAAACCCTAGAACGCGGAGCTTCTGAATTTTCTTGATTCTTCCGATCGCCGCCCAATTTTTTTAACCTATCGAACTGACGACGCCATTCGGCTTTTCGGGTGCACTTATGACAGTGCACCTTATGGCCTATTGACTAGAGGACTTTTTACACGTAACCTTATAGGCAAAATTTTTCAAGAGCGCGGAATTCTCTATACAAAGAAAGAAAAATTTTTCCAGCTTCGTGATTCGGGGCTTTAAAAATTTGAAAATTAGGAAGGAGGCCGTTGTATGACGTCTAAAATTTCCTTTTCGCCGGAAGTTTGGAGGAAACAGCGTCGCAAAGGCATTTCCATAGTGGAATGTATCATTTTGCTAGTTATCGTGTCGGTCACCATCGGGGCTATCATGCAGACCATCGCTTGGTCGATAGGACTTCAAACCTTCAGCAGAGAGGATCTGGGGATTCATATTTTTGTCAATAACTGGTTCGAGGCCCTCGAATCTCTCCCTCCCAGCCGACTTGGAATGGGGAACTCCGATCTGGAGGACGCCAGCGTTCCAGGGGGAAAGATCGTCGATCAGGTGAAGGCCCGAATGGGAAGAGCCAGCCCGTACAAATACGAAGCGTCGCGAGCGGGTCCCGTAAATGGAACATACACCATTCGTCTCGAGGTATGGCCTTCCTCGAAGCAACGCAGCAGCCGGGTCGTGCTCAGGGACATCAACACCTTCTCGACCGCGACGGCCCCGGACAATTCGGAACATGATTAGGAGTGAATGACTATGAAACGGTCCCGCGCATTTTCATTTGTGGAGGTCCTGATCGCGATGATCGTCATAGGGCTTTTGGGAGGCACGATACTTACGGCTCTGTGGTTTTTCATCGGCACGTACGGGCAAAACGACGAGTATGTTTCGGCTCGCCTGGAGATTGAGGAGGTTTTTCAATTTTTGACGCCCCAGATCACCAACGTCGGCTTGGGAATGCCCAACAATCGTTCGGCAAGGGGGTCTTTTAACGCCGCGTTCAAAGGCGACGGCAACAACAACCCCATCATGGAACAGATGGGCGACACCGATCGCAGCGCCCTTGATTGGGGAGGCCCTATCACCCTCGGGACGGACCCCGACGACTACACCAACAATGGGAAAGTCATCTCCAACGACACCTTCGACGAGCACGGCAGATGGGTCTACGTGGGGCCGGTTTTGTATTATACTTGGGCGATACCGACGGGAGTGCTTGTTTCGCAGGATTCTGTTTTGATGGATCAATTGGAGACGCATGGCCGGAATGAGCCCGAATACGACACGATTTCCAATGATCAAGCGTTCTGGAGCAGCAAACATACTCCAGGCGCACCTAATTGCTACACCCTGCATCTGGAACCCAACGGAGTTAACGCCCTCGTAAATTTCAAGTACCGCCAAGACGAGAACCGTCCGATTGGGATTGAAAACAGTTCGAACGTCAGGGGATCGCGAGTGAGTCAGTGGATCGTGTTTCCCTCCACGAGAGCGCCTCTTTTGATCTATAGCGACGGCGACAGTGTCAATTCGGTCGACAACACCCTCAAGGTGCAGGTCGCGCCTTACTCTTTCAACGCTCACGGGAAAGCAAAGAATGTCCTCATCGGGGGGCGTATTCTGGGATACGAGGAGGTTCATCTGATCCAATCGGCCAGCCTGTTCGTCAACGACAACAACGAACTCATCCAACGTGTGTTCATGGGAAACCCCAAAACCGCGGGAGAGAGTTTCGACAAGGTGTTGGCGCGGAACATCGCCGGGGTGTGTTTCCGTTTCGACCCCGACTCCCGCCTTCTGACCCTCTACATCGCGGCGTTCGGGGCAAACGACGTTCCCGCGGACCAGCGCGGGCTCCCTCCGCTGTGGCCCAATACGATCGCGCCTTACGCCGATTATTTCAAGAACGCCGACCAGGTGATGCGACGCCGGATTATAGTGGAAAGCATGATATGGCGGATACGAAACTGAAAAATACAAACCGAAGGAGGCGTTGATAAACTATGCGTAGACGTAAGGGCATGGGGTTGGTGATGGCTTTGTCCATCGTCGTGATAGGCACCGTGCTGATCGCCGCGATGTTCAACCTGTCCACCGTTTTCACCCGCACGGCGACTTTCCAGCGCAGGGGCTACATTGAGCATGTCTCCATGGCGAGCTATCTCGAAAAAGCAAAGGGATTCATCGTGCAACTCAACGAAGGGAGGGAAGCGGACAACATGCCCGTGTTGCACGGCTCGGGTTTACCCGTGTCATTGGATGGCGTGAACCTCGATTCCGTCACTTTTACAGGAATGACCGCTTTGCAGTTGACTCAGGACGAAGACGGTATTGCCGACGCTTTGAGTATCGATATGGCCTTGCATACTCCCAACGGACCCAAACGCTTGGTCATGCGCGTGTATGACGCGAATTACCTACCGAGTTGGGTCGCTATTTCCAACTGGCAAGATCAGGCTCTTCCTCCATCTTTGATGCTGTACGCCGACGACCTGAATAAGAACGGCGAAGATCTGGAGGGGTTAGACGATAATAATTTAACGGAGAATTCGATAGACGGGGATAATCTGAGTGGGGGAGGAGTCCACAATAAGAGTCAACAATACCGAGACTATGGAGCTTATGTCGTTCGCCTAGAACTTTACGATATTCATAACGACGGAACGGGAGTTCTGGCAAGAGATATCGAGGAGGGATTTTTTCAGGCGATCAACCAGTGATTGAAGTTCGGGGTTCAATTTCAAGGGCAGAGCGATATTTTTTAGAATATGTTTTTCAGTAGGAGGTTGAAATATGAACAGACAGATAAAATACGGGGTTTTATGCGGCGCGCTGGCGATGGTCTTCATGGGAGCGTTGGACGTCGAGGCGGCAGTCCAACTGAGGGGCTTCACGAAAGCAGATTACCCTCTGACAGACGCCGTTATAACGGGAGTAGAGCCTAACGTGTTCTTTTTGTTGGATGTGGGGTCGCCGATGACGTTTTCCCCCAAAGGAATCATGCCCTTGGCGACGGACGGTAGAACGGCGGGTGAGCGGGGTAACCTGCTGAGAGATTCGACTTACGGGGTGGGCGCGCGTCCTTTCATGACGAACGGGCACCGCGCCAGAAACGTGGCGACGGCGGATGCCGCTGGCGACGTCAAAAAGGGAGACGTCTACGCTCAGGATATTATCACGGGGACGGAACAGACAAATATAAACGTGAATGCTGGCTATTCCCGTTACGGCCGAGAGACTGACGACTCCAACAACTTCATCGGCAATCCTGACGACTACTACTCTCCCTACGACGACAAACCCTACTTCCTGACCTTCAAAGACTCGACAGCCGCGAATTGGAACGGAACGGGCTCTGTTCCCGCAAGCATTTCGGCCCTGGCTTCGTACCTGCCGGGAGGCGCCAACGCGGGCGTTTCCGTGCCTCAACATTTGGCGGAAGCGCATCTGGTGCCCAACGACAGCCGCATGTACATGATGAGGTTGGTGCTGTGGCGGTTGACCGCCCCCGAGAACGCGGACCTTTTTACGGGCATCAACGTAGCCATGGGCACGAGTTATCAGGAGACGAACTATGGGACCACTACCGTCGTGGCCGACTTTTATAAGGCAGCCACAACTGGCAGTACCGAGGAACAACCCGGATACTACGGCGCGGACGCCACTTTCAAATACGGCAAAGCCCCCAGTTGGGTGCTTGGAAACGGCACAGGGAATGACTATACCTCTTTAGGCGGCAATTATTATATGTCTCAGACGGTCTTTGCGGGCGTTATGCGCGATTATTACGAGTTCAACAGCACCACGCCGCAGTGGCGGCAGGTCAACCGGGCCGTGATGAAGGTCCCCTTCGACAAATTTTATCGCCTAAAAAACGACGGGACCTCTGTCGCAACGGAAAAATTGCTCGATTTTCGGCAGTACATCAACGGCATCGAAGCCGTGAGCGGCAACGCCGCCAGCGCCGTGGAAGATCCCGAATTTACGGCGGACGGCCAGACGCCCTTGTCCACTTCCATTTACGGCCGAGAGCATCACGTAGGGAAGAATGACTCGGCGACCGGCGTGGGCAACAAGTTGATTCAGTATGCCCCGTTTGACGGCGCTTATGGAAGCTCGCACTTGATACTCGGCACTTCCACGACTCTGGAGGGGTTGCCGACGGGCCAGGCGGTGGGGAGCGTTCTCGACTTCTTCTCCCCCAGAGCGGGAACCGGGAAGTCGGACGGGTTGGAGTTCGGCAACGACACCTTGGGGTTTTTCCCTGTCACGGGCTCTTGCCAATCCAACTGGCTGGTCATTTTCACGGCGGGCAACGACGAATCGCCTGGAGCGATCCCTGCTCACGAAGCGGCCCTGGAACTTTACAAGAACTCTCTGACGATGCGAGGACGAGCGAAAAACAGCTCCAACGTGTGGGAGGAAAAGACGTCCCTCATCATGGACTCCGGAATTCGGACCTTGGTCGTGGGTTTCGTCGACCCAGACGCCACGGACCCCAATTCGCTACACATCCAGGCGACCCTGAGGGATATAGCTCAATACGGGGACCCGATACACAATGGAACGGACTACGTTCCCAATCCCAGCGCCACACCTTACTTCGCCAACGACGTCCCTGGACTGATCAATAATCTGAATGCCGTTTTAAAACGTATCAACTCCGACAGGATGGCGGTCGGAGCTCCGATGATGGGCGAAGGAACAAATAACATGGAGAACTTCATGCTGAGCGCTTCCTACACCGTCAAGACGATGGATCAGTGGAGGGCTTGGCTCTATAAATACGAACTAAACGCCCCGGATCCTGCATGGGAGGCCGGCTTCAACATAACAGAACAAGCAAAAAATCACGACAGAAATCTTTACAGCATAGTTGGCGGCCTCCGCAAGGAAATTAGTACCTTTGACGCGGCTCTTTGCAGTGCTCTTTGGGGAATCGATATCGGCCTTCACCCGTTTCGGGATTGGCTCTACACTTACGACGATGGGGTTGGCGCTCTGGGGGACAGCGCGCATTCCGGAATTACCGTGGTGGGAGTTCCCAAAGCTGCGTCGCTTTTGAACTCTGACGACCCTGAAATCGCCAGCCGTGACAAGGCGCTTTACATTCATACTAACCGCGGTTTTCTGCACTGCATCGATTTTGAGTCGGGGAATGAAATCTGGGGCTTCATCCCTCCCAACATACTCAATCGCATCCCTTTGATGAAGTACGGCGAATATGGGCAAGATAATACTTGGTATAACGGAGATGGCTCGACGGTCCCGCGTTCCGTTCCTTTGGTGCTCCTGGACGGCATGTTGACGACCGGAGACGTCAAATTCTCTGACAATAAGGACCATACCGTTTTGCTGGGCGCTATGGGATGGGGAGGCAACGGTCTCTACGCAATGGACGTTACCAAGCTGGGCCCTCTAAACCGAACGCCTCAATTTCTGTGGGCCATCGAGAACGCACGTTACGCAGAGAAAGAAACCAACCCCATCGACGGGGTAAAACGCTGGGGACTTGCAAGCGGCAATATCGGCGACTACGATTACAGCGACTTGGGGTTGACTATACAGGCGGCAATGCCGGTCGTATCCTGGACTGGAGAACATGTGACCATTCTACCAGGCGGCTTGGGCTACAAAAAAGGACTGGATGGAGACACTCAAGGGAAAGTATTTTACTTCCTCGACGCAGAGAATGGAACTATCCGCAAAAAAATCGACATGGCGTCCTCCCCTGCGGATTTTTTCGCGAACGGACGCCCATTGGGCATGGCCGTGACGCCCGTAACCCACATCACTCCTAAATTGAGCGGCGATATTACCTTGGCTGGCGACAAAACGGTGGAATTTTACACGGCCGACAGCGAAGGCAACATTCTATACTGCGACACTACAGGGCCGATCGAAGACTGGAGTCTGAAAGGTATTTTTCAAATGCTCACTTATGCGGAAGCCGGAAACGCGGTATCGCCCTCCGTGTCCGCCGATTTGCCGCTGATTCTTCCGCGTGCACTCATAAAGGCGAGACATAAGTACCAGGGCACGGAGTCAACTTGGCTTTTCGGGGGCACTGCCGACTTGATGATGCCGGATTCCGACCTCAGCGGCACCCGGAAACTGACGAACGAGCAGCAGTTCATCTTCGCCATTAACCTCACCAAAGCCCCAAACAACGCGAAGCTCGCGGACTTAAATCAATGGACGTACTTCAATGACGGGCTTTCACCGTCGTACGGCTCTCCTTACGATGTGGTGAATAAAGGCGTGCAGCAAACGCTCACGAGTGCCGTGGAAGGCAAAGGGTGGGCTTTACGCCTGCGCCCTAAAATGAACGACCCTGACGATCCCAGGGATGCGGAGTACGCGACGACGACCCCGTATTTTTTCAATGGCGAGTTGTACATCGCCACTTTCGTGCCCCGCACCCGCCTGGCGGATCAAAGCGAAACCTGTCCGGAGGTCGGAGACGCCAAACTTTACATCATCAATCCCCTAACAGGTAAATCGCGTTTGACAAACAAAAATTATATACTTTTGCGCAATATTAAAGTTACCGGAATTAACGTAAGTAAAACAGGAAGGCTTTTCCTCGGAATTCAACAGCAATTGAACCCCAATTCGTGGAACGAGGTCGACGATGTCGACCTGTTGAACAAATCGCTTGAGGCGGGCGGGGGCGTAGGCAGTGGAGACCTTCCTCCCACAGGAAACCCAGTTAACTTGCCTAATATAACTCCCAATATTCCGCATCTTCACTATTGGAGGGAAAGGATATGGTGAAAAAGACTAAAATGAAAAAGAACGTTGCGCTGGTGGTTGCGGGGACGCTCTTGGCTGTAGCCTGTTTGGTTTCTTCCGCGTTCGCCGTTATGAAGATTCCCACGCTGGAGGTAACGGGACAACTGGAAAAGGTGGACGAATCGACTCAGCCCGCGGTGATCTTCATAAACGTCAACGGCACGACGGCGTCAGGCCCCTTGTCCGAGCGTTGCTCCTTTTCGGACGTAAGAGGGAACTCGATGGAACGAGCCGCATTCGTCAAGAATTACACGAAAAAAATGGTCACCCTCGAGCTTATCGAGGACAGCGGGGAGGTCATCGACTGCCGCGCGAAATAACCTCTTCCCCCTGCAAAGCATAAAGCCAAGAAACATGCCGGCGGTTTCACGCGAAACCGCCGGCATTGTTTTTTTGGCCCAGACGGGCGATAACTTGGTGGTGAAAGTCCGCTTACTGCCCGAACTTTATGAGGTAAAATCACTATATGCACAGTGTGGTTTCTTTTGTTTATCAGCGTTTATCAATTATAAATATGGACCCTTAATCCTTGCATTTTGTCGTTTGGGTCGTATAGCAACACTGTGCATATAGGGATTTTTATAGGAATAGCGTTATAGGTCTTCTGAGGATGCTACTCCTGCCGGCGAATCGGGGGCCGCTGGCGGGGCAATGAACAAAGGTCGGTGTCTCTCTCTCCGCGTCGTTTTGCAAATTCTCGTTCGACCTCTTCATCGGAGCGGCTTTGCTCTGTAGAAATCTGTATACGCGCGACAGCAACCTTATGACGCAAAAATTCTTCGTATTCTTTC
>JAISQE010000066.1 GCA_031274425.1 Synergistaceae bacterium | reverse complement strand
CTCGCAGTCCAGCGGCCGCTGAAGCGCCGCTATCACCGTCCAAGGCCCCGGCAATAATCCACGATCACACGAAGCTGAGCCAGGCGGATGCGCCCCGTCACCGTGTAGGACTCCCCGTCCCACTTGCCGTCGAGAAGCTCGACGCCCTGGATGATGCCGTGCACTTCCGAACGGACGCGATCTTCGGCCATGAAATCATTCACCGTCGTGCGGGAATCTATCTGAACCCCGCCGACGGCCTCCAAGAGGTTGCGCTGCAGGTCCACGATGGCCCCGCGCCGCGCCAGGGCTTTGGCCTGGGCTCCCGTCGACTCTGTGGGGGCAACGGCCATCCCCGTGCTCTCGATGTAATTTTGTCCCCAGTCCACGAGGCCGCGTTCCTTTTCGACCCCGTCGGCCGCCTCGCCGGAAAGAACTCCCCACCCGCATAACACACAACTCAACGCCAGAAAAGATACCAATATGCGCTTCATTTTAAGAGCTTTCATGAACTCCGCCTCCGTTTTCCCAATTTCACGTTCCCTACTTTATCTTTCCCAAAGCCTCTTGCGCGGGCTGGTAGTTGGGGTTGATCGCCAACGCTCTTTCAAACCAGGTGCGGGCGTCGTCCTGCTTTTTCAAGCCCTGCGCCGACCTTCCCGCCCAGTAGGCCGAGAGGTAGTTGCCGCCGTAGGACTCCGCGGCTTCGCTGAACTCCGCGTAGGCGTCTCGGAATCGGTTGCTTTTGTATTTGTTGTAGGCGTTGCGGTGTTTGATGCCTAGGATATTCGCCTCGCCGGAGGCGATCGGGTAGGTCTGAATCACCTTCGCCTCTGTCGAGGTGTTGGGGTCGAACCCCGCTATCGGCCGTTGTTCCGGGGTGTTGGCTGACGCGGATTCCGTTGGGCGCGAAGGCGTGGTTATCGGCGTCTCGGCGACAACCGGCTCTTCGGGGAGCGTCTGCGTATCGGGCGCATTGCTTCCAGCTTCGCCGAAAACCTGATCGAAGGTTCCGCTGGATGCCGCGGGGCGGGTCGTCGCGAATTTCATGCCTTTGGATTTCGAGGCTGCAATGGGCTCGATTTTATCGCCGCGACGAACCAGGGTTCCCTTGCTCGGAGAAGCGACGCTGCAGACGCTGTGCCCGCTTTCCACGTCGCGTACTTTCAGCACGGCCAGAGGGATCTTATCCTTGCCGATCAACGTGCCGTCGATGTCGCGTATCGGCTTTCCCTCCGCGTAGACCAGGTACAGCGACCCTTCTTTAGCGCCCATCGTCGAACCGAGGTTGATGACGTAGTCGCTGCCGCTGACTGAAACGACGTAGGAGTATTCCCCGCCCAGCTCTTCCCGGATTTCGTGCCCCAAACGGGAAGCCGCGACCGCGATGGCGCGCGCCTTGAGTCCTCCAAATTCGGCCTCCACTCCAGTGATGCCCGCGATAGTGAAAGCCGTCGCCGACTCCAAAGAACTTCCGCTTTCCGAAAGGGACAAAACGATCTCGGAGGTGGTTACGTCGATGACCCGCATATCGATGGTCGCCTTTGCCTCATGGGTGCCGATGCCGATCGCCCCGCCGATGCCGAAAAGCGGGATTGCCCCACCGGACGCCTTCTCGCTGAGTTCCGTCACCGCGCCCAACAAAATATACTGCAGCCCGGCAAGCCTTCCAATCTCGACGGCGGTGCTCGGGTCGACGAGCCCGGACATGTTGAGGTGTTGTTCCTCCCCTATCTTTTGGAGCTGCAGGCGCTCGTAAACCGCTATGCTCTTGGAGCTGGTGAGGGTGCGGGTGAAAATATCCGTGATGATCTGTGCTTGTTGATTCGACACCCCCGCCGCCTTACTCTCGAACTCCAGCACCCCGAGCCGGATTTTATCCGCCGCTTCGGCGATTCCGGCAAACGAGGCAAGCAGCGCGCAAAACAAAAACGCCTTAAAAATCCTTTCCCGCTGTTTCATTGATATTCCTCCATAATTAATAGGTTATTCCCACTGGTATCGTCTCATGCTCTCCACGTGTTTTTCCACGGACCTACGCGTCGCGGAGGCGAGAATTCCGCCGATTTTCCCGGAGGCAAAACCGCCGTACCTGGTGACGGCGCCCCCCAGAGTCTGATTCGAGGCTCCCTGCTCCGCCGCGGCGTACACCACCTCGCCAGTGGTGGTGTCGACGATTCGAATATCCAACGTCACGTAAGCCGTGTTGGAAATGAGCGCCGCGCCGCCGACCCTGGGAATGGGCGCGACGCCCCCCGACGCGTTGTAGAAGTACTCCGTAACCGCGCCGGTCATGGTATACTGGGCGCTTTTGATCTTGCCCAGTTCCGGGGCGGTCGACGGGTCCATCAGGCCCGATTGGCCCAGACGGATTTCCTCCGCCACATAGTCGAGCTTCTCTCGCTCCATCAGGCTGAAGAGCCCGGAGTTGTACAGTTCCGTCGTCATCATCTCCGTGATGGCCGAAGCGGGAACATTGCCGCTCGTTTTGTTGTCGAAAGCGCGAACCGACAGCCGAGGTCTCGCCTCCGCCCCGACCGTCGCGGCGAGACAGAACAAAACGACCAGCATTCCCTTGACGCACAGCTTCAACGGTTTCATTATCTATCGCCTCTACTTCGTCATTCGTTCAACGGCCAGTTTCGCCGCGGCCTCTATGGACTTCTGCCTTGCCTCGTCGGGCGTGTAGCCCACCTGCTTGCCCGAAACCGTGTCGGCGTACAACCGCGAGCCGTTGGAGGCCGTGGCCATGACCGCCGCGGAAGCCGTACCGGTATAGAGCTTGAATTCGTTGAGCACCGGCGCGCCCGCCTCCACCCTAGCCGAGACGAGCGTGCTGAACCCATACGTCCGACCGAGCTTCATGATGGCATCCACGTTCCCCTCAAGGGCCAACACCGCCGCCTTGTCGCGCCGGATGCGATTCAGCACCTTGGGGTCGACGATCTTATAGCCATTCATGAGCAACTGTCCCGTAATGATCGATTCTGTCGACGCGGCGTGCTGCTCCGACGGGCCTTTTACCAGCACGGCAACGGATCCTTTTTGGGGAATCGCCGCCTCGACGGTGATTGCGGAACACACGACTCCCAAAAACGCCAGGGCGAAAACAAAACACGCCGCCTTTAACATACGCGAACCACACCTGCGTTTGTTCACCGTTCAACCTTCCTTTCGAATCAAATACGACTCACATTCAACTATCCGCATGCTGGCCTTCGACGGTGGCGGATGTGACGTCCTGGACGTCGACGCCATGTTCCGAGAGTAAAAAGGCGAGTTCATCCGACGTTTTGTCGGAGACGACGTCAAATTCCACCGTCTTGTTGCGGTAGGTGCGGTGGTAAACCGCCGTAACGCCGTCGACCCCTTGCAGTAAGTCCTCCAATACCTTTCCGTCTTTAAAAGAAATGTCCATGATTTTGACGTTGACCGTCCTGCCAGGGATACCGCCCGCGGAACCGGAGATCAGGGCGTAGGCGACCTTGTGCACCAGGCTTTTCCCGGCTTTGGGAGCGGCCGCTTGAAAACCTTTGATCGCGCCGTCTTCCTCGGAAATTCCTTTCGTCTTCTCCTCTATCGCGTCCGATCCCAGCATATAAGCGGAGTTGCTCAAAACCGCCCGTAGCTGCACCGTGCTGCGAACCCCATAGATATCGACGCCGCTGATTTTTTGACGGGTGAAAGAACTGCCGTACGCCTTTCCTGAAATCAGGACCTCGGCGCGAAAAGTCCTTGCGATCTCCCGCAGCAGCTCAGGGTCTGAGGAGCGCCGGGCCGCGTCGAGGTCGATATTTTTCAACGCGTCCGACTGCGAGGGATCCGCAAGCTGATATCCAGCTTTTTCGAAGACCTTCAGAAGCTCGCCCTCGGTGGTGGAGATGAACGGGTAGGTCTCTCCGATTTTTTCGTCGATCAGAACCATGATCCGCGGATTCCCCAGGGCGTCGATCGCCGCGGGGCCCAACACGCCGTCGAGGGCGGCGGCCGAAACCTTGCAAAGCGCGGAGATGTAGAACACCCCGTCCTTGTCTTCCCACTCCCGAATGACGTCGAAGTCTTTCACGATCCCCGTGGTCTGAGAAAAAACTTTGTCCTTGACGACCTCGTAATTCTGAACCTGAGTGATGCCCTCCACATAAACGCCCATTGCTTTTTCCAGGGCGTCGCGCTGAGCGGAGCGCTTAGCGGCCTCTCGCGCGGCGTTTTTGCCCCCGTTTCCAATGGGAGCAAAACCCTCCGCCTCGACGGAGATCAGGTCGCCCTGGGGCGCGGCGGCGTGAGCGTCGGAAACGGGCAACGTCGCGCACATCAAAAAGCACACAAAAAGAAGAAAAGAAAAAAACAGGCGGCTTCTCCTCATGCCCTTACCTGCTGACGATGATGACTTTGCCTTCCCGGCGGAAGTCGTAGGAGCTGCCGCGCACTTTTGCCGCGTCGTTGTCGGAGATGACGATATCGACGTTGCCGGAGGACAGCCGAACCGCCGTGGCCACGATGGGGTTCGAGGCCACGTGAACTTCGCCCTTCGCGTAGTTGATGTTGTTGTAATAGGCGCAGAGTCCCGACTGCAGATAATGCTCCCGCTCCACGAACTCGATGCCGTAAACCGCCCTGCCCTTCGTGTCGAAAACGTTGAAGGTCATAGCGGGAACCAGCGGAAGGTGGCGGACGTCGATGATCAGGCCCGTAAATCTTCCCCCCGTCCTCTTCGCGGGCGGAGTTTTCTTTTCTTCTTCCACCACGGCGACGTTGGCGGGGTTGGGCGGGACGTTCGCGGCGACGACAACCCTCAGATGGGGCAGCCGGATGCGGCCGGAGACGGTGTAGGACTCCCCGTCCCAAGTGCCGTCGAGGAGTTCGACGTTTTTGATGACCCCATGTATCTCTTGGCGTACCCGATCGCTCGCCATGAAATCGTCCATGGTGGTGCGGGAGTCGATCTGAACTCCTCCCATGAACTCCAAAAGATTGCGCTGAAGGTCCACGATGGCTCCTCGCCGCGCGAGGGCCTTGGCCTGGGCCCCCTTCGTCCCGGTGGGCGCGACGGCCATTCCCGTCGACTCGATATAACTCTGCGTCCAATCCAGAAGGTTCCTGTCCTTCTGAACCACCACCGAGCCGGGATCCTCCGATTCGGCCGCCTGAACCATACCGCACAAAGCGAGAACACACGCCGCAGTCAAAACACACAAAACACGTTTCATTTCAAAACCTCCCTGTGAATATTCACGCGGGCGCCTGCCCGCGTTTGTACGTGAAAACTTCCCTGTTTACTTGAAAAAAGGCAGCATCGCCTTGAACTCAGGAGTGCCCGACCTGCCCAGCAATTGATAGACGACGGTTTCTGTTGGGAGCACAAGGGCTCCGCAGCTTCGCGCCGCCGCGAGGGCCAGGTTGTGGTTATCGGAGGTCCGGCTGCCGCAGGCGTCGGCGGCCATGACGATCTTTCGGCCGCGGTCCAGCAGGTCCTCCATCGTGGACAAAATGCAGATATGACTTTCGGTGCCGAAAACCACGGTCACGGGACGCGCGAGCGCATCCAAACTTTCGAGAAACCCCGGTTCCTCGCAGCAAGAAAAAGTCATTTTCTCGAAGCGCCGCGACTCTTTGGGCAGCGCGGAAAGCACGGACGTTTCCGTCGAGCCGATGCCCTTGGGGTATTGTTCCGTATAGAGCACGGGCAGGGACAACAAATCGGCGGTCTTCAAAAGCCTGACGGCGTTTTGCACTACCGCCTCCCGTCGGTCGATCGACGGCAAAAGACGCTCCTGCACGTCGATCATCAACAACGACGTTTCTTCCCTATGCAATCTCAGCGACATAATAGACTCCTTCTAAGGTTCTCTTATTGCTTTTGTGGAGGGCTTTGCTGGGCCTCCGCCTCACGGGCCTCCCGTTCCAGCCTGGCTTTCGTGTCGGCCTCGGTCGGCTCTACCAACTGCAGGGGCAGGTCCTGACTGACGGTTTGCCCTCCGAAGTTGTCCCGCAGCCCGACCTCCAGGACATAGTTCCCCGGCGTCCAGCCATCGAAGGAAAAACTGAAGCCGAGGGCCTGCGTGGGCAGTTTCGAGCGAATTTGCGTCGCCAGCTTGGCAAGATCGGATTGAAATGTGAGCGTTCGCCCGCTTTGGGGCAGTTTGACCTTGACGTCCACCGCGAGGTCCATGTTATACTCGTCCTCCGTATTGGGCGACAAGGGCATGGCGAAACCCGTCGCTTCCACATAGACCGAACACGTATCGTCCAGCGTAAAACGAGTATCGGCTTTGGGCGTGTACTGGCCCAACCCCAACATCTCATCGACGAACACGAGTTTTTGGATGGACAGGTTCTCCGCCGCAAAGACCGATGACGCCACGCACACCCCAAAAGCGAACACTACGAACAAAAATAGATTTTTTTTCACGAAATTGACCTCCTTGCAAGTGATTATACCGAGATTCATTATACAATAGAAAAATATATAAACTCTCAAGAGGAGTGTCGAACGAAAAGTGAAACGCGAAGAACTCCGCAACTGCAAAAGAATCGTCGTAAAGGTGGGGACCAGTTCCATCACGTACCCCACGGGCAAGGTCAACTTGGGAAAGATGGAGCTTCTGGCTCGCGAGCTGTCGGATTTGCACAGCGGGGGGCGCGAACTGGTGCTGACGAGTTCCGGGGCGGTTGGGGCCGGCGTGGGAAAGCTCAACTGCCCTCCTCCATCGACCCTGCCCGAGAAGCAGGCTTTGGCCGCGATCGGACAGGGTATCCTGATGCACATGTACGAAAAATTTTTTTCGGAGTACTCCAAAAGCGTCGCCCAGGTCCTCCTGACCCGCGATTGTTTCTCGGACCCCGAGCGCTATTTGAACTCGCGCAACACCCTCTTTTCGCTCCTGAACTTCGGCGTCATCCCCATCATCAACGAAAACGACACCGTAGCGGTGGATGAGCTCAAGTTCGGGGACAACGATACGCTGTCCGCGATGGTCGCTTGCAACGTCGAGGCCGACCTTCTCATAATCCTTTCGGACATCGACGGGCTCTACGATTCCGACCCGCGTAAAAACAAGTCCGCGCGATTGATCCCCGAGGTGAGCGAGATCACGCAGACCATGGTGGAGAACTCCCAGGCCAAGGGCAGCGCTCTTTCCAGCGGCGGAATGTTCACGAAGCTCTCCGCGGCGCGCATGACGATGGTGGGAGGCATTCCCATGGTGATCGCGTCCAGCGACGAACCCAACGTCATCCGGCGGGCGGCGAACGGAGAAAACGTGGGAACCCTTTTCCTTCCATCCCGCGAAGGATACGCGACCCGACGTCAATGGATCGCCGTGGGCAGCGCCGCGACGGGGTGGGTCGCGGTCGACGAAGGAGCCGCGGAGGCCTTGCTGCGCCGGGGTAAAAGCCTTCTCCCCTCCGGTGTCATGAAGATCGAGGGTTCTTTCAAGGTCGGCGACGTGATTGGGGTGAAGAACGCGTCGGGCGTCGAAATCGCGCGCGGCATCAGCAATTACGACCAGGACGACGCCGTGAGGATCATGGGCAAACGCACGGGCGACATCGAAAAAATCCTAGGGCACAGGAACTACGAAGAACTGATCCACCGCAACAACATGGCGATATTGCTGTAGGTGTACGGTGTACAATGAAAATGAAGATGAAGAATTTGGGGAGGTTGGTTCGATGGACACGGTAACAGCGATGGTCGCAAAAGAATTGCAGTTGACTGAAACTCAGGTGGCCGCCGTCCTCGAACTCTTCGAACAGGGGTGCACCGTCCCCTTCATCGCGCGTTATCGCAAAGAGGCGACGGGTTCCCTGGACGAGACGGTGGTTACCGCGATACGCGACCGCAATGAAAAAATACAGGAACTGATAAAACGAAAAGCCGCGATCCTAGAGTCCTTGACGGAACGGGAGCTCCTAACCGACGAGCTCAAGACCACGATCGAGAGCGCGCAGACCATGACGGCCCTCGAGGACGCGTACCTTCCCTATCGTCCGAAGCGCAAGACGCGGGCATCCGTCGCCGTCGAAAAGGGATTGAAGCCTTTGGCGGAAAAACTCTTTGCGCAACTCGACGCCTTCGATCCCGAAAAAGAGGCCGCCCTCTTCCTGTCGGAGGAAAAAGGAGTGAGTTCGGTCGGAGAAGCGATCGCCGGGGCGCAGGATATCCTGGCCGAGCGCTTCAGCGAGGACATGGAAGCCCGTCAGCAGACGAGGAAGATTTTTGCCCGCAAGGCCGTGCTGACGAGCGCCTGCGTCAAGGGCAAAGAGGCGGAGGGCTCCAATTATCGCGACTACTTCGAGTGGAACGAGTCCGCCGTCGCCATGCCCTCTCACAGAGTGCTGGCCGTTTTCCGGGGCGAGCGGGAGGGATTTCTCTCCGTTTCCGTGGAACCTTCGGAGGAGGAGTGCCTTTCTCTTTTGAAACGCCTGTTCGTCAAGGGGACGAACGCGGCTTCGCGCCTGGTGGCCGAGGCCGCCGCCGACGGCTATAAACGGCTGCTGAGGCCCTCAATGGAAAACGAGCTGCGCAACGCCCTCAAAAAACGCGCGGATGCGGAGGCGATACGCATTTTCGCAGGCAACGTCAAAGAGATTCTTATGGCGGCTCCGATGGGACAAAAAGCGACGCTTGCCATCGACCCCGGCCTTCGTACGGGCTGTAAAGTCGTTTGCCTGGACGCCCAAGGCAACCTGCTCCACAACGACGTCATCTTTCCGCACACGGGGGAGCGTCAAAGGATCGACGCCGCAAGAAAGATCTTGGAATGCGTCAAACGATACGAAATCCAGGCCGTCGCCATCGGAAACGGAACGGCCGGACGAGAGACGGAGTCCTTCGTCCGAACCTTGGGGTTGCCTCCCGATATCGTCGTGGCCTCGGTCAACGAGAGCGGCGCTTCGATCTACTCCGCTTCCGAAGTCGCGCGCAAAGAGTTCCCCGAACATGACGTCACCGTGAGAGGCGCGGTTTCCATCGGCCGCCGCCTGATGGATCCCATGGCCGAACTGGTCAAGATAGACCCTAAATCCATCGGCGTGGGGCAGTATCAGCACGATGTCGACCAGAAAGAGTTGAAACAGTCTTTGGACGATGTCGTCGTTTCCTGCGTCAACGCAGTCGGAGTCGAAGTCAACACCGCCAGTCAGGAGATACTCTCCTACGTTTCGGGCCTCACCAAACAAGTCGCGGGGCAGTTGATCAAATACAGAGAAACCAATGGCGCTTTCGAGTCCCGGGACGCCCTGAAAAAAGTTCCGAGGCTGGGGCCGAAAACATTCGAGCAGGCAGCGGGGTTTTTGCGTATTCATGGCGGAAAGAACCCCTTGGACGCGTCGGCCGTACACCCCGAAAATTACGCGACCGTCGAGCGCATGGCTAAAGAACTGAAATGCACCGTCGCCAACCTGATGACGTCGCCGGAGTTGCGGTCGCAAATCGAGCTGGAGCGCTTTGTCTCCGATAAAGCGGGTCTCCCCACTTTGAAAGACATCCTTCAGGAACTGGCAAAGCCTGGACGCGATCCTCGCGAGGCCTTCGAGAGCTTCGCCTTCGACCCCAACATCCGGGAAATTCGGGACCTCCGGGTGGGAATGATCCTGCCCGGCATCGTGACCAACGTGACGGCCTTCGGCGCTTTTGTGGACGTGGGCGTGCATCAGGACGGTCTGGTGCACGTCAGCCGATTGTCCGACAGTTTCGTGGAGAACCCGCAGGCGTTTCTGAAGCCGGGGCAGGCAGTGAAAGTCGCCGTGCTGGAGGTCGATGAACAACGGAAGCGTATTTCGCTCTCCATGAAAAAACAGGATCTTGGAGAAGCGAAACCGACAGCGCCCGCCAGGAACGGCCCGTTGAACAAACGAAGACGCGAACGCGAAGAAGAGGTCGATCTCTCCTTGGGCTCCCTTTTCAAACAGAAATTTGCGCAGAAATTTGAGCAGAAATTTGAGGAAAAAAATCTCCCGAAGGGACGCTGATATCTTTTGGAGCGTTTCGATACTATTGTGATCGGAGGCGGCCCGGCCGGGTTGATCGCGGCGGGACGCGCCGCGGAGGTTGGGGAGCGCGTGCTTCTGGTCGAAAAAAATGATTCCCTGGGCGAGAAGCTCCTGTTGGCTGGGAAACGCCGTTGTAATCTCACGAACGCGGAATCGGACATGCGCACGTTTTTATCGCGCTACGGAGAGAACGGGCGTTTTCTCCATGGGGCGTTCAGCCGTTTTGGGCCCCGCGAAACGCTGGGGTTTTTCAACAGGCACGGAATCCCGACGAAAACGGAGCGAGGAAACCGTATTTTCCCGGACTTGCCCCCCGCGGCGTCGACCCAAGGGGCTCAGAAAGTCCTCGACTGCCTCTTGATGTACTGCAAGAAAGGGAACGTGCGCATTTTGCGGAAGTCGGCGGTAAAGACGGTAAAAATCAAAAATGGACGCGTCGAGCGCGTTGTCACGAACATCGAGGAGCTCGCCGCCGATCGTTACATTCTGGCGACGGGGGGCAAGTCGTACCCGAAAACAGGCTCCACCGGCGACGGATACCGCTTCGCGGCCCAGGCTGGGCACGCGATTATCGAGCCGACCCCAGCGATCGTCCCCGTAAAGACCCATGAAACCTGGGTGAAGCTGGCCAGAAATTTCAACCTGCGCAACGTTCGATTGACGGTGACGGTGAACGGCCAAAAAGTCGACGAGCGATTTGGCGAGATGGAGTTCACGAACTTCGGCGTCAGCGGACCGATCGTCATGGACTTGAGCGCCTTCGTTTCGGACTGGATGAAGCAAGGGACGGTCAATTTGACGTTGGACTTGAAGCCGGCGATGAACATGCCGACATTGCTCTCGCGCATCGAGCGTGACTTCGAGAAGTACAAGGACCGGGAGTTCGGGCGCGCGCTGACGGACCTGTTGCCGAGCGCTTTGATTCCCTTGGTGCTGAATTTGTCGGACATCCCGGAGGACAAGCCTGTGGCCTACGTTTCTTCGGAAGAGCAGGAAGACCTCGCGCAGCTGCTCAAGAACATTTCGTTAACCGTGAACGGTCTCTGGAGTTTCGACCACGCCATCGTGACCAAAGGAGGGGTTTGCCTCAAAGAGGTCGACCCCGCCACATTGCGCTCGAAGCTGTGTGAAAACCTTTATTTCGCCGGCGAAATCCTGGACTTGAACGGTCCCACCGGAGGTTTCAATCTGCAAATTTGCTGGAGCACGGGATACGTTGCGGGAGAAGGCATACGTCTCAAATCTGTGGTAAACTAACTTCTATCTGAATTCCTTTATCTGAATTCCTTTGGGAGGATACTATGAAGTGAATCTGCCCCGCTTGATCATTGCAGACGAGATCAATTCCGAAACGGTTTCTCCGGGCTTGACTTTGCTCTATGCCCTGAAGCGTTCGGGCGTCAAGGTAAAAGTATTTACCTGTGCTCGCAGCGAGTCGGATATGCGTTTATTGAAGCTCCTTCTGGAGGAATCCACTGTTTCTCTGGACTTGTATACATGCGGCAGTATAAAAAATTTGAAGACGCTGTTTCAAAAGACAGCGGATCCCGAGGCGCTGAACGTCATTTTAGTGCCGTTGGGAACACGTCCGGAAGAAAACTTCGTTCAGGTACGCCCGGAGGCTCTGGAGTTGGCCAAAGCCCTTGCCTGCGGCGTCGTCGTTGTGATATCCGCTTCAGCCTCCGCCATTTTGACGACCAACGCCACGTCGTCAGTTTTGGCGGCGTTCGAGAGCGGGGGCGAAAGCGCTGTGTTGGGCGTCGTTTTCGCTTCGGTTAAAAATCCGCGAGAGTATCAATTATTGGAGCAGGACTACGGGAGAAGAACCGCCATTCTGAGCTTGGGATATATCCCCAAGGAAATCGAACGGTTCATGCCCAGGTTGGTGGAGCTCTACGGCGCCGCGGCGAGCACCCGCGTGATGCAGATCAAAAGCGCGGCTCTGCAGCTGGCGTCCATCTCGCATCAAATCGAGTGGCGGATTCTCGACGCTTTCGGACATCTCAAAAAAGGATGGGTTCCTCCGCAGGATAACGAGTACCCTCCCAAAAATTTCAAAATCGCCGTCGTGGGCGGCCGGAATCTTTCCCTGGAGGGCAGCAACAGCGCGGCTCTTTTCCAGTTCTTGGGCTGCGACGTCATCGATTATGATCCTTGGCAGGATCCTTTTCCCCTGGACGTCGAGGCTATCTATTTCCCCCACTCCATAGCGGGTTTTTACGCGGATAAACTGCTCTCCCACGAATCTTTCAACCGCGGCATCAAGCAAAGTTTCGCCGCGAACAAAATCATTTTCTCCAATGGGGCGTCCACCCTGCTTTTCGGTCAATATCTCGTCACTCCGGACGGGCAGAGGTACGAGGGGCTGAAAATTTTCCCCTTCCACGGAAGCTACGCGCCCATCAAAGAGAGCGGCGATATTCACAGGATAGAGATCCGAGGAACGTCGGACTCGATTTTTAGTAAATACGACGAAAAGATGAGAGGATACTCGCTCGACTATGTTCATATCAGCAACCCTGGAAACCCCATCCCGCCGGTATGGGGCTACCGCGATATCCGCAAGGATTCTGAACTAGGGACTTCCGGTTGGGTCAAGAGCTACTGTTTCGTTACCGATTTGCACGTCGAACTTTGGAGCAACATCGACGTCGTCAATCGGTGGCTTTCTCTGCGCAAACGTTAGCGCGACAATTTCGGACGACCGGTATAAGGATGGATTCCTCTTGGAAAAAGCCTATGCCTTATTAGGAGTATACGATTTCTCCAGCCTCGAGGAAATAGAGGAAGCCTACCGGAATAAAAAGCGGCTTTACGACCCGGTTCGCTTCGTACACGGTTCCTCGGAATGGCAATTTGCTTGCGCGCGGAGCGAAGCGCTGGACAATGCTTATCGGTACGCGGCGGCGGCCGCGCAAACGCTCCGTAAAGAACAATTCAAAACAAGCCGTAAAGATTATGACGAAGCGGCTTACGACGACTCGGACGAGCTGGACTCCTCCGAGTCGTCTCCTCTGAGCGAATTGATCGACCTGTCGCTTTTGTGCCCTGTGGCGGTCTATCTCATACAGCTTGCGGTCCCCACGATTTTTTCCGATCTGCTGCCGAGAGGCATCAGGGGTAACGTGTGGTTTTTGAATATTATCCTATTGGGTTTGAGCTATCTTCCTCCTTCGCTTTTGCGTTTTGTCCTCTTGAAACGCCCCATCGAAAACTTCAGAGCCGCTCTTTTCCTGTTCCCCGTAACCCTCCTCTTCACCGATTTGTGCTCCTCGTCGCTCCTGCGTCCCCTGGTTCTCTTCTCCAGCCATAAACCCGGGTATATCCCCGCCTTTTACCTTATGGGATGGTCGCTTTTCATTTTACTTTACGCTCATTGCGCCATTCTTAAAATGTCTTTTCGTATAAAAAAGCGCATTCCATTTCTTCGACGCGCCGCGGCGTATACTCTGACTCTGGCGCTTTCGGTGACCTTCAGTCTATCGTTATGCGTCGCGTTCAACGGTCCGTTCGATGATAAAAAAGAGATTTCGAAAGAAGAGCTTTCGCCGACCGCCTCGACGGCGTCGACAGCTTCCCCGCCGGAGGACGCCTGGCAAACCATCGAGCTTCTGGATGCCGGCACGATAGAAATCCCCGGCGCTTGGTACGTGGAAAACAATAACGGCAAGCTCCGTCGAATACGCGAGGGCAACGTGGTCGAACACATTCGGGAGGCATTGACGGCGCGGCCTTACGGTCAACGAGAAGACGGCCTGGATTTTGCCCTCGAACTCCTCGTTTATTGGTGGAGCCATGTGGATGGACGCGTCCTTCCGCTGCCTCGAGGAGCCCTTGATAAAGTACAGGATCATCAGCTCGAGTCGTTCCAGCAAAACTTCCCCGACGTTACGCTCTACGAGAAAACGAGGACCGAGCGCGAAGGCCGCGCGGTCGACGTTTTGACGGTCGAAACTCGATCGATTCCCCACCAGGACGTTCGCTTCAAGAACCTCGCCTTCGAGTACGGAGATAAACTGTATTCTTTGACGGTGGGATACCCCGCGTATGAAGAACACGCCTGGGCGAGCTCGCTGGATCGCATCTTGCAGCGCTGGCGGCCGGAGCCGTGACGCGTATCTTTTGGAGGTGAGAATTTTGAAATTTCGCGTGTTTTTCTGTCTTCTGCTGCTCCATCTTATGCTTGGCGTCGGACTGACGTACGCTTCGTCCGATTTTTTCGAGCTCTGCGCCGACGGAAGCCCTGAAGAGGTGGCGACGGCCATTGCTGGCTGGGCTGACGCCAACGAGCCCGACGAAAATGGGATGACGCCTTTGATGTTGGCCGTCAGCATGAACCGTCCCGAAATTGTCGACGTTCTGCTGCAAGCGTCCGCGGACGTCAACGCCCAGGACGGAGACGGCTGGACTGCTTTGATGTGGTCCACGATAAAATCGGACACATCCATCGTGGAAAAACTGATCGCCGCTTCGGCCGATTTGGATATTCAGGCGTCTCGCTACATGACGGCTCTTTTATCTTCCGTACTGGAGAACCGAGAAGACGTCTCGAAGCTGCTGATCGAGTCCGGGGCGTACGTAGACGCGCGCAACGAAGAGGGGGTCACGCCTTTGATGCTGGCCGTCAGCCAAAAGAACATCGGCACGGTGGACGCGCTGCTCGCCGCCGGAGCCTCCGTCAACGCCGAAGACGGAGCCGGTTGGACGGCGCTTTTGTGGTCCACGGTCAGCGGAGACCTCCGAATCGCCGAGACCCTCGTCGCGGCCTCGGGGGATGTGAACGTCCCGGATCAGGAGGGAATTACGCCTCTGATGTCCGCCGCGTATCGTGGTCATGCTGACCTGCTTTCTTTTTTGATCCGCTCGGGCGGAGACGTGAATGCCGCCACCATTGATGACGCCACCGCGCTGTCTTTGGCCTGCGAGTCCGGAGACGCGGAGATCGTGGAAACTCTGATCGCCGCGGGCGCCGAACTGGAGGTGCGCGATAAAGACGGGCTTACGCCCTTGATGGCCGCGGCGCGAAAGGGCGCTGCTCACGTCGTCGACGTTCTGATCAAGGCGGGGGCAAATTTGAACGTGAAAGACGGCGACGGCTGGACGGCGCTGCGATACGCCACGGAGTTTCAGAATGAGGAAGCCGCGCAACTGCTGATTCAAAACGGAGCGAAATAGAACCGCCTGGAAACTGGAAAGGAGGCGACGGATATGCTCAGCAGCCCTATCCACACAGGGGGAAATACTGCGTGATAAATTGCAGGCGGCTGGTCTGGCAAAAACTTTGTATATTCCGACAAACAGAGTCAGTCAGATTCTATCCGGCAAAAGGAGTATTTCAGCGGACACGGCCGTGCGTCTTGGGAAATTTTTTCCCACCGGTCCGCATTTCTGGTTGAATCTGCAAGGCTTACGGACTCGATTTGAAAAAGGCCGCGGGGCCCGACACGATGGACTAAAAGCCATCAACTTCAAGGTCGGCTATGAGGTCACTGGCCCAGCATCGTCCTCGACAACGTGCAGAACGCCACTTTTTCGGGCGTGAGCGTCGAAGGAAACAAGGCTGTGCGGGTCACGCACAACTATAAGCGTCCCGTGAACTGGGAATACTATCCCGATGAGCCCTACGTATCGACTACCATCTCTAACGTCACTGGTCTGGATGGGCTGACGGTGGAGGAAGTGACCCTCGACGCTCCGCAGGCGGGAACGTCTTCCGGCTCGTTGTACACGAGAGAGACGGATGCGCAAAAAGATCCGAACTCCGGCTATACGAAGATCACGGAGTACCCGTTAACAGTTTATCGTCCGTTCATTGGAACCGAATCCCGGAAGGTCTGGACGGTCAAGGCCGGAGACACCGTGTCTGTGGTACTCGAAGCCGTTAACCCGGCGGACTACATCGAAGCTGGCAAACCTATCCCGTTACGCTTACCTGCACAGCGAAGCCGGAGGGTTCCGAATTTGACGGCAAAACGTTTACCTGGGAGATCGACGATAGTGTGGAGGACGGCGTATACCATGCGACATTTGTATTGAACGATGGAGTGCTTCCTGTCAGGCAGGTCGTCACTATCAACGTCGCCAATGAAGAAACGCCAACGCCGCCTGTCGTCGACGACGATGACAAAAAGAACAATAGCGGCGGCAGTAGCGGATGCGACACGGGCGCGGCGTTCCTGGCGCTGGTCGTGGCTGGAATCGCGGCTTTGACCGTCAAAAATAAGAAATAGCCGCGAAACGTTTTCCGACGCGCTGAATGAAAAGTCCGGGGGATTTTTCTCTTCCTCGGTCTTGGGGAAAATTGCGGCGCGGGGGCAGCGAAATAATAGCCCGCTTCCCGCGGCGCTATTTCAAGAGGATCTCGCTGTAGGCGGATGGGTTGTCGGATGGCGTGAGGGCGGGGAGAAAGTCCTTTTTGAGATTGCTTCGCAGAATGACTTCAGGTCTCAATTGAAGCTGTCTGCTGGGAGGATATTCGCCCTTTACGGTGTAGTCGAACAGGGTTTTCGTCGCTAGGTAGCTTTGCCGCGCGATTTTCTTGTCGATGATGGCGGTCAGTTCTCCGTCCCTCAGCGCGTCCAGGCTCTCCTCGAAACTGTCGTTGCCTATGAGTTTCAGACTGCCCCCCATCCCCAAGTCTTTTATTACCCGCAACATATATATGGTGTAGCGGGCGCTGCAAGAATAGATGGCGTAGATATCGGACGCGCTTTGCAACGTCCTTTCCAGTTCTCGGCATACATCGAGGCGATCCGCGCCCCGAAGCTGAATCAGCGTGAGATAGGGGGCGTTCTCCCTGGCGTAAGCCTCGAAACCCTTCGCGTTATGGATCTGGTCCGTCATCCCCAGTTGTCCGAAATGACCGATGATGATCACTTTTTTTCGCGTCTTATCCTCGTGGAATGCCGTGAGAAGCTCGGCCGCCAGGCTCCCCGCCATCTCGTCGCGGGATTGTATGCAACAAAACCTGCTCCCGCCGGGGACATCGTTGCCGATATACACGATGGGCACGCCATGTTCGGTGAATTTTTCGACGAAGTACAACGACTGCCCTTGATCCACTCCCATCGTGATGAGGCCGTCGATCTCGTCCATGTAATTTTGATACAGATTTTCCAGCGCCGCGCCGTTTGCCCCGTAGACGAGCGAATACGTCCGTTCTATCGGTATGATAGGAAATTCGGACACCTCGGCTAAAAAATTGCGCACGCCGAGCCACATATTCCCGTAATAATACCTGTTGTCGCCGACCGGATCGGGAAGAACCACCGCTATGCGGATGCTTTTACGTTTCAAGGCGGAGGCGAGGTAATTCGAACGATAACCCATTTTCGCCGCCATTTCCTGAACGGTCCGCCGCGTCTCTTTACTGACGCCGTCTTTGCCCCTCAACGCGCGGTGTACTGTGGTGGACGTCACGCCCATTGCCGCGGCGATATCTTTCAGTGTCGCTTTTGTCGTCATGAGATTGAACCTCTTCCAAGAAAAAGTCAACGATTACTCGAAAATTATAGCGCATATTCTTAAAGCCGGCTGCTATTTCGTCTTGACAAGCGCGAATCGCCTCGCTACAATTTAAGTAAACGATAACGTATCTTACTTATTTATCAGTTCTGAACATATTTATCAGTTTTGACATGGAATGCCATCGAAACCAAATTCAGGGAGGGGTAAAGTAATGAAGAAGTTCGTGTGTTTTGCGTTGTCACTGTTTTTCGTTGTTTCGGGTTTCGCTCTCTGCGGGGGCATTGGCGCGGCGGAGGCCAGCGTCAAGCTGGTCTACGCTGAGGTCAACCCGGCCGAATCCCTTATGGGCAAGACGGCTCAGGCGTTCAAGGAAAAGGTCGAGGAACTCACCAAAGGCGACGTCGTCATCGACATTCAGTTCAGCGGAGTTTTGGGGGCCGAAAATGACGTGCTCGACACGATGATCGGCGGCGCGGGCACGGTCGACATGTCCCGCGTGGCGACTTACAGCCTCAACAGCTATGGTTCGAAAAGCATGTCCCTTCTGAGCGTTCCCTACATCTTCTCGGGGCGCGAGCATTTCTGGAAAGTCGCGCGCAGCGACCTGGGCGCGAAACTGTTGAACGAGTCTTCCGAACTGGGCCTCGGCGTCAAGGGGCTTTTCTACGCCGAGGAGGGTTTCCGGCATTTCTTCTTCAACAGCAAGGTCGAGGGGCTTTCCGACCTTGCGGGCAAGAAGATCCGCGTCTCCAACGACCCGATCATGACGGGCATGGTCAACGGCCTCAAGGCTTCCCCCACGGTGGTGTCGTTCACCGAACTCTACTCCGCGCTTTCGTCGAAAGTGGTCGACGGCGCGGAACAGCCCATCGTCAACTACCAGAGCAACTCTTTCTTCGAGGTCGCGCCGTTCATGATTTTAGACGGTCACACTCTCGGCTGCGCCGAGGTTCTGATCACCGAGAGCGCGTGGGGAAAATTGACGGACGAGCAGAAGGCGGCCATCGTCGAGGCCGGCAAATACGCCAGCGAGTTCAACGCGGAACTTTCCGCCAAAATCGAGGAAGATTGCAAGGCGGAATTGAAGAGCAAGGGCGTCACCTTCGTTGAGGTGACGGATCTCAAGGCGTGGCAGGACGCCTGCGCGGACGTCATTTCCCAATTCTCCAAGGGTATGGAGGCCGACTACAAAGCCATTCTCGACATGGCGCAATAGCGCTCACATCACACTTTTCAAGACGGCGCGGGGCAAGCGCGATTCGCCTCGCGCCGATTTCTTCGTACGCGACCGACGAAAGGAGAAAACGCAGTGACATTCACTCAAAAGCTCGAACGAGCCCGACCGTTCTTCGACGCCGCGCACAAAACCGTCATGTACTTTTGCAAATTGCTGCTCGTGGTCGATATCCTGATCACCTGCATGGCTGTGTCGGGTCGATACGTCTCTTTCATTCCCGACCCGGCGTGGAGCGAGGAGATCGTACTGACCTGCATGATCTACATGGCCGTCGTCAGCGCGTCCATGGCGTTGCGGCGCGACGCGCACATCCGCATGACGGCGTTGGATAAATACTTGCCCGTAAGAGTGACGCAAACGCTGGACGTGATAGCCGACCTCGCCGTGATCGCGTTCGCCGTCATGATGCTCGTGTCGGGGTGGAAGTACTGCACCGGCCTGGGCAGCAAGGGGTTCTACACCAGCATTCCCACGCTGTCCAAATTTTGGCTGTACTTCCCCATACCGCTGGCCGGGGTCTGTATGCTCGTCTTCGAGGCGGAGATCCTGTGCCGTCATATCGGAGCTTTTTTCGTGAAGGGGGCGGCGGGGAGTGAGTCCTGAAAACGTTGCCGTTCTCATTCTGTTGGGCGGTTTTTTCCTCATGGTTCTACTGCGTTTTCCCATCGCTTACGCGGTCGGGATCTCATCCGCTTTGTGCCTGCTGTACCTCGGCAAGCCCGTCACCGTCGTCTGCCAGCAGATGGTGAAAGGCGTCAATTCTTTCAGCTTGATGGCCGTTCCTTTTTTTATAACCATGGGCGTCCTCATGGGGTCCGGGGGCATCTCGGAAAAGTTGATCGCGCTCGCCGACGCCATCGTAGGGTGGATGCGCGGAGGCATGGCGATGGTGAATATCGTCGCCTCGTATTTTTTTGGAGGGATTTCAGGTTCGGCGGCCGCGGACACCGCGTCGCTGGGCTCTATTTTGATCCCTATGATGGTCGAACAGGGTTACGACGACGATTTTTCCACGGCGGTCACGATTACCTCGTCCTGCGAGGGGCTTTTGGTCCCGCCGAGTCACAACATGGTGATTTACGCGACCACGGCCGGAGGCGTCTCGGTGGGCAGCCTCTTCCTGGCGGGGTACATTCCGGGCGCGGTTTTGGCCATTTCGCTGATGATCGGATCGTACATCATCTCGGTAAAGCGAAACTACCCCAAAGGCGCGAAATTCAGCCTGGGTAATTTCATAAAGCAGTCGCTCAAGTCGTGCTGGGCGTTGGCCGCTGTGGTGATCGTGGTCGTGGGGGTCGTGTTCGGGTGGTTCACGGCCACGGAGTCGGCCGCGATCGCCGTCGTCTACAGCCTCTTCGTCAGTCTCTTCATATACAAGGGCCTCGATTGGAAGGGCGTGTGGCGCGCCTTGGGCGAATGCGTGGACACGCTCTCCATCGTGCTGATCATGATCGCCACCTCTTGCGTCTTCGGCTACTGTCTCACGCTGCTGCACGTGCCGGAACTGGCGGCGAAGGCGATCACCAGCGTCACGACGAACCCGATCCTTCTGGCCCTGATGATCAACGGCATTTTGCTGCTGTTGGGCTGTATCATGGATATGGCCCCGATCATCCTGATCGCCACGCCGATATTGCTGCCGCTTGCCACATCGATTGGCATCCATCCCATTCAGTTCGGCATCATCATTATACTCAACTGCGGAATCGGCCTTTTGACCCCGCCGGTGGGCACGGTGTTGTTCATCGGCTCCGCCGTCTCCGGTGTGCCGATGGAGCGAGTCGTCAAAGCGACGCTGCCGTTCTACATCTGCATGATCATCGCGCTGCTCCTGGTCACATTCATTCCCGGCATCAGCATGTTTTTGCCAAACCTTTTGGGATAATGAAGCTTTCGTAATGAAGCTTTCGAATGAAACTTTCGGAGGAATAAAACGACCATGAAACCGGTGAAAATACTTCAGTTCGGCGGGGGAAATTTCCTCCGCGGCTTCTTCGATTGGATGCTCCAGCGTATAACCGACGCGGTGGGCGTCGAATACCAGGTGACGTTGGCGCGGCTCACCCCCGGCGAACCCGTGTACGACATCGCGGGAGCGGGAGAGTATCACGTGTTGCTGCGCGGGTATGAGGCCGAAAAATACGTCGAGACCCTCGACGCCGTGCGAGTGATCAAAGACGCGGTGAGTCCGATGGACGATGTCGCCCGATATGTGGAGGTCGGCTGCGGCGACATCGGGTTGATGCTCTCCAACAGCACGGAAGCGGGAATTTTTTTCGATCCGGCGGCGAAAACTCCGCACAACTATCCCTCGTATCTCGCGATGCTTCTCGAAGAGCGCGCGCGAAGACGTCTGCCCCCCGTCATGATCATGGCGATGGAGCTGAACGACCGCAGCGGCGACCTCCTCGAAAAGACCCTGCTCCAATACGGAAAGTCGTTGGGTTATGGAAAAGAGTTTTTCGACTATCTCGGAAGCTGCGCGTTTTACAATACCCTCGTCGACCGGATCGTTCCCGGATACCCGGCTGACGCCGCGAAACGCGTGTTCGAAAAAATCGGCCACGAAGACAAATGGCTTACGAGCGGGGAGCTTTTTCACCTGTTCGTCATAGAAGGCGACAAAAAGATCCTCGACGTCCTGCCCTTTGACCGCGCGAGGCTCAACGTCGTTGTGACGGACGACAAGCTGGATTTTTATCACGACAGGAAAGTCCGCATATTGAACGGCGCTCATACCGCCTCCGTTCCCATCGCGCTTTTGAACGGCGTTGAGAATGTGGACGCGTTCGCGTCGCATCCGAAATATTCGGCTTGGCTCTCCGGCATGATGCACGAGGAAATCTGCCGGGCGATGGACGATTCCGCGGAAACCCACGCTTACGCCGACGACGTGCTGTCGCGGTTCAAGAATCCGGCGCTGGGGCATAAATTCCGCTCTATAGCCCTCAATTCCATCTCGAAAGCCGACGCGCGTATGATGCCCACCTTGGCCGATTATTTCGCCAAGACCGGCAGCCCACCGAAAAGGATGATGGAGGCTGTCGGCGGGCTTTGCGAGATGTACGGCCACGGACCGGTCGCCGACCTTCCGGGCGGTCCTCTCGAATTGAAAGATTACGCCCAGATAAAGGGAACGACGATGGCCGAGAGGTTGGAGAGTTTCTTCCCGTCATTGGGTAACGACGCGAAAGAGGCGATGTTGCGTGCCCTATCCTGAGACGATCAAGCTGCGTGAAGCGGACAACGTGCTGGTGCTGCCTCGGGGAGGAACCCGCGGCGACGCGGTGGGGGATTTCAAATTGCTCGACGATGTTCCTCCAGGGCACAAGACGGCCTGCGCGCTTATCCGCGAGAAGGAGCCCGTCGTAAAATACGGCCACGTCATAGGCGTGGCGAAGCGCGATATTCCCGTAGGGGAGTGGGTGCATGAACACAACGTTTCCACCCGGCTCGGCGGCGACATGGACGTATTTCCCGCCTGGACGCCAAAGACGCTAAATTGCTTGCCGCCAAAGACGCCTGGAGAGGAGAAATATTTTTATGGCTACCCCAGGGCGAACGGCCGCCCGGGCGTGCGCAACGATATCTGGGTTATCCCGGCCGTCGGCTGCATCAACGGCGAATTGAGATCCATCGTCGCCGGTTATGGCAAGCCCCTTTGGATAGACTCGGTGAAAATTCTGGAACACCCTTACGGCTGCTCCCAACTTGGCGGCGACCTGGAAATGACGCGGCGCATTCTCGCGGGGCTCGCGAACAACCCCAACGCCGCGGGGGTTCTTTTGGTCGGGTTGGGGTGCGAAAATTTGCGCGTGGAAGATTTGCTGGAAAGTGTTCTGAAAACCCGCGACGCCTCGCTGGTCCGCTGTCTCGCGCTTCAAGATTCTTCGGAGGGCAATGTGAAAGAATATCTGAGCGAGCTGGCCGAGGCTGCTCCCAAAGAAAGGAAAAAATGCGGCGTACGCGAACTTTGCGTAGGGGTGAAGTGCGGCGGGAGCGATGGTTGTTCGGGGCTATCGGCGAACCCGCTGACGGGGCGTTTTTCCGACTGGCTGACATCCCGAGGGGGAACGATCCTCGCGACCGAAATTCCGGAGATGTTCGGGGCGGAGGACGTAATCGCGGGGCGCGTCCTCCAAGCGCCGGTGTACGATGAATTCAAGGCCCTCGATAAATGGTTTCGCGAATATTTCGTGAGATACGGCCAGCCGATCTACGAGAACCCTTCTCCCGGCAACAGAGAGGGCGGTATAACCACATTGGAGGAGAAATCCCTCGGCGCGGTGGAGAAAATGGGTTCTTCGCCCGTGACGGCGGTGCTCGGATATGGAGAGGCGGTCTCCGCCGCGGGCGGAGTGCAGATAACGTTCGCTCCCGGCAACGACTTAGTCTCCTGCACGTCGCTGGCCGGAAGCGGCGCGCAGATGATGCTCTTCACCACGGGGCGGGGCACTCCCTTTGGCACGGTCGTTCCTACGATAAAAATTTCCACCAACACCGCTCTGGCTCGCCGTCATCCCGATTGGATAGACTTCAACGCGGGAATTCTGCTGGAAGGGGCTTCTTGGGAGACCGCCTCGAAGAAATTGATCGACTGCGTTCTAAGCGTCGCCTCAGGCCAGCTTACGGCCCATGAGAAGAAAAACATCGGGGAAATAGCCATATTCAAAGACGGAGCGACCCTGTAAGGCGTTTTCAGTTACTTCAGACGGTCATTATAACCCGACGGCGGGCGCCGCCGCTCCTGGCGCTCATAAGACTTCTCCCATGTCCGCTCCGCCTGACGCAGCAGAAAATCATGCATGGGCCGCATATTTTCCGATTGATCGTAGCTCTCCAGCCCCGCGTAGTATCCAGCCTTGTCCTCGTCGTAAATGATAATGGGCGGGTGACTGTGGATCATAAGGAAATAGTTCATCAGCGTTCTCCCCACGCGCCCGTTGCCGTCCGCGAACGGATGGATGTACTCGAACCGCGCGTGGAAATAGGCGGCGGCTTTGAGGGTATCGCCGTCGGCGAAATCCGAAAGTTCGTCCAGCAACGCGGCAATGTCCTCCGCCACATCCTCCGGCGTGGAGCCGACTTCCTCGCGTCCCGTCACGTAGTCGTGCTTTTTGAACGCTCCGGGACGTTCGCCGCGCTCCACATATCGTGTTTCGTCATACGTCCCGCCCGTGAGTATCGCGTGGGTTTCCAAAACAAGCTGGACAGAAAGCGGTTCTCGCGCCGCGATTTTGTGTTTCAGGAATTCGTAGCACAGTTTTTGATTTTCAAGCTCAAACACGCTCCGCGGGTTGCCCGTGAAATTGACGACGCGCCCGTTCTCGAAAATCTCACGCGTGTCATGGTAGGTGATATCGCTGTTCTCAATTTTGCCGGAGTTATAGGCGAAAAGGATTCTGAAATTGTGCAGGCGGCAGTCGATTTCAGCTACTGACTCGACGCGCCAACCGCGCCACATGTTTACGATTTTCGTATACCCGCTCATCCAACCGCCTCCTATGGATTCGTCATCACAATTATACGCCGAGCGTCGCGCTCGACGCCGAAGCGGTATTGACCGCAAGCGGCTTTTTGACTATCATATAAAAGGTACGACAACGACAAACAAAGGAGGCGAGGTCACGTGGCGAAATTTCGGTGTATCGAGTGCAAGACCGAGGTGGAAGTGGACGCTAACGAACCGACAAAACGGTGTCCTAAATGCTTTGGTCGTTATCTGGAGCTGGTATCGGGAGAGATCAAGCGCGGTAAATCTTGGAGCGCCAAGAGTTTCAGCGTGAAATAGTCCTGAAAACGCCGTAACCGCTCAAGCCCAGGGGGCAAAGCCCGCTCGGCCCCGTCGGGGTTCTTGCTGGCCCCCCCTGGAATTTTTTGTTGGTAACCGGGCGCAGGGGTTTCGAACGGATACGAAACGCCAAACAGAGACAAAAGAAAGCCTCTGTTTGGCGTTTTGTTTAATGCTTGACTTTGTTTAATATTTGACAGTGAAGCGTCAGAACGACGCCTGCGGATCCCAGGTTTCCAGATAGAACAGTTTTCCGTCTTTGGCCTGAAGAACAGCGGCTGGTTTGTTGAGAGGATTGTGGGTTTCTTTGTCCACGGTCCAGTTGAAATGAGTCACCTGAAGGTCTTGCGTGTTTTCGATGGCGTCCCGGATCGCGGGCCCTTCGGCTTTGCCCGCCGTCGCGATGCCGTGGAAAATCATTTGAAGAATGTCGTAGCCGAAAGTCATGTTCAGGATTTCCGTGGGCTTGTTGCCGTACTCTTTCTCGTATTTCTCGATCAACCCCGCAAGCCGGGGGTCGTCGTCGCTTGTCGGGTAAACCCAGAAGGTTCCCTCCATCGCGTCGCCCGCGATCTCGAAAATATTGGGGCTATAACCGTCGCCGCCCATGAAGAAGGGTTTCCAATCCAGCTCGGCCGCCTGTTTGATCACAAGTCCCATCTCTTTGTAAAGCATCGTCAGGGCCACCGCGTCCGCGCCCCAAGCCTTGGCCTCCGTCAATTGCGCGCGAAAATCGACGTCGCCGCCTCGGTAGGCCCAAAATTTGTTCTCCACCTGCAGTTCGTCCGCGCGGGCCTTCACGAACTCCGTCAAGCCCTCGGAATAAGCGTCGCCGATGTCCCCGATGATCGCCAGTTTCTTCGCGCCTCGCTTTTTGATCAAATAGTCAGCGATGATCATCCCCTGGTACGGGTCGGTGTAGGTGATGCGGAACATATAAGGCCGGACTTTTCCCGTATCCGGGTCCACCGTCACGGTCGGGTTTGTCGCGGAACTGGAGACGACGGGAACTTGTTCCTTGTCGGCGATGGGAGCCACGGCAAGCTGTATGCCGCTGTAGTTGCTTCCGCCTACGGCGACGACTTTGTCGTCGAAAATCAACTTGCGGATGGCGTTCACCGCGTCCTCCGGCTTGCCTTTGATATCGTAACAGATCAGCTCCACGGGACGCCCCAAAAGCCCCCCCTTTTCGTTGATCTCTTTGACCGCCAGCATGGCCGCGTCGCGCTCATGTTGTCCCCAGGTCGCTCCCTCGCCCGTCAAAGTCGCAAGATAACCGATTTTGATCGGATCGGCGGCCGCGGCGCATCCCGCGATCCCGAAAATCACAGTCAACACCAACAGGCTTTTCCCCAAAAAATTCATTAACGTTTTCATTATTTTCTTTCCCTCTTTTCTCGATCAAGATATTTGGGGATTATATTTTAGTTTCCTCTATAAGTCAACATTAAAATAAAATTTATTAATAAAAATTTCTCGACCATAAAAAGAACCTGAAACAGGGCGAAGTGATGTAAACTATTGCCAAGAATCTCATGCTGGGGACAAGAGGAGATGGACAGCGTGAAAACTTTTTTGGGTATCGACTTCGGAACGACTCAGACAATCGTCACAATGATCCGGGAGGGCTCGAAGTACGAACCGGAGATCGTCGAGATAGATGGGCATAAAACCGTGGATACCGCGTTGCGCCTCGACGCCGGGGACAACGTGTTGCTTTTTGCTCGGAACGCTTTGGACAGGATTCACGAAGCTCCGGAGGATACGTTTTACAATTTCAAACCGGCCATCGGCTCGGGAGAAACATTTTGTTCCTCCAGCAAAGAATACACGCCAGAAACCCTGACGCTTCTTTTTCTGAGACATCTGCGTCAAAAGCTCGAAAAAAAATACTTCAACGTGGGCAATTTAACGGCGGAAAAAGATATCTATTGCACCATCGGATGCCCGGCCTCCTGGAACGAAAAGCAGAGGAGTACGCTTATCGGTCTGACGGAAGAGGCCGGCTTCCCAAACGTGTCCTGTTACGACGAGCCATTCGGCGTCATATACTATTACCACTCCAGAGGGGAAATTTCTCTCACGAAAACCCGAAATATACTTGTCTACGATTTCGGGGGAGGAACGACGGACGTCGCCATTGAAGAAATTTCCCCGGCCTCTAGCGACTCCGGGCTTGGAGAGCCCAAAGTGCTGGCCGCGGCCGGAATACCCGACCTTGGGGGGAAAAATTTCGACGAAAGGTTGAGGGATTATTTTTTAGAGGGGATGGGCGCCACCGCCGCGACGTTTGGGGCTAAAGATTCGAGGACATTGGAGTATTACTCGAAGCTGCTCAAAGAGACGCTCTCGACCTCCGTGGAAGATGGCGTCAATCTGGTGGAAAAGGTCGTGCCCATGCTTTTTTCGAGACGCAGCTCGCACAGGCTGGCCCTGTCGAAAAACGAGTTCGAGCGCGTTTGTGGGCTCTTTATCGAACGCTTGGAAGAGCCGGTATACGATGTCTTCAACATCGCGGCGTTCGATGCGTCTCAGGTAGACGACGTTATCATTGCCGGCGGCTCTTCGCGGCTGTATTACGTGAAAAGCAGGATCAAGGCGGTGTTTCCCAAGAGCAATATCATAACAAGCCCGAACCCCGTCGAGGTCATCGCCAAAGGGCTGGCACTCTACGGGAGGTCACTTATCGCTGGGGTAAAGGCTGGTGGATTTCGGCAGGAAAAAAAGGCTAATACAAAATTTGCTGATGAAAGAGCCTTGTCGCGCGGAGAAAGCGCGCTGCCGAAAGGTCAGGAAAGGTTTTGGAGTCGAAAAAGGTTGCTGATTGTTGCTATTCTAGTGATCGTCTTTGGAGGAACCTATTTTCTTATGAACAGTTTCTCGGTTCAGGTCGAAAAGGAACGTGCCGTTCTTCAAGCTGAACGAGAACGGATCAAGCAAGAAAGTGTCCCCCAAGCTGAACCTAATGATTCGTGGCGTTGGATCTCGTGGATCTGGCGGTGATGGTAATAATGCTATCTTTTTCTCAACTGAGCAACGACAAAGTATAAGTTTCGTTTATCTCCAAAAGCATGAGATCATATTGAACTAAGAGACTTTAGAATTTGCAATGCCTGGTAAGCCGAGGTGAATTCAAAGGAGGCATTTCCCAGTAATGAAAGAGTATAAAATTGCGGTAATGGGCGCAACGGGGAGCGGGAAAACCGTTTTCTTCGGTTCATATTTTAACTCGGTTATCAATCAGGGAAGCGGAAATTTTTCTGTCTCTCCTGCTACCCCCGATTCAATAAAGGAAATTTCGCGCATTACCACCACGCTTTTCGAAGAACGTCTTCCAGTCATGGGAACTGCGGAAAGAACGGATATCAGTTTCAACGTTCCCTCGCTCGAGATGCGGGTCATTCTGCACGACATTCCTGGAGGCTATACGCAGGACGTCGATCAGTGGGTTGAGCAGAAGATCACCCCCGATCTGGAATCCGCAAATGGGGTGCTTTTCTTCATCTCCGGCGAGGATTTGGTTTATCATCGGGAGAAATGCGATCAGGACAATGCAGCCTTCACCGCGGCCATCGATCACCTGCGCAAAAAACAAAAAGGCGCGGCACGGGAAGACGTGCCCGTCTGGTTCCTTTTCACGAAAGGCGACCTTATCCCCAACGTAACATTAGAAGATTTAAAAAACGCAATCAAAGGATTGCGCCGAACGGCCGAGGAAAGCCGTCAGGATTACGTATTTAAAACGGGGCGTAACGTTCGCTTTTACAAGGTCATATCCCTAGGGAAGTGGAAAGATTCCAACTCTCTGCCGGAAGAGTACCAACCCGAAAATGTACTCGAATCTATGGAAGAACTTCTGAAAACAGTGAAGGGCTCCGTCAATCGTCATCGTCACGTTTTATTGGGGCTTGCAGCGGTTATCGCGATGTTGTCTTATCTCGTAACCGTCGGGGGGTTGTGGTGGTTCGACCAATCTCGCTGGAACAGCGTTTTGGAAACGGTCAACAGGGAGGTTGCTCTTTCTCATTACGATAATGCCCTGCAGAGCGTCAATTCCTTTCCCGGAAGGCTCCTTCCGCCAAGCTGGCTCCTTCCCCCGTTTTTACGGGTAAACGCGGCGGTGGAAGCAACGCGGGAGGGTATCTACGTGCAGTATGAAAAAGCGATGTACGATGCGTTGCGTTCGGACGTCGAGGGCGTAGACGTCAACAAGATTCCGAACACGGCGGCTACGCAGCGGTTTGACGCCGTCGCTGATAAAGTCCATCAATACCTTGACAAGCCAGATTTTTACAAAGCCGACCCAAGGCATTACAACAACGTCAAAGCGGTTGAGGCCTACTACGCTATCGGACAAATGATGCTTTCGCGTTCGAAAGAAGAAGGGACAGAACTGGAGACACCCCAGGACATTTTGGGCATCCTCAAAAAGGCGCTCGATCTTGTTTCTCAGATTCCGGAAAGCTGGCGTGATGAATTTGCCGTAAAAGTCGACGAGTATACTCGGCTGTGGGCAAACGCCGTCTCGCGCGAGGCGACGGTTGAAGGGCTTAAAACCGCGCTGTTGGATATGGAATTGCTTGTATCCCACCCTAGAATGCCGGCCGGACTCGTGTCGTTTCTGGAGGGGCAAAAAGAAAAGTTTGCCAACGAACTGACCGCGGCGTGGACAAAGCGATGTGACGAATGGTTGCGGGAAGCACAGACAAGAACTCCTGAAGAGGCTATTGAGATGCTTTTAGATCGCCAAAGAGGCTCTGATCTGCCTCCGGAGGTTCTGGAGCACCTCGGCG
Organism: Synergistaceae bacterium; assembly: GCA_031274425.1. Taxonomy (GTDB): domain Bacteria; phylum Synergistota; class Synergistia; order Synergistales; family Aminobacteriaceae; genus JAISLU01. The sequence continues at coordinate 9,916 of JAISQE010000066.1, read as the reverse complement.
AAGCTCTGAATCAATATTACGCGCGCATCGTGGATTCCGTGGTTTCCGGCGAGGATGAAAAAAAACTTCAGGAGGTACTATCGCGTTATCCCACGATGCCCGATGAGCAAAAAATCAGGCTCGGAAATCGTCAAGATGCTTTAGCACGAGAAAACACCGCTCGTGTGGTTCACGTAATCGAGGCAACAAACAGGATTGACGCGCTCACGCCTTTGGTAAATGAGATCAAAGACGTGCAAAAACGGTATTCTGCTGAGGTTACACGTCCTATTGAGGATGCCCTGCTCAGAATTGTGGAACGTGATGTCGACACTTTGAAAGCTGAATGGGCTAAAAAAATTAATGAAAAGGACTATACTCTTGTAAAACAGGATATAGAGGATAACTTAAAAACCCTGTCTTCGTTGCCTGTGCTTGACAGCCTTTCGAATGCACTTGACATGCGAAAGGCGATTGAAGAAAGAAAAAAGACAGAGCTTGAGCAACTCTGCGAGTACAACTTTGCCGATTGCAAGAACAAATTTGAAAGTATACGAAACACCATGACCTCGAACGACATTGAAGGTGTTCTAGCTACATTGCGGGGTTTCAAAAGTCGCTGGACATCTCAGGTTGAAAAGCAAGGGGAGGTCAACGCGGTCATAGAATTCCTCGAACATATCAAAAACGGAATTGATTCTTCACTGGTCATTGTAGAGGGGAATTTCGAGGCTGAGGCTTTTTTTGGAGATGCTCCCGATATGTTCATCAAAGTAGATCGTGGGAAGGAAAGTTTTACACGAACCAATACCGTTAAAGACAAGCCACGGCCTATTTTTAATTGGAAATATGAGTTTAAGTGGGATGTGCAGACAGAGCTCACATTCTCTGGGATAGAAGAAGACCCTATGTCCAACGACGAAGTTTTCGAAGCGATAGTATCCGCGACGGGTCTTTTTGGGTACAAAAAATTGACAGGCACTCTGCGCGATAAATCCAACACACTGACAATCCGGCTGGATCCCAAGAAGAAAATTCCTTATTGTCCGTGGGAATGAGAGCACGGCCGGAAAATCACCTATAAGGAGGAGACTCATGTCTATCTCGTATTTTGTGTTTACTTCGGGAGAACGTGGCGTTGCAGGGGAGGACTGGGGCGTCAAGTTCGTATCTCGCGAGCCGGATCAAAAAGAATGGCTTAAATGGGATAATGAATATCGCGAAACGACGGGTAGCTTTTCCCTATCGCCTAATTTGTTGGACTCCAAATCGATATCTCTTGTTGGAAATGGGGCTTTGGTGTTGTTGCCCTGGTCTGGAAGCCGTGTATTGCTTGGTTTTATATTTCCGTATCAAGATAAGCTTAGACGACTTAATATTTCTTTGGTTGCGGCGCTTGTTCCAGATAATCTTTGTCGGAAACACAATCCTGCGGAAGTGGCGAAGAAGTTGTGGGCGCAAAACTCTATTGAAGACATCGCTAAACGTAAGGAAGACAGGAAAACGTTGGACACTCGCCCGGATTCTCTTGAACTTGATCTTACAGTGAAGAATGACGCGAGTGTACTGATGCCGAAATTTTGGGGTGAGGACAGCTTCAATAAGCTTGTGTGGCCTGGAAAGAACACCGCGGCATTTTTTGTCGATGGTAGAATACAGGAATGCTTGAAAGAGCCCTCCCTTTCCGAACCGTCGCCGCGTCTTGGCGGAGTTTTTAAAAAACAGAAACGCATCTCCAAGTTGCTCGTCGCGGCTATAGCAGTGGCTATTCTCGCCGCAATTGTGTTCCTGTTCGCCGGGGATAGAAGTCAAGGGCGTTTGTCGGGAGGCAACGGAAGTAGTGGCGCTGATGCAAAGCGGGAGGAAGCGGCACGAAACATGATCAATAAAATTAAGGAAAAAAATAATGGTACTTTGGATGGATTGCTTACGTTTTATCTAGTCAAGCCCATAGATGCAGATCTTAAATTTCAGTCTCTGGAGCAGATATACAGAGAAGATTCCAATGATGAAATAAATTTCGAAATCGATGATGAAATAAAGCTTGTACTTGACGGCATATATATTGACGCAGATAAGTTCAAGAAGAATGTAGAGGCTTTTTTTAACGACTCTACGGGGGAATTTCATCAACCAGGAGGAGGCTATGATTTTTCTTTTCAATTCAAAGATGGCAATGCGATAAAAACTTCTATGGATGCATTTAAGGATAAACTGGAAAAATATTTTCAAGCTTCAACAGAAGGAAAGACAAGAAACACAACAATTGACGAAAATCGCCTTCTTGAGGATTTATCACCTTCTTATAAAGAAGGGAGCTATCTAGCTTTCTTCAAGACTCCTTTGGAAAAATGTTACAAAGTAGTGGTGTATGACCATACTGAAGTAGATTCTAAGCCCACTAGGCTTTATATTCGTAATCGGGTGGATCTGAGAAGGCTATGGACGTCTCCTGTTCTTCTCTCCAGAGACCAAACTGGATTCTATCAGGCTGGACTCTATCAGGGCAAGACCGGAAATAGATGGGATTTTCATCTTGCAAACGCCGTTCTTTCAGATGATAAAAAAGACTATATTCAGGCTTTGGCTAAAGAATTGCTTGATGCGTTTACCGAGAAAGGAGGGCAATAAGGCATGAAAACATTCCTGGGGATTGATTTCGGGACGACGCAGACGGTCGTGACGATGATCAAGGAAGAATCGAGGTACGAGCCGCAGGTCGTCGAAATAGACGGAAAAAACACTGTGGACACGGCTTTACGCCTCGATGCCGAGGACAATGTTGTGTTTTTTGGCGAAAGGGCTTTGGAGAAAATTTATGAAGCTCCTCAGGAGACTTTTTACAATTTCAAAGTGGCCATTGGTACCGGGAAGATATTCCGATCCTCTTTTAAAGAGTACAGGCCAGAAACGCTGGCGTTGCTTTTCCTGAAACATTTACGTCAAAAAATCGAAAAAAATTATTTCAACGTCACCAATCTGAAAGAAATCGGAGACCTCTACTGCACCATAGGCTGCCCTGCCGCGTGGAACGAAGTCCAACGGCGCGTCATTGTCAACATCGCGCAGGAGGCTGGATTCCCTAATGTCTCATGCTGCGACGAGCCATTTGGCGTCATTTACTATTACTACTTTCGAGGGGATATTCCTTTGAAAAAACCTCAAAATATTCTCGTTTACGACTTCGGCGGAGGCACGACGGACGTGGCGATCGAAGAGGTCGCTCCCGATGCGAATGGAACTCTCTGCGGAACTCCCAAAGTCCTGGCTGTCGCCGGAATGGCCGGGTTGGGAGGCAAAGATTTCGACGAACGGCTACGGGATCACTTTATCCGCGAGATGGATGCCGGCTCCGCGGTTCTCGGAGATAAAGACATAAAAACGATAGAGCGCTACGCGAGACTGATCAAAGAGGAACTCTCGGTATCCGTGGGCGACGGCAGGGACCTTGCGGAGAGGACTATTCCCAGGTTGTTTTCGAGACGGGATTCGTACAATCTCACACTCCCGAAGCAACTATTTGAAGAGCTTTGCGGCTCATTCATCAATCAACTGGAAAATCCCGTTTATGACGCCTTCAATGGCGCAGCACTCGAGGCGAAGCAAATTGACCATGTCATTATCGCGGGTGGTTCGTCGCGGCTGTATTATGTCGCCGACAGGATCAGGGCATTGTTCCCCAGAAGCAAAATAGTAACCAGCGCCAATCCCGTCGAGGTTATCGCAAAAGGTTTGGCGCTCTATGGCCGAGGGCAGTCTTCTCGTATGGCTTCCGAAACCATTCGCTCGGAAGGCGCAGCTTCATCGCACTCTGAGCTGAAACAGCAACAATCTCACGCCTTCACACGGTCGACGCATGACAAACGTGCGAGAGAGAAAAAGAAGTTGGGAAAAAAGTGGTGGTCCTCGATTGTCATTATTATCGCACTTTTGTGCGCAGGTGGAGGTTATGTCTATTTTCAAAAGCTGAAGACTCCTTCCGTGGACGTGGAAGTTCAAAACGAAAACATCGAGCCTCAGGTGACGGCAGAAGAGCGGCAAACAGTAGAACAGGAAGACGACGCTGCGGCCCAGCTCAAGTCAGGAGACATTTATTATAATCAGCGAAATTACCCTGAAGCGGTGGAATCGTATCGCAAAGCGGCGGAGCAGGGGAATGCGGAAGCGCAGTATTTGTTGGGTCGCATGTACGATTGGGGTAGGGGAGTGGAACAGGATTACGAGCAGGCGCGGGAGTGGTATCAGAAGGCTGCGGAAGCAGGCGAGAAACGAGCGAAAGAACGCTTAACGGAGATAAAAGATTTGCGCTGAACATTTGGCGGTGTGGCGATTTGCAGAGAACTCATGACAAGCAGGATAGTTTGTCGGTAATATAAATCATGGTTATAGTGAATCAAAGTAAAAGGCCTAAGCTGCGCCCTTAAGCGATCGACACGGCTCATACTTTGCCGGTCGTCTGCTTAAAGTTAGAATAGCTGAAAACAAGCGATATTACAGCTTTACGTCGCTACTTTATGCTATTTCTTAATGTCAACGGCTATATTCATTCAGGAATTCACAGGATTGGGGCGTATTTTGATGGATAAGAATTTACTTTTATCGGACAGCGAACAGAAGCAAATGCTGCCGCCTTTTGACGAGGTGCTTCTATTTTCTCTGGAAAGAAGATACCTGGATATCGCCGACGTCGACCGGCTCGAGTTGGCGACAAATTCTGTGGATGGAGCCTACGATTATCGAACCCACTTGCGGATGATGAAGATCCAAGAGGTCAGCCACGAGGGCGAGTCGCGGGAAGGACTTCATCTGCTCAATATGCAGAACGTTCTGGCGGCGATGAAGGACGATTCCCAAAACGTCGTCTCGGTGATCCGCAGTACGAAAGACAAAACTTCCCTCTACTACGGTCTATCGAAAAGAATCGATTCTCCGTCGAACATCAGCACACATGAGTACGCGGAGGTGTTGCGGCAGACACTTCACGGCAATTTTTTGGGCGTAAAAATGAGCCCGCTTTCTTCCGAAGAAATTTTCGACGATATCCTCGCACCGATGCTAGAGTATGAAAACGTCCGCTCGTTTCCGGGTATTCCCTCCCTGCGCCTCAAAGACCCGCAGGGACCCTACGTGCAAGGTATCGACCGCTTCATCGAGGGGATGCGCGGCGAGGAATACAGCCTGGTTACCATCGCTGAACCTATCCCGCTTTACGAAATCGACGCGATCATCAAAAACCTGTTTGACCTGGGGACCTCCATACACTCTCAGGTCAAAGCAACGGTTCAGAAGATGAAAGGTTCCTCCGATACGGTCAACGTCGGTATGTTCGGAATGTTGGCGAACAATACGGCGACGACCGACTCCACGGCCAGGACGGAATCCGAGGCGACGACAACAAGTGACGCCACAACCGATTCGACTGCCGATACAAACGGAGCGAATTACATGGAATCAGGGGGTGTTATGACTGCCGCAGGTGCCGCAGGTACTGTTGGAGGTGTAGCGATTGGAACAGCTCTCGGCACAAAGCTTGGAGCTATGATAGGGGTTATTGGTGGGCCTGCAGGAAGTATGCTCGGTGCAGTGCTTGGTGGTGCCGTTGGAAGTCTGGCTGCATATTTTACCGGAAGCCCTTTATCGCGCACTGAATCGTTCACCCGCTCCGTGGCGAGAACGCTTTCGACTGCGGTTACACGTTCGATTGCAAATACCAGCTCGGTTGCCAATACTATCGGAAGAACTTTGGGTATGGGAGGGCAGGGAGGATACGCGCGTGGATGGAACCGGAGCCAGGCCGTCACGCAGGAGATGCTCAACAAAACGGCTGAATACTGCGAAAAACTTTGTGATACCTACATTGAAAGGTTGCAGGCCGGGAAGAATCTGGGGTTTTGGAACGTGGGCGTATACCTCCTGACCAACAATCGGTACACTCAACTGCGGGCGCAGGGTTTGCTGCGCGCCGCGTTTTCTGGGGACGCCACCTACTGGGAGCCGATACGCACCATTGAGGTGAATCCCGAGGCGGTAGCGAAATATCTTTATAATTTCAATAATCCCAAGTACAATCTTTTTCTGTACGGCGAAGAATATAAAAACGTACAGGAGGCGTTGCCCTTGGCGCAGAAGATGAAAAACTACGCGACCTCTATCGGCATGGACATCGCCGACCTTCTCAAAAACCTCGGCAAGGGAGGCAAAGAATCCGCCAAAATGCTTGAAGAAATTAGACAGTGTCCCACCGATTTTTCAAAAAGAGACCTCGACAAAGCCTGGAAAGAGATCCAACGGGCTGAGCTGGGACATCCTTTTGGAGAAATAATGGGAGGCGTGAGTACGCCCCTGAACACGGAAGAGCTGTCGATCATCATGAACGTCCCCAGGCAGGAGGTGCAGGGGGTGACGATCCGTGAGGCGACGCCGTTCGGGATCAACTACGTCCCGTCGCCGTCGGGCGACGACATCACCGTCGGGAAAGTGGTTCACAAGCGGACGGCTATGGACGACATGCCTTACGTGATTCCGAGAGGCCTTTTCCAAAAACATGCCTTTGTCTGTGGCGTCACGGGCTCGGGGAAAACCAACACCTGCATCAGCCTGTTGCGCAACCTGGACCTGCCCTTTATGGTCGTCGAGCCGGCGAAGACGGAGTATCGGCAGATATTGGGTTTCATGCCTGACCTGCAGGTCTTCACACTGGGCAGTGAAACGGTCTCCCCTTTCCGAATCAACCCCTTCGAGTTTTCACCGGGCGGCGAGCTGCTGACGCACATCGACTCGATCAAGGCCGTCTTCAACGCCGCGTTTCCCATGTACGCGTCGATGCCCTATATTCTGGAAGCGGCGATCATCGAAATCTACAGAGACAAAGGGTGGGACCTCGCCACGTCCACAAATCGTTACCTAAAGGACTTGCACGGCGACGAATTTTTCGATTACCTACCAACCTTGCAGGACCTTTTCGATAAGATCGAGCCCATCGTAAAGCGCAAGGCCTACGCCCAGGAACAGACGATGAACATACAGGCCGCGCTACAGGCAAGGCTGTCGAGTCTCCTGACCGGCAGCAAGAGGCTGATGCTCAACACTCAGAGGTCAACCCCCATAGCGACGCTGTTGAACAGGCATGTCGTCCTGGAGCTGAAAAATATCGGCGACGATGACGAAAAGTGCTTCATGATGGGGCTCATCCTGTCCGCGATATACCAATACAGAGAAAACTTCGGAGGCGTCGGAAGCCCGTTGAACCATGTCCTGCTGATAGAAGAGGCCCACAGACTGCTTCGGCGCACCCCCGAATTCGTCTCCCCCGAGGTTGGCAACAGTCGCGGCAAAGCCGTCGAGACCTTCACCAACGTGATCTCGGAAATCCGCGAATACGGGCAGGGCGTTATCATCGTGGACCAGATACCGACAAAACTGACCCCGGATGTTGTCAAAAACACCAACATCAAATTCATCCACCGAACTCTCGCACAGGATGATCGTGATTACGTGGGTGGCACCATGAACTTGACGGAGGCGCAAAGCCGCGAGCTTTGTTTGCTGGAAGTCGGGCAGGCCGTGATACACCGGGAAGGCGCTGACAAGGCTTTTCTCGTGCAGGTGGCGCAATCCAAAGGCAATTTAAAAAATGTCACGAACGACGAGATACGGGCGCATATGAAACCGTTTCATGCCGAACATTCCCACGTGTTTGCCCGCTATCCGGGCTTCGAAAAAATGGACGGCATCGCCGAGGCGTATGCGAAGGAAGATTTCGGGCGCTATTCGGAGAAGACATACCTGGGCGTCATGGGTGCGCTGATAATCATGATGACGGGCGAGACTGGCGCGTTAGAGAAATATAAGGAACAATTTTACGTTCTACTTGCGAGGGAGTTTCGCGTCGACGACGATTTGCGGCGTGCCTGTTATGTAATCCACTACGCGAACCTTCTCTTCGGTACATTGAACGAATCTTTCCCCGGTTGCTGCGACCGGTGCATCCGGTTGCACCGGTTTTTCATCGACGCCTGGTTCGGGGAAACATGCGACGCGGTTGCTATGGCCGCCGAGGTTTCCCATATCACCGACAAGCAGTCTCCATACATCGCTTTCTTCCACAGATACGCGAAGGCGAACGCTGTCGATCAGATGAATTCTTGCAAAAAACTGAAAGTGGATGAATTCGATGCTAAGCTCGTCGAAGAATCGATGGTCGCGGTGCTGGAGAATATCCTGTTGAGTGTCAAGCTGTCGCAAAAGGCCGAGAAAAATCTTTTGCGACATCTGGCCGAGGTTCTGTTTTACGAAAACCCCCATAAAGACTCGCTCCTGAAAACATTCGAAGCGTAATGAAAACGCAAATCGCGAGGTGATGAACGTGGTAATCGAGGAAATAGCGAAATCCGCCATAGAAAACACAGCCCCAGCTACCGCCGAAAACAAGCCGGGCAAATTTGAACTTCCGGGAACGCAGGACGCGTCGGACAAAGCGGCAACGACCCCTGGCTTGTTCGACGCTCAGGAGGTCAAGGATATGGGGGATGTCCAGGATGCTTCCAAAGATATGAAGACTGAAAAACCGGAAGAACAAGTTGATGTTCATAATAAGGATATGACCGAATTATCAGGTATTCAATACGACGACAACGGGAAGCCTTATTCTGCCGACGGGAAATTACTGCCAAATACAGAGTATGAACTAAAGGGCTATCAGTATAAGACAGACAACTTAGGGCGTATAATATCAGCTGAAGGTGAAGTCAAGTTGGCGCCTGGGGAGCGGGATCCATATGCGCAGCGCACGGCCGGTGGTGTGGATAGGCGGGCAACAGATGACGGTGGACACTTAATAGCGGATAGGTTTGGTGGCGATGGAGGATCGGGGAATCTTGTACCAATGGACGCTAAACTTAACAGAGGCGAGTTCAAAAAGATGGAAAATGATATTGCTGCGGCAAAAGCAGATGGCAAAGAAGTGTCACTAAAAGTAGAACCGCAGTATTCTGACAATTCTGCACGCCCGACTTCATTTACCGTTACATACAGTATTGATGGTGAAGTTAGTAAGCGTGTATTTAGTAATTCGCCGGAGGGGAAATAGATTATGACTGATATATTTCAAGCTATAGCAGACGCTTTGCAAGCTGGTCTCCCGGCAGATTGGAACAAAATTTGCGTTTATATCGAACTCGGAGATTCCTATTATGAAGTGACATACTATTGCTTCATTGACGGCATGACCGAGCCAATACAGTGCTACAAGCTTCCGGAATTGTATAATATTACGGAAGAGCAGATTGACAGCGTAGCATCTGGAATAGCAGCTATTTTAAAAGAAGCGCGCGCAAAATCTGATGACAAGTGGAGCGTTGCTACTTATGTGTTGACTTTAGACGGAAAGTTTAAAATAGACTACGATTATACTGATCTTTCAGGAGGATCTTATAATTACAAAAAGCAGTGGAAATCACAATATCTGAATGTAGAGCAACGGTCTTAACTTTGGAACCCAGGGCAAACGCATGAAAATCGTAACTCCTTGCTATTACTTAATTGATAAATTTCATGCGCAAAATAATCAATTGAGTATTTACAATGCTTTAGTCCTTCCCGATGCGTTTGCCCTGCTTTGGAACCCTCTCGATAAAAAATCATAAGAAGAGGTTCTCTTTTTGTATAGTAAGCGTCAAATAGTCTGGACATAATCACAAGAGAAGCAGAGGACAGGCTGCCGTTCAAAACTGGATGGAAGCGCGATGACGCAACAAATGATTGTGGATACCAATTGACGTCGAAAGACGGCAATTGGTCCAAGCTCCGCACTGCCAAATTCAAGTCCGCTCTTTATAGCGATCGACGCGAAAGCGCTCTATGGTTACGGCGCTGTCGATTTTTCGAATGCCCGCTTTTTGCGCCGCGATGTCGAGCTGTTGTTCGACGGTATCCACGC
>JAISQE010000037.1 GCA_031274425.1 Synergistaceae bacterium | reverse complement strand
AGGTTCTCTTTTTGGACTCCTTGATCAGGCGGATGATTTCCTCGGTGTTCATTTCTTTCATGACCATTTCTTCCATATCTATTTCCTCCATGTTCATTTTCTCCATGCTTTTTTCTCACATGCCGTGTTTCAGCACGTCCTCGAACGTATAGAGCCCTTTTTGCGCGTGCGCGGCGAAAAGGGCGGCGCGCAGGGCTCCCAGAGCGAAAACGTTACGGGACAGGGCGCGGTGGGTTAGGGAAAGCACTTCGCCGTCGTTGGCAAAATGCGCGGTGTGGTCACCCGGCACGCCTCCCAAGCGGAGCGAATGCGTGGGGCAATTCCGTCCCGCGGCATCCCGCAGAAGGATCGCCGTGCCGGACGGGGCGTCTTTTTTTTTGTTGTGGTGGGTCTCTTCGATTTCGAGGTCCCAGTCGGACAAGAGGGGCGCGTATTCCCGAAGAATCATCTTCAACACGTTGACGCCCGTCGCGAAGTTGAAACTCTGCACGACCGCGGTCTCCTTTCCCAGATCCCTCAGGCGGGCGAAATGCTCCTCCCCCAGGGCCGTGGTTCCGATGACGAGGGCCGCTTTGTGGACTCCGCAAAGCTCGATCGTTCCGGCAAGCGCGGCGTGAGATGAAAAATCCACGAGAACGTCCGGCTTTGCTTTGCATTCCGTCCCCGCCAGATCCGACGTCAGGACCAGTTCGTGTCCCGACCGATCGAAGAGCTTCGCGACTTCCTGCCCCATACGTCCAGAGTAGCCGACGACTCCGTACTTTATCGCTTTTACCGCCATTCTTATCACTCTTTCCGTCCTGAATAAAGGCTGAATAAAGGCCAAAAAACGCATCCCTACATTATAATGTAAAAATTATAATGTAAAGACAACGATCGAAAGGGGAAAAATATATTGAACGACCTCGTCAAAAGCGCCGAAGGGGCGGATCTTCCTTCGTCCGTTACGGCAGAAAATCAGAATCCGTCCGAAAACGAAATCCTTCGCCAGCGTAAGGAAAAATTACAACGCCTTCGGGAAGAAGAGGGTTGCGACCCTTACATCGTCGAAAAATGGGACCGCAGGGACTCGCTGGGGGAGGTGCGCGCGAGTTACGATCGCCTGCAGCCGGACGAGATGGCGCGCGACGTCGAAATCTGTACGGCCGGACGTCTGATGACGTTGCGCCGCCAGGGAAAAGCTACGTTTGCGGACCTGGCCGACGAGGATGAACGGATGCAGCTCTATTTTCAGTTCAACGAAGTGGGGGAGGAAAGCTACAACTTTCTCAAAAAATGGGTCGATACGGGTGACTGGATCGGGATTATAGGACATCCATGCAGAACAAGGCGAGGCGAGTTGACGATCTTGGTCACAGAGTACAAGCTGCTCTGCAAGGCGTTGCGTCCGCTGCCCGAAAAATGGCACGGCCTGACGGACACGGAGGTCCGGTACCGGCAGCGCTACACCGACCTGATCGCAAACCCGGAGGTGCGCGACGTTTTTCGCAAGCGCGCCCGCATTATCGCGTCGTTCCGCAGAACCCTCGAAGAGCACGGCACCCTCGAGGTCGAAACGCCGACTCTCTCGGTTCTGGCCGGCGGAGCCGCCGCAAAACCGTTCAAGTCCTTTCACAACGCTTTGGGGCTCGATATGTACTTGCGCATCGCGCCGGAGCTCTACCTCAAGCGCCTGGTCGTGGGTATGATGGGGCGCGTGTATGAGATCGGCAAAAACTTCCGCAACGAAGGCATCGACACCATGCACAACCCGGAGTTCACAATGTTGGAGGTCTATTGGGCTTACGCAAACTACGAGGACATGATGAACTTGGCGGAGGAACTGATCCGCAAAGCCGCCAAGGCCGTCGGCATCCTGAAGATTCAGTGGCAGGGGATCGAATTGGATTTGGAGCAGCCGTTTCGCCGTGTGACGATGCTCGAAATCGTGAAGGAGCATACGGGCATCGATTTTCGATCCGTGACATCCGACGAAGAGGCGCGAAAAGTGGCCCAAGCGGCTTTCGAAAAAGGTTCGCGTGGTGAACTGAAGGGAAGCGAAAGCCGCTTCGCCGTTTTGAACTTATTGTTCGAGGCGTTTTGCGAGGACAAGATCACGTCCCCGACCTTCGTCGTGGGGCATCCGACGGAGATTTCGCCGCTCTCCAAACGAGACCCGGAAGCTCCCGACTACACGCATCGTTTCGAGCTTTTCATGTGCGGCAAGGAGCTGGCCAACGCCTTCAGCGAATTGAACGACCCTCTGGATCAGCGCTTGCGGTTCGAGGAGCAACTCAAGAAGAGGGAAGCGGGGGACGACGAGGCTCACGATTTCGACGAGGATTTCATCAACGCCATCGAGACGGGCCTACCGCCGACAGGAGGCATGGGCATCGGCATCGATCGCCTCGTTATGTTTCTGACGAACTCCCGCTCCATTCGCGACGTCATTCTTTTCCCCACAATGAGACCCAACTAGAGGAGAACCTGTCCCGTTTTTCAAGTGATATATTATGGATGACGCCCCTTACGCAAAACTTGTATAATTACGAAGGAGGGCTGGGGTTAGCTTTTTTAGGATTTACGGGGAAGAGTACGCCGCAAATTTTCAGGCGTCGTTATTAAGGAGGAATTGCAATGTTGATTTGTTTTACCAAGGAGTTTTGTAGGGAGATGAAGCTGAACGTTCCCGAGGGCGCTTTTTTTTGGGAAGACAAGGACGAGTTTGGGGAAGTGGATCTTCCCGAATCTGTAATAGAGAGACTCAAAAGGGACTACCAAAAAAAGACCGGGAAAGTGGCCAAGACGAAAATCCCATGAATCGAAGTTGGAGGCAAAACCGGGTTTGACTCGTCTGTGCAAACGCTGAGAGGTTGACGCAATCGATTAAGGGTAAAGATTGAGGGTAAATCCCCCGGCTCCGCCGGGGGTATGTGTTTTTGTGCGTCCTCTAATGTACTTGAGAGTTCAAAGTTCTCAGTAGCGAGGTAAGAACTAGACGGCCCTCAAATCGATTTTGTATAATCCTTTGGTTGAAGTCACTCAAACTAAAGGAGGTTGCCATCGATAGAAGGC
>JAISQE010000205.1 GCA_031274425.1 Synergistaceae bacterium | reverse complement strand
GTTGAAGGGCACGGACGAGGGGATCTCCACGATGGTTATGTTTGGCTCATCGTTGGGTTCCTCCATCATGATGTTCTGCGAAACGCCCATATTGGCGATCTCGATGTCGGGCAGCGCGAAAATTCGCGCGTCGAGAGACGGCAGGGAGACGCGGCCGGCTAAGGGATCTAAAGAATCGACGGAGGGCGCGGACGCGATCGAGAGTTCCGGTCCGGCGTCGGGGGAGACGGAAGGGCGAGCGGGGTCGGGGGAGGAAACGCCGGACGACGGAAGCGCGGGCTCAGGCGCGGAGGCAGATGAAAACTCAGGCTCGAAGGATGAGGCGTCGGAGGAGGATACGGGGCGCGCAACCTGGTCGTCGCTGACGATGACGACGATCGCGGGAAGCGGGACGCTGTTCGAGGCGACGGGGTCGGGAATCGGGCCGGAGGGAGCGTCGGAAAAGACCGCGAAAACACTGGACCAACGGGCCGAAAACCACTCCCGCACCGTTCGGACGTAGGCTCCCCCCAAACGATCCGGCCAGTCGGGCACGAAGAAAACGACGCCGATTCCGATGGCGAGCGCGAGCAAAAAAGCCAGCAAACAGCCGCAGCCTCGCGGTTCCTCTTCTTCCTCTTCCTCTCGGGCGTGCTTCGTCTCGGGCTTGCGGGTGTGGATGACGATATCCACGCCGCTTTCTCTGAGCGCGTTGATGCGGGCGACGCGGAACTCGTTTTCCGTGAGATACCCCGCCTGCAGAAGTTCTTGAAGATCGTCCAGCCGTTGCTTCGTGTCTTTCGTTTCCATGAACGCAACCCCTTGAAAAATTATGAAAATAATGGTCCGAAGATATTTCTACCTCTTTTTAAACAAATTGTCGAGTCCTTTTTGAATCTGGTTCTGAATTTCTTCCTCGATCTGTTTCTCTGGGGACGGCGGGTTTGGCCGTTCCTGCCGGTTCGCCGGTTCGCTCTGCCCCTGGGGCTGGGCGTTCTGCCCCGCCGGTTTGGGGGTCCCCGATCCCTTCGGCGGAAGGATGGAGTCGATGATCTTTTCCTTGATGATCTCCTGAGGGCTACCCGGGGTTTTCGCCGGGGCGACGTCGGCGGAGCTTCCTTTCGGCGTCTGCTCCTGCTTCGCGGAAGGGCCGACCTTCACTAGCGAGACCGAGGGCTTGTCGAACGTGCCGGTCGCCTTGGCCGTGACGTCGCGGAAGTCCGCGTCTTTGCCCTGCTCCCTGCTGCCGCTGATCGCGCCCTTCAAGGCGGACTCCAGGTTTTTCCCGCCGAAAATGTCCTGAATGCCGCCGCTCTTGAGCAAAGCGTCGACGCCGCCCGCGGCCCCGCCCATCAGGGCGTTGATCAATTGAAAATTCACGTTGGCGTCCACCACGAAATACAATTTTTTATCGAAGGTCACCGTTCCGTCCTCGGCGAGTTTCGCGCTTTTGTAGATGGGGTCGTTCGCCGGCGGCGCGGCCGAGGCTCCCTTGCCGATGAAGAGCTTGCCCGTCGCGATCTTCAACGGGGCCGTCACCTTGGCGTATCGGATGCCGTTCACCCCGTAAAGCGCGCTCAGGACGTTGAGGCCCGAGAAACCGGATATGCCGCCCTCCCCCATATCGAATTGGCCGCTGCCGGAGTAGGAGAGGGTCTTGCCCGCGCTCCCGTCGATTTTCAGGGACAGATTTCCCCTGCCCGTGATCTGGCCGCCCAGGCCACCCGAGGCGTCTTGAACCAGGGCGTTCACGTCGACGCCGCTCGCCTTGAGGGAATTGCTGAACTTCATGGTTTTCAGATCGAAGGTCAGGTTGTTCACGACCTTCCCCCCGTAGAGATCCAGCGTTCCTCCCTCCGATTTCAGGACGTTCCCCTTGGAGGACATGCCGAGCGACAGCGGAAGGACCACGTTGCTCGTCTTGACGCCGAAGGCGGTGACTGCGGCGGATCGGATGCTGCCTGTTCCTGCGGTTCCCTGAGCCGTCGACTCGACGCCGAGCCTCAGGTCGACCTTGCCCGCCGCTTGGCCCTTCATGCCGGGAATACCCGCGGTCAAAGCCGCCAGGTCGAGCCCGTCGCCCGAGACGTCGATGTCCGCCTTGAACGGATCGGCCAGCGAAACGTTCCCCTTCGCGGAGAGCGGAGCCCCTCCCACGTTCGCTCTAAAGTCCTCGATCTTGACGGCCTTCATGTTCCCCGAGACGTTCGCCACGAGCCCTGAGAGGGTCACGCCCTCTACGGCCAGGCTTGGAGCTTGCGCCGACAAGAAAATCGTCGGGTTGGACGACGGACCCGTCACGCCCACTTTGCCGGAAAGCGTCCCGGCCAGGGCAATCCCCCCGCCGACACGGGAGAGGGCCGCCAGGTCCAGTTGTCGAAGGTCGAAGGCCAGGTTCAAAGCGGCGTCTTTTCCGTCGGGAGCCACGAGAGCCGTTCCCCCGCCCGTGATGGTCCCGTTGCCGCTCCTGGCGGAGACGTTGTCGAGCCTCACCTGCCTCCCGTCCTTCCCCACCGACGCGGAGAGGTCCTGCAGCCCCACGCCGGCCGCCGCCACGGAGGCGGCCTTGAGGGTCAGGTCTATTTTGTCGAGCTTACTCAGGTCTCCGGCCAAAGCCGTGGCGACCTCCAGGTTCTTCGCCTCCACCGTCCCGAAAGCCGAGAACGCCGGCGAGGACGCCACCAGGTCGATCTTCGGCCGAGGCAACTTGCCCGTGATCTTCACGCCGGCGTTGACGGTTCCCTGCAGCTTGTAGCTCCCGATGTCGGGTACGAACTGTTTCAGGTTCTCCGGTTTGAGGGAGAGTTGAACCGTCATTGAGATCGAGGGAGTCGGTGAGGAAAGGGGGCCGACAGTGCCGCTCGCCTTGATGGGCAGGCCGTTCCAGCTTCCGCCGCTCTCCTTCAGGGAAAAGGTGTCCTTGTCGTAGGCAAAGGTCAAAGAGGGTTTGTCCAACGTGTAGCCCGAAGCGGTGAACTTGGGGCTGCCGAGGGTTCCGCTCACGGAGGGGGAAGTCGCTTTTCCCTTGACGGCAAGGTCGGCGGTAAGGGATCCGGCAAGGCCGTATTTCTTCCCGTCCGGGATGAGGTCTTCCACTTTTTTGACGTCCAGGTTCAGCAGTTTTGCGGTCAAGTTCAGGTTCGCCCCGGAGAGGATCTTCGCGACAGTCCCCTGAATATAGCCCTGAGCGCCCTCCAATATCAGCTTGCCGTTGACGGTGGCGGTGTCGCTTTGGACCAGTTTGACCTGCACGGCAAGATTCTCGATCCGTTTGCCCAGAAGAACGACGTTGGGGGCCGAAAGCTCGATCGTTCCAGAAAGGGCGTCGGTCGGGCCTTGGACGTTGACCGTGAACTTCTCGACCTTGCCTCCGACCTTGCCGAGGGCGGGATAGAGTTTCGCCAGCTCCGAAAGCGGGGCGTCGCCGCCGTGCAGCTTGATCGTGACGGAGGGGGTCTGGCCGGTCCGCATCTCTATCGTGGCGTCTCCCTCGATGGGTACGCTCAGGGTCGTCGCCTTCACGTCATCAATGGAAAGGTGCATATCGGCGTACTTTAGCCGAGCGGAGAGCGCCGAGAGAGGGTACCCGCCCAGCAGGGCCCCATTGAAATCGAACATGGCCGCGATCAGCAGATTGCTGCCCCAGCCCTCGATCGTAAAGTCCACGTCCGCGTTGCCGGAGTAGTCGTTGGAGGAGAGAAACGCGGGCCAAAAAGCGGTGATTTCCGAGGCGTCCAGCCCCTTGATCGAGCCCTGGAAGTCGAGAGGCGCGGTCCCCTCCTCGTCGGGGTTCAGGCCGACGGTTCCGGCCGCGGTCAGGAGTCCCTTGCCCACGCGAAGCTCTATTTTGTTGATGCTCGCCGCGTTTTCCCTGACGTCGACGTCGAAGACTCCG
The DNA here is from genome assembly GCA_031274425.1 of Synergistaceae bacterium. Lineage (GTDB taxonomy): Bacteria > Synergistota > Synergistia > Synergistales > Aminobacteriaceae > JAISLU01. Next base: position 34,416 of record JAISQE010000205.1, on the reverse strand, counting down.
TTCACGGGTACGCCGTTGACGGCCCCGGCCAGGCTCGCGCTCATCAAGGAACTCTCGATCACGACGTCGACGCCGGCCACGTCGACGACGCCCCATCGGGAGGTGAAACGGCTGTCCTGGAGCCTGACGCAATCGACGGGGATCTCCCCACTGGGCGAGGACTCCGGGAACTCGATCTTGGAGATTTCCTCGATAAGGCGGTCCAGGTCCATATCCACGCCGCCGACGGCCAAAAGCGAAAGCTTGGGCGCGCCGCGAAAGAGCGACATGAAGTTGACGAGCGCCGTAAGCGTTTTGGCCGAAAAAAGTCGGCGCTTTCCCGCAGTCTCCGAATCCGTAGCGAGGGTCATGTCGTCGAAAGTGTATCCCCGCACGGGATTCCCCCTCGCCCCGCTCACGGAGAGAAGCATCCCCGTCTTTTCCTTGACGGCCCTCGCGGCCATGCCGACGACCGCGTCTCCCGCGACGTCGACGGTGGATATGATCCCGACTCCCACCACGACGATCCCCACCAGCGCCAGCAACATGTATATGAAGATCCTGCCCTTCGCGGACGACCTTGACGACCTCGGACGTTTGCTCATAAGCTTCACTTCCTTTTCCCGATTCTCGATTTTCCCGATTTTAAAATTTCCCGATAAGGCGGCTTTTCCGCTCCTCGCGCGCGTCGCTTAGGCAAGCGGGCAAAAAACCCGCGTCTCTATCATGCACATAAAAAATCAATTTTGCAAGTACGTCAGGAAGAAAACCATAGAAATATGCAGCGGAAATATACAATGTGATAGCATGTGAGTAGCTTACGTCAATTATAAAGGGGTGTTGAAATGGACGTGTTCGACGGCATCGTCGTCGGAGGGGCGACGGTGAAAAATCGTTTTGTGCGTTCCGCCACATGGGAGGGCATGGCGACGGCGGAGGGAGCCGTGACGCCGGAGTTGACGCGGTTGATGAAGACCCTGGCCGAGGGGGGGACGGGGCTCTTGTTCACGAGCCACGCCTACGTCCGAAAGGACGGCCAAGCCAGCCTCAGGCAGTTGGGCATCTACGACGACGCCCTGCTCCCGGGGCTGAGGGAGATGTGCGACGCGACGCACAAAGCGAGAGGACTGATCTTCGCCCAGCTCGCCCACGGAGGCGCGAACGCCAACCGGGCGCTCTCCGGGCTGGAGCCCGTGGGACCGGAAACGATGAGCGAGGAGGACATCGCCGCGTTGACCCGGGATTTCGCGAAAGCCGCGGCCCGCGCCGTGAAGGCGGGGTTCGACGGCGTTCAGATTCACGCCGCCCACGCCTACTGCCTTGGGGAGTTCCTGTCCCCCTACTACAACCAACGGACCGACCGTTACGGCGGCAGCGTCGAAAATCGGGCCCGCGCTTTGGTCGAGGTCTACAGGGCTGTGCGCGAGGCCGTGAGTGAAGCCAAGGGAAGCGGATACCCCGTGACGGCGAAGATCAACTCCGAGGATTTCATCGACGGCGGCCTGACCCCCCCGATGATGGCGGAAACGTCGGCCATCATGGAAAGCGAGGGGCTCGACGCAATGGAGGCGAGCGGGGGCGGAGGGCCGGCGGCCCGCTACTCGTCCCACCGTCCCGGCGACCCCCAAACGCCCGACGAAGAGGCGTACTACAAAGACGCGGCGCGCCTTTACAAGGCCCGCGTCAAAAAAATGCCGCTGATGCTCGTGGGCGGCATCCGTTCCCTCGAAACGTCGCGGCGGATTTTACGGGAGGGCCTGGCCGACATGATCGCGCTCAGCCGCCCCCTGATCCGCGAGCCCCACTTGATGAAACGATGGGCCCAGGGGGACCATCGGCGCGCGGCCTGCGTTTCCTGCGAGGGTTGCGGCGCGGCGGCCGCGGCGGGCAACGGCCTGAGGTGCGTGCTGGAGTGACGGGCTTCAAGCGCCGAACATGCGCGCTTGCGTGTCCGGCAGGTTTTGTGTTCAATCTCGAATTCTAGGGTACAATTCAAGGGTTACTATATGACATGACACAAAGGCGTGATGGATATGACGGATAAATGGAAACTGCCGCCCGGCAAGTTGCGGAAAGCAATAGATCCCCAAAGCTGGAAATTCGAAACCACCGAGGAACTCAAATCTACGGCGAGCCTCATCGGGCAGGAACGCGCCGTCGAATCCATTTCCTTCGGCCTCGAGGTCCCCAGCAGAGGCTATAACATTTTCGTGACGGGACATCCGGGCAACGGCCGTACCCGTTACGCGCTGGAACGCCTTCGGGAGAGGGCGAAGCACATCCCGGCCCCCAACGATTGGGTTTACGTCTACAACTTCGACGAGCCGGGCGAGCCCCTGGCGATACCGCTTCCCGCCGGGTACGGCAAGAACTTGTGCACGGCGCTGGACGAACTCATCAACGAACTCAAGGTAACGATCAGCAAGGCTTTCGAGAAGAGCCAGTACGAGGACGCCAAGGCCCAGTTCGTCAAGGTGTTTCAGGAAAAAGCGGGGGCGATCATGGACGAGCTTAAAACCTGGTCGGCGGAAAAAGGCTTTGCCTTGAAGAGGACGCCTCAGGGTTTCGTGAACATCCCCTTGATCGAAACTCAGGACGAAGAGGGCAAAACGGTCACCCGCGAGATCCAACAGGAGGAGTTCGAGGCCCTGAGCGACGAAAAACAGAAATCTTATCAGGCGGCGTCCGAGGAGGTCTCGCAAAAAACCCTTTTGTCGCTGCGGCGCATCCGGGATATGGAAAAGGAACTGAAAGAGGAGATCAGCAAGTTGGAGGCGGAAATTTGCCGGACCGCCATCACCCCTTACCTGTCGGACATTCGGGAAAAGTACGCGGACGTGGGGAAACTCGACGGATCGAAGCCCTCGCGAAACGGCAAACACAAGTCGTCTTCAGCTGGTTCTTCTGGTTCTTCAATTGGCTCTTCGAACGAGATCCTCTCCAAGTGGTTCGACCGGTTGACCGAGGACATCATCGAGAACTTCGGCGCTTTCGTCACGTCGGTTCGGGACGATTCGTCCGAGGTGGACTTCAGCCGTTACACGGGCAATCTTTTTGTGGGCAACGACCCGGACGCGGGGGCTCCCGTCGTCTGGGAGACGAACCCCACCTACTACAACCTGGCGGGGAAGGTGGAGTACGAGAGCCGACAGGGCTACCTTTACACGGACTTCCGCCGCATCGTCGCCGGGGCGTTTCACAAGGCCAACGGCGGTTTTCTGGTCCTCGACGCCGAGAAGGTGCTGATGAACTTCATGTCGTGGGAGGCCATCAAACGCGTTTTACGCACCGGGGAGTCCAACATCGAGAACCTGGGAGAACAGTACGGGGCCATCCCCGTCTCGTCGCTGCGCCCCACGCCGATCCAGATGGATTTGAAGATCGTGATGGTGGGGACGCCCTATATTTATGAGCTGTTGCAGTACTACGATCCCGAGTTTCAGAAGATCTTCAAGATCAAAGCGAGTTTCGATTTTGACATGCCGCGGAACAGGAACACGGAAAGAGAAATGGCCCGCTTCGTGGCCGGCGTCGCCGGGGAGGAAAAACTGTTGCCCTTCGACGCCTCCGCCGTTTCCGAGATCTTGGAGTGGGCCAGTCGAGCCGCCGACGATCAGGATCTTTTGTCCATCGAGGTCGGGCGCATTCGAGAGCTGATCGTGGAGTCCCACGCTTGGGCAAAAACCGCAAAGACGCGGCGGGTTGGCAAAGACCACGTCCAAAAGGCCATCCGCCACAAAAAATATCGAGCCGGGCTTTATCAGGATAAGTTGATGCGAGCCTTCGCCAGCGGACTTATCCGCGTGGACACCGAGGGCGAAATGGTGGGCCAGATCAACGGGCTCTCCGTCATCGACCTTACGGACCACCGCTTCGGACATCCCTCCCGCATCACGGCGAACGTTTACATGGGGCAGGAGGGCGTCGTCAACATCGAACGGGAGGTGAAGATGACAGGACCCATACACAACAAGGGCTTGATGATTCTTTCCAGCTACCTGGGGCGTATGTACGCGCAGGACATGCCGCTTTCTCTGTCCGCGCGCCTGACTTTCGAGCAGAACTACGGAGGAGTGGAGGGAGACAGCGCCTCGTCCACGGAGCTGTACTGTCTGCTTTCGGCTCTTTCGAAACTGCCTTTGAAGCAGAGCATCGCCGTCACGGGCTCGGTGGATCAGTTCGGCAACGTGCAGCCGATAGGCGGGGTCAACGAAAAAATCGAGGGTTTTTTCGAGTGTTGCAAGGTCAGGGGCCTTTCCGTCTCCGGGAATCAGGGCGTGATGATCCCCAAGCAGAACGTGAAGCATCTCATGCTCGACCACGAGGTGATAGACGCCGTTCGGGAGGGAAAGTTCTCGATTTGGGCGGTGGGCTCTATCGACGAGGGCATCGAGGTACTGACGGGCGTTCGCGCGGGCAAGGAGAAAAGAGACGGAACGTTTCCCAGGGATTCCGTGCACGGCAAGGTGAAGGCCCGCCTGAAAAAACTCATGGAGGACAGCGCCAAGCTGCGCAAGGATCTGTCGGGAGACTCCGAGAAAGACGCCTCCTCCGACAAGGACGCCCAAGAGTTTCGAGGGCTTCGAAGCAGGCTATGACTATCGCGGCCCAACCCGTCGAAAAAAGGACGAAGCCGAAAAAAACGGGCGCGCGGACGCTGGCCCGGTGGATCGCTGAGGTTTTGGACCTTTTGGAAACGCGCTGGCGTCATGAAGCTATCCCCCCCGACCTGGCCCATCCGGAACCTCTGGATGGGCTGATTCTCACCGTGCTGTCGCAGCACACGAACGACCGAAATCGGGATGTGGCGTTCGCCCGCCTGAAGGAACGCTATCCCGAATGGGAAGACGTCGCCTCCGCGGGGTACGAGGCGGTGGAGGACGCGGTGCGCCCGGCGGGACTCGCCCCGACCAAAGCGGGGCGCATTTTGGAAATTCTAAAAATCGTTCGGGAGGACTTCGGCCGCTATTCCATCGCGCCGCTTGTCCAACGGGGACGGGACGAGGCGCGAAAATATCTTTTGTCTCTGCCCGGCGTGGGGGAAAAAACGGCGGCTTGCGTGCTTCTTTTCGACATGAACCTCGCCGCTTTCCCCGTGGACACGCACATCGCCAGGGTGTGCCAGCGCGTGGGGTTCGTTCCCGACGAAACGCCGGCCGAGACAATCTGCGCGCTGCTGGAGCGCGAGGTCGACCCCGCCCGCTATCTGGGCGGACACGTGAACATCATCGAACACGGCCGGACCGTTTGCAAGGCCCGCAAGCCCCTCTGCCGGTCCTGCGACGTCTCCGGACTTTGTTCTTTTTACGAAAAACAGGCGTCCATGGAGACGCGCGTGCAACAATAGAATATGAAATTATAGAATATAAAATATGGAAGGCGAGGTTGCGGGCGATGTGGTTAGAAATTTTGAAAGAAAAGCTGAGCGCCGTATGGGAGTTTTTCTGGTGGTTCCTCTTCGGCACGTTCTTGGAAAAACGCGTCGCGGCCATCCGCAAAGAGGCGTGGGATACGAACGACAACGTTATGTTGCTGCTCTTCGGGGACTACCTAGGCCTGCCCAATCCGATTTCTTACTATACCCTGGAGCTTTTGCCCTACCTGGCGGAAGAGATGCTTCCGTGGCAAAGGCGTATAATGAACCGACAATCGGTGGTCGCGGAAAAAGCGGCGCAATACGATTTTACATAAGAGCCGACGGCGGGAGAACATAATCATGGGAGATCAAAAAGGGAATCGAGAGGGAAAACCGCCCTTTATTTTTTTCGGCGGCAAGGGAGGCACGGGAAAAACGACATGCTCCGCCGCGTACGCCGCCAGGTTAGCGAAGGAGGGGCGAAAGACCCTCTTGGTCTCCACCGATCCCGCTCATTCGCTTTCCGATATCGTGGGAACGGCTTTGAGCGATAAAATCCTGCCGATCCGCGAGAACCTCTGGGGGATAGAAATCGACGCGGCCAAGGAGGCCAAGCGCTACATCGCCGAGATACAGGACAAGATGCTCGCCATCGTCAGCCCGGCGATCGTGGAGGAGATCAAACGCCAGATGGAAATCGCCTACTTGTCGCCGGGCTCCGAGGAAGCCGCGACCTTCGACAAGTTCGTCGAACTGATGGACGAGTTGGGAAACCCGTACGAGGCCATCGTTTTCGATACGGCTCCCACAGGCCATACCTTGAGGTTGCTCTCTCTTCCGGAAATTCTGGGCACCTGGATCGAAAGCCTTATCGCCAAACGCCGAAAGTCGCTGGAGCTTTTCAAAATGGCGGGCAGGTTCGAGAAAGACCTGATGAAGCGCGCGATGGAGGACCCTGTGATAGAATCGTTGACCCGCAGGCAGAAACGATTCGAAAAAAGCAGAACGTATCTGACGGACCCCAAAAGTTCCGCGTTTTTTTTCGTTTTGAACGCCGAGCGAATGCCCATTCTCGAAACGGAGCGGGCGATTGAGCTTTTGGAGAAATTCGGCATCCCCATAGGCGGCGTCGTCGTCAATCGGGTCATTCCGCCCGAGGCGGGGGACTTTTTTGCGGCGCGCCTGGCCGCTCAAGAAGAATATCTTCAGGACATCCGGCGACGTTTCGGCGCTAAAAAGATCGTTCACTTGCCGTTGCTTCGCTCGGACGTGCAGGGAATGGAACAGGTCGACGCCGTGGCGGCCTTGATGGGGGATATCATGGGAGAAATCGACGAAGCCGAATGACTCGTTGAGTTGATATAGTGGAAATAGGATGGATGACATTTATTTTATGTCCCAAGCGCTTCTGGCGGCAAAAACGGCGTTGGCGCGGCAAGACGTCCCCGTCGGGGCGGTTTTGGTGAAAGACGGCGAGATCCTGGCGAGGGCCTCGAACGTAAAAACCGTCGACCCCACCGCTCACGCGGAAATTCAGGTCATTCGCAAAGCCGCGGAGCTGACGGGAAGCTGGAACCTGAGCGGCTGCGATCTTTATGTGACTTTAGAGCCCTGCCCCATGTGCGCGGGGGCCTGCGTGACCGCTCGCATACGAAACGTCGTTTTCGGGGCTCGGGATCCCAAGGCGGGAGCCGGGGGGTCTTTATACAATATCCTCTCCGATACTCGACTCAATCACAGGTGCGGGGTTCGCGGCGGAGTGTTGGAGGACGCGTGCTCGGACATGCTCAGAGAGTATTTCAGGCTGCGACGAAATTGTAAAAAACAAAAAACGAATCGGGACGAGAACGTCCCGTGTAGCCGTAAATGAAAATCAATGTGGAGAGGAATCAAACGCCTTGCTGTCGACATGTTCGAGTTCGAATCTGAAACTGTATGAAATTGGGGAACCCACGAGGGATCTTGCCAAGAAACTGTCTTGTTCGGAACTGACGGCAGTCGTTCTGGAAATGTATCACGAAAACAGATGCTCGGATGTCGATTATGCGCAAGCGTGGTTGAAGCCTCAATTCGAAGCGTTGATGGAGACTCTGAACCTGGGGGCGGCCAGCGTCGAAGCCGCGAAAAAATGGCGTTCCAAATGCTCTTTCGGCAATATCGTGGTCTATGGAGACTACGACACCGACGGGATCTCCTCGACCGTGCTGGCCATGGAAATTTTCCGACACAAGGCTTTGGGCGTCCGCTATTTCATTCCGAGGCGCGACATGCAGGGTTACGGGCTTCACGCCTCCGTACTGGACCGACTGACCGAAAGCGGCTGCAATACGCTGGTGGTGGTCGACTGCGGCACCAATGACGTGGACCTTCTGCGCAAACTCGAACAGAGGGGGATGGACGTGTTCGTTTTCGACCATCACTCGGTGAGCGCATCCGCCTCGCCCTTTTCCCTGACGGTCAATCCCTGTATCGACGGCGATGAAATGGCCAGAAAACTTTGCGCGACGGCGGTGCTCTGGAGTTGGGCCTGGAAGGAGGAAATCGTCCCCCGATCCTGGTTGCGGTATGCCTTGGATCTCGTGGCCCTGGCGACGATCTCCGATTGCATGCCCCTCAACGCGCTGAATCGGTCCATCGTCCAAAAAGGGCTGACACTGATGCGCAACAACCCAAGAAGAGGGCTGTCCGCCTTGTTCGAAAAATTGGGGGTCACGCAACAAACCCTTTCGGAAGAGCAGTTGTCCATGCGCATCATTCCCTGTTTGAACGCGCCGGGCCGAATCGGCTGCGCGGACATCTCCGTCAAAGCGCTTCTCGGAATCGGCGAGCTTTATACCTACGTGAACGAACTGATCAAGGCAAACAAGAAACGACAGATGATCTCGGAGCGGATCGCGAACGAAATCTGTGAATTCGAAAGCGCCGAGCGCCATGTCATGTTCGACGATACGTGGCCGGTGGGGGTTTTGAGCGGCGTCGCCAGTCGAATCTGCAGTATGCGGCGAAGCCCGGTGGTTTTGGCCGCTCCTGTGAAGGGGAAAATACGGGGAACCTTGCGGGTTCCCGCCGGAGCCAACGCCGTGGGGATATTGAGCGCCATTTCGGAGCGTCTGGACGCCTGGGGAGGCCACCGGTACGCCGCGGGCTTTTCCGTCCTGTCGGACCGTTGGGCGGATGTGGAAAAAAGCCTGGAGGAATTGCTGTCGGAGATCAAGGTCGAGAACGAGGTCGTCAAGGCGGTGGCCTTATCCCCCGCCCGCATCAGCTTGGGGGAATGGAGGGCCGTCGGCGATCTCGGCCCTTTCGGCAACGACAATCCCTGCCCGTATTTTTACAAGGGAAAGCACGACACGGACAAGATCGTCCCTTTGGGGCGAGACGGGAAACATTGTTCCGTCGTCGTGGACGACGCGCGCATCTTGGCTTTCAACGCGGCCTCCGACTTGGAAAACGCCTCCGACGTGACGGGCTGGGTCTATCATCCGCGCATTGATTATTGGCGCAACGAAGAACGCGTTCAATTCGTCCTGGACTACGCCGTCGTCGAGGCCGCCGCCGAGGAGAGGAAGTGACCGCCGTGTCCAATTTTGGACCTGCCGAGATGAAGTCCATTTTGAGCAGCGTCCCGGAACTCTCGGCAAACAAGGAATCGAAGGAAATGTCCCTGCTCAGGGACTCTTTTTTCGATCGACTGCCCGACGACTGCAAAACGGAATCCGTAAAAAACGCGTGGCAGGAGTTGTGGGCGAAAGCCGTCACCTACCTCTCCTCCTCTCAGATCGGTCAGATGGGCAAAGCGTTTCTCTACGCGGGGAAGGCCCATTCCCACCAGAAAAGGTCGACAGGAGATCCCTACGTCGTTCATACCGTCAATGTGGCGGTGATCCTTGCCGAAATGCAGATCGACCACGCGACGCTTTGCGCCGCCCTGCTCCACGACGTGCTGGAGGACACGGAGACGACGGCTCCCGAGCTCTCCTCCATTTTCGGGGAAGAGGTGGTGACTCTCGTGGATGGAGTGACCAAGCTAGGGAAACTTCCTTTCATGTCCGTGGAGGGATATCAGGCCGAAAACCTCCGCAAGATGTTCATCGTCATGGCGCGCGACATTCGCGTGGTGCTGATCAAGCTGGCGGACAGGCTGCACAATATGAGGACTCTCGCCATTTTGAGGCGCGACAAACAAGAGCGCATCGCCAGGGAAACTCTGGAAATTTTCGCCCCTCTCGCCCATCGTCTGGGGATTTATCAGGTAAAGCGGGATCTGGAAGACCTGGCCTTCAAGTACCTCCAACCGGAGATTTATAACGAAATCCGCCGCAAAGTCCGAAGAAAACTGCCCGAGCAGGAGGAGGTCATTCAAAAGGGGATCGAGAAACTGGAGGCCCGGCTGGCCAGCGACGGCATTCCCTGTAAGATCAAAGGCCGCGCGAAACATTTTTACAGCATCTACGAAAAAATGGAGAGAAAAAAGATCTCCATCGACGAACTCTACGACATTCTGGCGATACGGGTGCTGGTCGACGACCTGTCCACGTGTTACGCGGTGCTCGGCATCGTGCATTCCCTATGGGTCCCCATCCCCGGTCAGTTCGACGACTACATCGCGAATCCCAAGAGCAATATGTATCAGTCCCTGCACACGACGGTCATGGCGTTCGGGGCTCCCATGGAGGTTCAAATCCGCACCAAGGAAATGAACCGCCTGGCGGAGTACGGCATCGCCGCGCACTGGCTTTACAAGTCGAAAGGGACCTCCGCCGACAGTCTGGACGCGAAGCTGATGTGGGTGCGTCAAGCGCTGGAGGGGGGACAGGAGGGGCACGACCCGGAGGAATTTTTGGAGCTGTTGAAGAGCGACGTCCTGACCTCCGACGTCTACGTCTTCACGCCGCAGGGCAAAGCCCTGGTGTTGCCCAAGGGAGCCACGACCATCGACTTCGCCTACGCCGTGCACACCGAGGTGGGGAATCATTGCGTCGGGGCGATGATCAACAACCGCATCGTCCCCTTGAGCACGGAGGTCAAGAACGGGGATATCGTCAAGGTCATCACCTCCCCTCAGGGCACTCCCTCCCGCGATTGGATGAAGATCGTCAAAAGCACCAAAACCCGGGGGAAAATACGCAACTATTTCCGACAAATCGAAAAGACGGACCGGGAAGAAAAACTTGCGCGGGGGTGGGAGTCTCTCGAAAGAGAGTTGAAAAAACGGGGCATCGCCACGGACGACACGGAGGAGTTCTCTCCCTCCCTCAACAAGGTGGCCCGCGACCTGGGGCTGGCGGGAAAAGAAGACCTGCTGGTGGCCATTGGCTCGGGGGCGGCGGGACCCAGCACGGTGGCGCAGAAATTGGCTTTGGCGCACCTCCAGCAGCGCAATCCCTCCGACGATCTGGAATCGCTTCTCACTCGGCACGCTCTGCCCAAAAGACCCGATCTCGACATTATCGTAGAGGGCTACGAGGGCGTTCAGGTTGTAAGGGCCAACTGTTGCGAGCCTGTTCCGGGAGACGCGATCGTGGGCTATTCCACTCGGGTCCGGGGGATCACCGTTCACAGGATCGATTGCCTCAATATTTTGAACGCCCAGATGGGACGCGTCGTCCAGGTGAGTTGGAACGCCTCGTCGGGCTCGGGGAAATTTTACACGACCCGGATCAAGGCGGAGGCCGTAGACAGGGGAAATTTGGTGCGCGACATCGCCCAGGCCATCGGGCAGGCCAACGGGAGCATTCATGGGATGAAGGTCGCGATCGTCGACAACAGTTTGGTGCGCATCAAGATAGAGTTGAGGGTCAAAAATTTGGAACACCTTTACGAGATCACGGGAAAATTGAACGGCGTCAAAGGCATGATGGAAGTGAGCCGCGGATAAATTCCGCGAATATAAGGAGACAAGAATAGAAAAAATGCGTGCGGTTGTGCAGAGAGTCGCCAGAGCCGGCGTCGCGGTGAACGAAAAAATGGTCGGCAAGATTGACGGGGGATTGTGTATACTGTTGGGCGTCGGCGTCGGAGACGCGGAAGGGGACGCCGAATGGCTGGCCGATAAAATAGTGAACCTGAGGATCTTCGAAGACGACGACGGAAAGATGAACCGTTCTCTTTTGGAGAGAGGAGGCGGCGTTTTGGTCGTTTCACAGTTTACTCTTTACGGCGATTGCCGGAAAGGCCGTCGTCCTTCTTTTGTGGAGGCGGCCTCGCCCGAGGAGGGGAAGCGGCTCTACGAATATTTTGTGGAACGCGTGAGAGGTCGCGGGATCGAGGCGGAGTGCGGGATATTCCAAACTCATATGATGGTGGAAATTGTCAACGACGGCCCCGTCACGTTGATTTTGGACACGCGCAAAGCGTAACTCCGCGCTATAGACGATTGAGCGATAGACGATGATGAAAGATGATGAAAAGGGTGAAATGCTTGTGAGCCGAGATGTAAGCGACATAAATTATAAACGTTTCCCTTTAGGGGCTCTCTGGACCAACGGCTATCTTTTTTTCGACGACGAGGGTTCGGCCTTTTTCGTCGACCCTGGAGGAGATGTGGGAGAGGTGCTCGAGTACTTGGAACGCCAGCGCCTGACGTTGAAGGCGGTCCTTTTGACCCACGGGCATCTGGATCACATCGCGGGCATCGAAAAATTCGTCCCTCTTGTGAAAGACGACATTTACATCGCGCCCGAGGACGCGCCTCTTTTGAGGCATCCCCCCGAGGAGATGCGGCAGATTTTGAGGATGGAATGCCCAGGCGTCGACGTCTTCAAAACGGTGGCTGACGGAGACGTTTTTGCCGTGGGTAAAATCGAAATAAAAGTGATGGCCACTCCCGGACACACACAAGGCAGCGTGTGTTATCTTATATCTCGAGGGGAAAAAAATATTTTGGCCTCGGGCGACACGCTGTTCGCGCAAAGCGTGGGAAGAACGGATCTGCCGGGAGGCGATTTCCGTATGCTGATGGCGTCGCTTCAAAAATTGGCGGCTCTGCCGGACGACCTGCCGGTTCTTCCCGGTCACGGAGCGAGCACCACCATAGGGCAGGAGCGGAAAAGCAATCCTTTTTGGCCTTAACGCGGAATTTCATCCGAAATTTTTCAGAACGGTACCGGAAACGCGACAGATTTGAGAACGCAGGTGATGAAGAGGGATGTTCAAGTACCTTTCCGGAATTTTAGGGCTTGACGTGGGTATAGATTTGGGGACCGCCAATATTGTCGTGTACGTTAAGGACGAAGGCATCGTCATCAGCGAACCTTCGGCCGTAGCCGTGCGCAAGTTGCCGCGAGGCGGAGGGATCGAGGTCATCGCGGTGGGGCGAGAGGCAAAATCCATGGCCGGCAAGACGCCCGCGGGGGTGGAGACGATATGCCCCCTGCAGGACGGCGTTATCGCGAATTTCGACATGACCGAGGAGCTCATAAGATATTGCCTGCGCAAAGCCAACGGCGGCAAGTCCTTTATGTCGCATCCTCGCGTGGTGATATCGGTGCCCGCCGAGGTTACGGAGGTAGAGCGCAAAGCCGTCATCGACGCTACCCTCGGAGCCGGAGCCAGCGAGGCCTACGTCGTGGAGGAGCCGATATCGGCGGCCCTGGGAGTGGGTTTGCCCATCAGCGAACCGCGAGGATGCATGATCATCGACATCGGCGGCGGCACCAGCGAAGTGTCGGTCATCTCTCTGGGGGGAATCGTCGTAACGAGCTCTCTGCGCACGGCGGGCAAAGATATGGACAACGCCATCATCGCCATGTTGCGTCAACGTTACGCCCTCTTCATCGGCGAGACGACTGCGGAGGAGGTCAAAAACACCATCGGGTCCGCCCTGCCGCTTTCTCCCGAGCTGGAGATGGCGGTGAAGGGGCGCGACTTGACGGACGGCTTGCCCAAGATCGACACGGTTTCCTCCGTCGAGGTGCGCGAAGCCCTGGACCCTATTTTTTTGCGCATCGAGGACATGGTGAAGGTGGCGCTGGAAAAAACGCCTCCCGAGTTGGCCAAGGACATCGTGGATCAGGGAGTCGTGCTTTCCGGAGGCGTGGCGCTCATGAAGGGGTTTGCCGAGCGCCTTTCCAGGGCCATCAACACCCCGGTCATGGTCGCGGAGAACCCCTTGTTTTCGGTCGCCTTGGGCGTGGGCAAGATTCTGGACAACCTCGGGGCGATGAAGCGCGTTTTGATGTCCGTGGAACGGGGAGCTCGTTAGAGTGGGGTAGGATTGACGGACAATGGTCGACAAACGTTTAACCCTCGAATGGATACACGGGATCGTCGCCCTGATTGTGGGGCTCTTTTTGTTGGGGGCGTCGCCGAATCTGGGAGTTTTGAAAAGCGTCGTCGATTTCGTGGGCAACGTTTTGTCGATTCCCGAATATCCGGCCGTGGTTTCGCGCGAGTTTCTGCGCGACCTTTACCGTTGGGCGAGGGATAAAAACGACCTCACGCGGCAGCTCGAAGTTCTGAAGGACGAAAATTCGAAGCTGCAAATCACCAATTCCGTTCTTGTGGCGGAGCAGATCAAAGCGGAACTGGACACGCGCATGGAGGACGCTCGGGTGACGTTGCGCGAACCCCATGCTTGGTGGAACGAAGTCAGGATAGACAAAGGGTTCAATCAGGGCATCATCATGGGGCTGCCCGTATTTCAGGACGGCTTTTTGGTCGGGCGCGTGAGTTCCGTCAGCACTTTTTCCTCCTGGGTCGAGCTTTTGACGTCGTCTGCTTTGATGATTCCTGTGGTCATAGAAGAAACCCGCGAGCTGGGAGTCGTGGTGGGCGACGGCAACGGTTCCGTTTTGCTGACGTACATCCCCGAGGGGCGCGGTATAGAGGTGGGCATGAAAGTCAGCACCGCGCTCATCAGCGAGCTTTTGCCTCCGGGAATTCCGATAGGCAGCATCGCGGACGCGGGCACGACGTCGGGCAACGGCTACATGACCTACAAGATCGCGCCGGGGGCCTCCACTTCCACGTTGTACACCGTCTCCATCTTGAAACATTCGAAGGGCATTCTTCAATGATCTATGCCTTTTTTTGGCTTGTTCAGGATCTTTTGACCGTTTTGACCTTCGGGGCGATGCAGATACCGGAGATTTTTTTATTGTGCCTCGTCTATCGCCTTTTGACCCAAGATTGGGAGGGCAACGTTCCCCTCATTTGGGCGGCGTTTTTGGGCGGTCTTTTGTGGGATTTGAGGTGGGTGGGAATTCCCGGATTTTTTACCTTGAGCTACGTGGGCGTCGTGATGGTCGTTCTATGGATTTGGAACACGCTTCCCGTATCGGGCAGAACTCCTCTTGTCATCTTTTTTTTGTTCTGGACGGCTCAATCGATCCCGGCGACGCTCTCCGCTTTTGTGTTAGGACGCATCAACCAGGCAAGCTGGATGTTTTTCGCCGCTCAACAAGGGTGCGCCGTTCCGGTTGCCCTTTTGGGCGCTTTTTTTTATGTTCACCACGAGAAAGGACAAAATGCTTGAGATACGCGATCTCCTCGATGCCCGCCTGAAGGCGCTTTTATACGGAATTCTCGTGACTTTGGCCATTCTGTTTACCGGGCTTTATTTTTTTCAAGTCATTCACGCGGACAAATATGTTCGACTCGCCTACGGCAACCGTTTGCGGTTGATACGCTTTTCTCCGCCGCGAGGGGAGATCTACGACCGTAACGGCGTGCCTTTGGCCGTCAACGAGACGACGTTCAGCATCATGGGGTATCCTCTGGATTTGGATAAATCGGACATGCTGCCTCACCTCAGCAGGCTTCTTTCGGACCACGGCATACCCATGTCCGTCGAGGATTTGGAGAAAACGATCAAAAAGCAGAGATGGGCCCCCTATCGGGTGATCCGACTCGTCCCCAACCTGACGATGGCTCAGATGGCGGAGCTGGTGGCGGATCCCGAGTTTCCGAACCAGCTTTTTCCCATGCCCGTATGGCGTCGGATTTATCCGGCCGGCTCTCTGGCGGCCAACATCACGGGGTACGTGGGGGAAATTTCCGAAAACGAGCTGCGGGATAGCCGTCCGGGAGATTATGTCGGCGGGGATCTCGTGGGCAAGGGAGGCATCGAACGCTACTACGAGGAACGGCTGAGAGGCGCCGCGGGAGAAGAGGCCATCGAGGTCGACGCCAAAGGGCGCAAGGTTCGTACCATCGATTCACGCGCCTCCGGAAAAGGACAGGATATCCGGCTGACCCTCGACATGGGCGCGCAGAAATTGGCGACGGAACTGTTGAGCGAATACAAGGGCGCTATTGTGGTCATGGACGTGAAGACGGGCGCCGTACTCGTGCTGGCGTCTTCCCCGACCTACGACAACAATCCCCTGGCCTGGGGCGTTTCCGCAAAGGAATGGCAGGAGATAACGGAGGACAAGGACAAGCCGATGTTGGATCGCTCGATCTCTGGGGTATATCCTCCGGCCTCCACGTTCAAGGCGCTGGTGGCTCTGGCCGCGCTCGAGGAGAACGTCGTGACGCCCAGTACGACCTTTTTTTGTTCGGGCGCGCTGAAGCTGCCGTCGCGCACTTTCCGGTGTTGGAAGCGGAGCGGACACGGCAACGTGAACCTGACCGGGGCGCTGCAAAATTCTTGCGACGTTTATTTTTACCAGGTGGGGATGAAGCTGGGCATCGATCGCCTGCTGAAATGGGGCAAAAAGTTCGGCCTGGGGACCCCGACGGGGATCGACCTGCCCGGAGAATCCGGGGGGAACGCCGCGGGACCCGAGTGGAAAAAAGAGCGTTTCAAGGAAAATTGGTACCAAGGAGATACGATCAACTACTCGATCGGCCAGGGTTTTTTGCTGTTGACGCCGTTGCAGATCGCGCGGCTTTACGCGGCCGTCGCCAACGGCGGTCACCTGGTGACGCCCCATGTCGCGTCCATGAATTTTCAGCCGCCGACGGAGATAGGGCTCCTTCCCGAAAAATTGGCCGTGGTCCAGAAGGGCCTCGACTACGTGGTCAGCCGCGGAACGGGGGCTCGGGCGGGACGCTTCGGCATAACGGTCGCCGGAAAGACGGGTACGGCGCAGAACTCTCATGGCCTGGATCACGCCGTTTTCGCCGGTTACGCGCCGGCCGACAATCCCCAGTATGTGGCGGTGGCCATGGTGGAGGCGGGGGAACACGGCAGCAGCGTCGCTTCTCCTATCGTCGGGGAGATTTTGGCCCATATACTGAGTCATCCCGCCGAAAGTTACGATGCTCAAGAAAATTAAAGGAAGGGGTGATTGCGTTGCGTACAACCGTCGAAGCCTCGGATATTCAGCTCAAGGGAACGAGTTTTGGCATCAGGGTCGTTTTCCCCAATGACCTCTCCGACGATCTTCTTCTTGAGAAATTCGAGGCGATTCCGGAGCAGGCATACGCGTTGCCTATGGGAACGGGCCTGGTT
Source organism: Synergistaceae bacterium (assembly GCA_031274425.1). Lineage (GTDB taxonomy): Bacteria > Synergistota > Synergistia > Synergistales > Aminobacteriaceae > JAISLU01. The sequence goes on along the minus strand of JAISQE010000205.1, from coordinate 17,683 downwards.
CTCGATTTTCGGTCGCGTCCTTGTTCGAGGCGCTTGATCGGCAATATATTGTCCAAGGTGATCTGGCCTAAAGGCCTCAACGTGCTGGCCTGGACCACATCGGACGAAGAATCCGCGGCGCGGCTCGCCCAGGGGGGATTCAAAACCCAAGCGCCGGCCGCGGAATATTTTGCCGCGAAACCGAACGCGAATACGTTGGATACGTTGATTGTGGATCACTCCCTTCGTTCGGGGCAACATGAAGAATACTCGGGCAACGTGGTGCTCATCGGGCACCTGAACAACGGAGCGGAAATTTTCGCGGGGGGCAGCGTCTCCGTCTTGGGGAAGTTGAAGGGCCTCGTCCACGCTGGACGGAACGGAACGGAGAGGGTCTACATCGTGGCCGGCTCTTTCGAGCCGCAGCAATTGCGCATCGGCGACAAGCTATGCGATCAATTTGGCGAGGATATGAAATGGTGGAAGAAACCTGTTATTATTACACTGGAAGACGACGGCTTATTTTTCAGGGACTGGAAGCTGGAGACGGAGACGACGTAAAAGCTGGTTAAAGGCTTGTGGCATTAAAAACTTTTGGTGTTGAAAGCTTGTGCGCGTTTTCGGCGAGCCGCGAACAATAAATTGCGAACGATAAATAGGAAAGATGTTTGATAGGGAGGGCTTTCTTTTGGGTGCACGGGTAATTGTCATTACGTCCGGCAAAGGGGGCGTCGGCAAGACGACGTCCACCGCCAATATCGCCGTGGCTTTGGCAAAGGCGGGTAAAAGAGTGGTGGCGGTCGATACCGACATAGGCCTGCGCAACCTCGATATGGTGATGGGACTCGAAAGCAGAGTCGTCTATAATTTTATCGACGTCATCGAGAAAAACTGCAAACTCACTCAGGCGCTGGTGCGCGACAAGCGGGTGGAAAATCTTTATCTCCTTCCGGCGGCTCAGACGCGTACGAAGGATGCCGTTTCTCCGGCGCAAATGGCGGAGCTTTGCAGCCAGTTGCGGCCCGATTTCGACTTCGTTCTTCTGGACTGCCCCGCGGGCATCGAAGGAGGATTCAAAAACGCCGCGGCGGGGGCGGACGAGGCGCTCGTCGTCACGACGCCGGAGGTCCCGGCCGTGAGAGACGCGGACCGCATTATCGGCATGTTGGAATCTATGGGAAAATCTCCGATACGCCTGGTCATCAATCGCTTCAGGGCCATAATGGTTCAGAACAACGAGATGTTGTCCCAGGAAGATATTCTGGATGTTCTGTCCATCAAGCTGATCGGCATCGTCCCGGAGGACGACAGCGTGATCAAAGCCGCCAACCGAGGAGAACCGTTGACCTTCGCCCAGGAGTCTCCGGCGGCGCAGGCCTATGCGAACATTGCGGCCAGGATTTTGGGCGAGAATGTTCCATTGCTTCAATGGGATTCGTATAGATCGAAGGGCCTTTTTTCGAGTTTGAAAAAAATGTTCGGCTTTTGAGGTTTCGGGTGTGATTTCTATGAGTTTTATAAAAATAAAAGTGCTGAGCCACTTAACGAGGGAGAGATAGAGGTGGATTTTTTTCGGAAATTTTTTGGAGGCGGAGATACTCCTTCGGCCAAAGCGGCCAAAGAACGTCTTCGAATAGTGCTGATTCACGACCGTACCGATATTTCGCCGCAATTGTTGGAGAGCTTGCGCGTGGAAATGATAGCCGTCCTCACGAAATACATGGACATAGACGAGTCCAAAATAGAAATGGACCTGGATCACGATGAAAGCGCCGTGGCCTTAGTCGCCAATATTCCCGTTTTGCGGATCAAACGAGGGGCCTCGGACACTCTTGCGGACGACCTTACGGACGCGAAAATTCCCCCACACACGGAATCTCTTCGCAATCAGAACATCAGAAGCAGACGGCGCAGATAACCGTTGCCCCAAATGGATACGCTCCGTTTTTCCGTTCTAAAGGAAGACCTGGCCGCCCTGGACAAGCTCCTTTTCGGCAGTGTGGTTCTGTTGATCTTTTGGGGGATCGCCTGTATTTTCAGCGCCGGCTCCGGCAGCGCCGGGCGAGGAGGAGAGTACGCGATCCGGCAGTTGAGCTGGGGCGTTTTTTCCTGCATGGCGTATGTCCTCGTTGTGGGTATCGGGTATCGGCAATTTATGGATTGGGCCTATCCCATTTACGGAGTGACGCTCCTTTTGCTTTTTGCCACGATGTTGGCGGCGCCCAGGGTGAAAGGCGCTCAAAGTTGGTTCTCTCTCGGCTTCATTCGTTTTCAACCGTCGGAATTCGCGAAAATTTCCCTGACTCTCGTCTTGGCTAAATTTTTAAGCCGCTATCCCCCCCTCTCCCCGAAGCCCTTCCTGGGCGGATTGGGCGTCGGGATGCCCGCCCTGCTTTTGGTTCTTGCTCAGCCGGATCTGGGCAGCGCCTTGGTCTATATCGTCATTATCTTTTCGGCCCTTTTCGTTGCCGGAACGCCCTTCAAATACTTGGGGTCCATTCTGGGTTTGGGGGCGAGCCTGCTTCCCTTCGGGTGGTTTTACCTCAAAGAGTTTCAAAAAATGAGGCTGCTCGTCTTTCTCGACCCGACACGCGATCCTCTGGGCGCGGGGTACAACGCCATTCAGTCGCGCATCGCCGTGGGGTCCGGCAGCGTCTGGGGCAAGGGATTTCTTCAAGGGCTGCAGAGCAAGCTGCGCTTTCTGCCGGAACCCCATACGGATTTCATCTTCAGCGTGTACGCGGAAGAGTTCGGTTTTTGGGGGTCCTCTCTGCTCTTGTTCGTTTTTGGTATCATATTCACGCGAATTGTGGCGGCGGGCATGAAAAGCCGAGACATTCAAGGGAAACTCATCGTCGCCGGAGTGACGGCGTGGATTTGGTTTCAGATGTTCGAAAGCATCGGCATGAGTATAGGTCTCATGCCCATCACGGGGCTTCCTCTTCCTTTTCTGAGTTACGGGGGGAGTTCCCTTTTGTCTATCGCTATCGCTTTGGGCCTGACCGGCAGCGTGTACGCCGGAGCCGCGAAGCGCTATAAATGAGAACGTTTACCGGATAAAAAATTCGGAAGCCGAACGACCCCGCAAGCGAGGGGCGTTGCGATAAAGAAATCAAGCGACCGGCACAACGTTCCACGCTTGTCGGTCGTCTGCTTATGGAGGAATTGGATGTTGTTCCCGGAGTTCGATAATCCCCTGTGGCCTCTGTGGTCACAGGTTTCGCGCCCCTCCCGCTACAGCGGGAGCGAGTGGCGTTTTCCGCGTTCCGACGTTCGCCGGGAGGGCAAGGATACCTTGAGCGTATGCCTTGCCTTCCCCGACGTATATGAGATCGGGATGAGTTATTACGGGTTTCAGGTCCTTTCTCCTTTTCTCTCGGGGCTTCCCGATGTCGTCGTGGACAGGGCATACTGTCCGTGGGTGGATATGGAGCGGCTTCTGAGAGAAAATTCCCTCCCTCTGACCTCGGTGGAGCGCTCGATTCCTCTTTCCCAATTCGACCTGGTGGGGTTTACGCTGCAGCACGAGCTGGGGTACACCAATATTTTGACGATGCTGGATCTGGGGGGCATTCCCCTGCGCTGGGAAGCGCGGGACGAACACCCCATCGTCGTGGCGGGAGGGCCGGGCGCCTTCGCCCCGGAACCCGTCGCGCCTTTTATCGACGCCTTTTGTGTGGGCGAGGGCGAGGTCGTTTTTCCCGAGTTGCTCTCGACGTTGAGGAAGACCCGGGGAGCGCGGCGGGAAGAACGCCTGGCGGAATGCGCGCGCCTTCCCGGCGTTTACGTCCCGGCGTTTCCTCATCCCGTCCGAAGACAGTTCCTCCCCTCCTTGGAGGGCGCATACCTGCCCGATTCGATGATCGTTCCGTCGGTGAGCGTCGTGCACGATCGCGCCGCGCTGGAGGTATTTCGCGGCTGTTCGCGCGGGTGCCGTTTTTGTCAGGCGGGCACGACGAACCGCCCGGTGCGCGAGCGCGACCCGGAAACGGTCGTCGACGCGATCGAGAGACTGGTGCGTCGGACCGGTTGGAACGAGGCGGGGCTTTTATCCCTGGCTACCTGCGACTACTCCGCTATCGATCGGGTGATCGAAATGCTGACTCCCCTACTTATGAAAGAGGGCGTTCATTTGAGCCTCCCCAGCCTGCGCATGGACGGTTTTTCCGTGAACCTGGCCGCGCGCCTTCAGAAGGTGCGGCGGGGCGGGTTGACCTTCGCCCCCGAGGCGGGTACGCAGCGGCTGCGCGACGTCATCAACAAAGGCATCGACGAGGAGTCCATTTTCACGTGTCTGGATCAGGCGTTTTCCAAGGGTTGGGATAGGATCAAACTTTATTTTATGATGGGGTTGCCGACCGAAACGGAAGAGGATCTGGACGGCATTGTTCGCTTGGCCCAGTCCGCCGTTCGCGTGGCGCGCGGACGCAAGCGAAAGAGAGCCGCCGTCTCCGTCTCCGTGGCGGGTTTCGTTCCGAAAGCCCACACTCCTTTCCAGTGGGAAAAACAGAATACCATCGAGGAATTCAAAGAAAAAGGACGTTACCTCAAGTCGCGGATCAAGGACAAGGCCCTGTCCCTGAAATACCACGAGCCGGAGCAGTCCTTTCTGGAGGGGGTTCTGGCGCGCGGAGACCGGCGGCTGGCCGACGCGATCGAGCTGGCCTGGAGGAAAGGAGCCCGCTTCGACGGGTGGAGCGAGACTTTCGACCTCAAACGCTGGCTCGACGCCTTCGAAGAGTGCGCCTTGAACCCGGCGGACTACACCAGAGCCCGGGAGCGGGACGAAGCGCTGCCCTGGGACCTCGTGGACGTCGGCGTCACGAAGGCCTTCTTATGGAGAGAGCGATGCGCCGCCTATGACGCGCGCCTGACGCCCGATTGCCGCGTGGCCTGCGGGGCCTGCGGCTTGAACTGCGCGACGCCCGCTCCGGAAGTCGTGGGGCTTTGAGTTGTCCGTGCGCGCGCGCCTGATCTACGAAAAAAGAGGAGGAGCGTGTTTCGTTCCTCATGCGGCATTGGTCGATCTTTTCTCCCGCGCCGCTAGGCGCGCGGGGATAAACCTGCGTTCGACCGAGGGCTTTTCTCCTCACGCAAAAATGAGTTTCGGCCCGGAATTGCCCGCGGGGGTCGTCGCTCTTTGCGAAGCGGCGGACCTCTGGCTCGGCGAGGATCCCAGGAAAGACGCGCCTGAGAAGGCCGGGGCGCGGCTCGTGTCGATGTTGAACGAGCAGATGCCCGAGGGCTTTCGCGTCAAAAAATGCATTTTTCCGGCGGAGGGCGCTCCGGCTTTGGGAAAAGAGTGCGGAGCGGCGCATTATTTGATTTGGCCGAGGATCATCGGCTCCGCGGAAAAACTTTTGGACCGAGCGAAAAGTCATTTCGGCGAAGACGTTTTGTCCGCCGAAGTCCTCGGCCTCGACATCAATATCGACATCGACGAAAAAGAAACGAACGGAGAAAACGGTCCGCGGATCTCCATCGTCTTGGCGAACCCAGCGAAGAACGGCATTGGGGGCTGGGTAAAGGCCCTCGCCGGGGAAGGTCTCGTCGCCGGATGGCAGGACCTTCGCATCGTCCGAACGGCTCTGGGCCGCTGGAATGGGGTACGAATGGAACCTCTGACGGAGGAGGGCGTTGCGTGTCTTCGGTTATGAACATCAATAGCGACATCAATGGAAGCGCGGGGAAAAATCAAGGCGACGGCAGGCTTTCGAACAAAATTTCCGACAGAAAAATCATCGCCGATACCCTGGAAAACGAGGAAACGCGGGTTGCGATCCTCGAAAACGGCCGCCTATCGGAGATTTTTATAGAGCGCATGTGGGATCATCAAAAGGCGGGGGAGATCTACAAGGCGCGGGTCGAGAGCGTTCTCCCCGGCATCAACGCTGCGTTCGTGAGCATAGGGGACGGGCGCAACGCTTTTTTGTACCTGAACGACGCCAAAGGGATAGACGTGACGCTCAATCAGGAACTGGTGGTGCAGGTGACGAAAACCGCCCGCAAGAACAAAGGCGCTCGCGTCACGCCTCGTCTTTCCCTTCCCGGGCGCTATCTCGTCCTGATTCCCTACGGGGAGGAGGCCGGGGTCTCCCGACGCATCGCCAGCGAGGAAGAACGCAAGCGTCTGCGCCATTTCGCCAAGGAGCTTCGCGGCGAGGACTTCGGCATCATCATTCGCACGGCCGCCGAGGGAGTGGAGGAGGAGGCATTGACGCAGGACGTGGAGTCTCTTTTGGCGTTATGGCGGGAGATCGAGCACAACGCGTCCCGGCAGTCCGCGCCGTGCCTTTTATATAAGGACATGGGGCTCCTGGGCAGGGTGCTCAGAGACGAAGTGCATGGCGATATCGACGAAATTCTGGTGGACGGAGAGGACGAATACCGGCACGTCAAAGACTTCGTTTCCATGATCTACGAAAACGGACCCGAGGTCTCGCTTTATCGTGGAGTCGCGCCTATTTTCGAATATTACGGCGTGGAGCGCGAAATCGAGCAGGCGCTGGAGAGAAAGGTTTGGCTGCGCTCGGGCGCTTACCTGGTGATCGAGCACACCGAGGCGCTTACGGTCATCGACGTCAACACGGGCAAATACGTCGGCAGTATGGACATGCGCCACACCGTGCTCGACACGAACCTCGAGGCCGCGGACGAGGTCGCCCGTCAACTGCGCCTTCGCGCTATAGGCGGCATCGTCGTCATCGACTTCATCGATATGGAGTTCGAGGAGGACCGTCAAAGCCTTTTGGCGAGGTTGGAGGAGGTTTTCCAGTCGGATCGCCTGCGCGCCCGCGTTTTCAGCATGACGCAGCTGGGGTTGGTGGAGCTCACTCGCAAACGGGGACGGCCGGATCTGAAGTCCGTGTTGACGCGGGGCTGTCCTTTTTGCAGCGACAACGGTTGGGTGCTGAGGGAAGACACGGTCGCCATGTCGATAAAGCGTTTCCTTCGCAAGGTCGGGCACGCCAACAAATCCGAGGCGATCCTTTTGCAGGCCAACGCGGCCGTGGCGCAGTACGTGCGCGACACGTATCTTTCCTCCTGGGAAGAGGAACTGGGGCACAAGATCCTGATCGTGGGAACCCCCGAGTTCGCCTGGGGCAAATTCCGCATCGAGGCGCAGGGAACGCACGAGTCGATCGAACGACGCGCGAAGCAAATGGAACGACGGGAGAGCACGACAGTTGTCCATAGAGTATCTTCGTCTCAAGGGATTTAAGAGTTTCGGCACGAGCTGCGAATTTTTTTTCTCCGACGGCCTGACGGCCATCGTCGGCCCCAACGGCAGCGGTAAAAGCAACATCCTGGACGCCCTCCGCTGGGTGTTGGGCGAGGGTAGCCCGGGGACGCTGCGCATCGTGCGTCAGAGCGACCTGATCTTTCAAGGAAGCGCCTCGATGGAGCCCTCGAAGGAGACGGAGGTCATTCTGAAGCTGAAACAAAAAGAAAGCGGCGCGTCCGCCTCCGTGCTCGCCTCCACCCTCCGCCGGCAATACACGGTGGAAAGCGGTTCCGTTTTGCAGGTGGACGGCACGAAAATCAGATTGCAGGATCTGACGGATTTCAAATCCCGCTTCATGCTCGAAGGAGACAGTTTTGCCTTCATCGGACAGGGTGAGGTCTCCGAGGCCATACATCAGCGCCCGATGGAACGCCGCCGCCACCTGGAGCTGCTTTTCGGCATCGATCGCTACAGAAAACGGCGAGAGGAGACCTATTTCAAGCTGGAATCCGCCATGACCGAAATGCGGCGCATCGGCACCCTGATTTCGGAATTTGGGGCTCGGCGCGAGGAAATCGCGCCCGAGGTCGCGATCGCCGTCGAGGCGAAAGGCATCATCGACAACCTGGAAAACATTCGGCGAGACTTCTATTTTTCGCATCGCTTTTCCTTGGAAAAAAAGGAACAGGAATATCGCAGCCAGCTCCAACTGGCGGCGGAACATGGGGATCTCGCCGTTCGGTGGAGGAATCTGTGGCTTTCGGCCGTTTCCAAAACGGAAGAAAAATTGCGCAGCGAGGGATTCGACGAGCAAAGCTTTCTCGCGAAGGAGCAGGAATTGACCCTTCGAAAGGAGTCGCTGCGGCGTCAGTCCTTTGCCGCGGCGACTCGAATCAAGGGCATTCTTTCGAGTCGGCGCGACGGCGACGCCGAGCGGGAACGTATTTCCGCTTCTTTGGACTCCGTGAAACGCGAGATGGAAAAAACCCAGGGCGAGGAGACGACCCTCGAGCGGGAACTCCAAGAAAAACGCGCCGCTTTCGAGGACGCCCTGCGTCGTCTCGAGGAAAACCGGACGACCCTCGAACGGGAACGCATGAAGCGCCAAGATCTGCGAGACGAGTACGCCGAAAAAACCCTGTCGCGCTCCAAACTGGAGGCGCGGCTCAAAGCTCTTTCCCTGTCGCGGGATCAATCCGAAAAAGACCTTTTCCGGCTCGAGGAAGAACGCGCCGCTTTGGCCGCGACGGTGGCGAAACTGGAGTCGGAAAACGCCGTCCTCGAGAAACGACACGAAAAGCTTTCCTTAGAGCATTCCGATATCTACGCGCTCTGTCAGAAATACGCCGCCAATTTGCAGCATTTGAGACGGGAGCTGGTGAATCAGGAAGCGGAGCTGGACGCCATCAAGGAGAACACGGAGGCCTCCATCTATCCGGAGCCCACGCGTTTGCTGCTCTCGGCCTCGCGGCTCGGGAAGATGGCGTCCAACCCCGAGGTGGTCGCGGAGGCCTTTTCCTGTCCCCCCGACGTGGCTCCGGCGCTCGAAGCCTATCTGGGCGGGCGGCAGTTCTGGCTTTTGGTGCGCACCTTCGACGAGGCGCAGGAGGGCATCGAACTCTTGAAGCAGCGGCGGGGCGGCCGCGTCACGTATCTGCCTCTGGAGCGCTGCCGGCCCCGTTTCCCGGATTCCCGCTATCGACTGCCCCTCTCCGGCGTGATCGGGTGGGGCATTGAGCTGATCACCCCGCGCGCTCCCTGGGAGCCGGCCCTGCAACACCTGATGGGGGACCTTTTGGTGGTGAGGGATTATGCACTGGGCAGCGGCATGGTCAAGAACGGCGCCAAGTTCCCCATCGTGACCGTGGAGGGAGAGGTTTTCTCCCCGGCGGGCACGGTCAGCGGCGGCCGAACCCGGCAGAGCGGGGGCGCGATCAGTCACAATCAAAGGGTAACGGAGCTCTCCGTTCACATCGACGCCCTGAAGCAGAAGGTCAAGGGGGTGGAGGCGGAGCTTCTTCGCGCGGAAAACAAGGAGCAGGAGGCGTCTCGGGAAAGAGACGACCTGGGGGCTGGCCTGACCCAAATCCGCAACGACCTGAGCGCGTCGCAAAAAGCTCTCGCGGCCGCGGTGGCCGAGATGGACCGCATCGACAAAGAAAAATCTTCCTCGGGGTCGGAGCTTGAAGCCGGCGAGTCGGAGCTGTCGGGGCTCGACGTCAGGATCGCCGAGCTCGAGGCTCAGATCGCCGAGCTGCGGGATCTGTCCGACCCGGGGGGGGAGGTTCCTTCTTTTACGAGTTCGGCCCGTAGCGAGCTGGAGCTGGTCGAGGAGCGGCTGCGGGGCACGACGAACGTGCTCGCGCGCATCCGTCGGGAGCACTCCGATCTGGAAAGCCGCATCGCCTCCATTGTCGAGGAGCTCGAAGCCGGCCGTTCGGAAGAAAAAAGCCTGAGAGAACAGCTTTCCGGATTCGGAAGGGAACACCTCTCGATCTGGCAAGAAATCCAGGAGATTCGCAGGACGCTGAACGAAGAGCGCGACAAGGCCCGCCAGGTTCACGATCGTTTGCTGCGCCTTCGGGCTCGCGAGCAAAAAGCGGAGGCCAACCTGACGACGCTGGTCGCGGAGACCGCCGCCCTGAAGGAGCGCATGGCGTCCACCCGCGCGGAGATCGAACAATCCCAGGAGATGTGGGATGAAAAATATCCTTACGACGTTCACGAAGCCGCGCGGACGGAGGGAGGCCGCGAGCTGGTGGCGACGATGCGCCGCCTCGAACGGGAGTTGAAAGCCCTGGGCAACTACAACCTGGGGGCGTTGTCCGAGGACGAGTCCTTGACCGAGCGTATCGACTATCTTACCGAGCAGATGGAGGACGTTCGGGGAGGGTGCGAGGAACTCAAAAAATTGATCGACGAGACGGACTCCCAGGTAGAGACCCTATTCACTCAAGCCATGACCGACATAGACGATCGTTTCAACTCTCTCTTCCAGCGCCTTTTCGCGGGCGGAGAGGCCCGCCTGACCCTGCAGGAGGAGGGGGCGATATGGGACAAAGGCGTCGAAATTTACGCTCGCCCGCCGGGGAAGAGATTGCAGAACATCTCTCAGCTTTCGGGCGGAGAGCAGTCTTTGACGGCTATAGCGCATCTTTTCGCCGCGCTGGAGGTCGCCCGTATGCCTCTGGCCGTGCTGGACGAGGTGGACGCGGCCCTGGACGAGTACAACCTGATCCGATTCGCCGACCTGGCGAAGGAGTACTCGAAAAGATTGCAGCTATTGGTCATGACCCATCGACGCACCACGATGGAGCGGGCGGATCTGATCTACGGCGTGACGATGGTGGAGGCCGGACTCTCCAAGATTGTGGCCATCGACGTGGAGAACTATAAATGAGCCTGGAGCCGGCGGCTCTATGACGTGCGACGAGATCCTCTACGGAAAGCTGAAACTGTGGCAGCCCGACGAGGGGCCGAGGGTGAATATGGACACGGTGCTCTTGGCCGCGTACGTTCGTTTGCGGTCCCGGATCGAATCGGTTTTCGTCGAGCTGGGAAGCGCGACCGGGGCAATTTCACTGATGCTGGTCTTGCGCTTTCCCCAAAAATTTCGGATACTGGGCTTGGAGATCCAACCGGAACTGGAGGCGCTGGCGCAGCGCAATCTCGTCGAGAACGGTCTCGGCGAGAGGGTTTCCTTTCGACGCATGGACCTGCGGGAGCATCGACGGCTGCCCGCGGAGTCCTTCGACGGGCTGGTCGTCAACCCTCCCTACGAAGAGGAGGGCAAGGGAAGGAAGAGCCCCCTGGCAACGGTGTCCATCGCCCGCCAAGGAAGTTGCTGTGCCTTGAGGGACGTTTTCGAGGCGGCATCCTGGCTTTTGAAGCGGAAAGGGAGGTTCTTCGCCGTCTTCCGCGCGGACAGAATGGCCGAGTTTCTGGCGTCGATGACCGGCGGGGGAATCGAGCCCAAGCGCTTGAGGTTCGTGCATCCCCGAGTCGGTAAAAGAGCCAGCCTTTTTTTGATCGAGGGATTGAAGGGAGGGGGCGCGGGTTTGATCGTCGAGCCGCCTCTTTTCGTCCGCGACGCGAACGGATACACGCCCGAACTGATGAAAGCCTATGAATTGGAGGGATTGCCGTGGCCTCCTTGACGCTTGTGCCCACGCCCATCGGAAATCTGGAGGATATGACCCTGCGCGCTCTCCGCGTTCTGAGGGAGGCGGACGTGATCGCCTGCGAGGACACGCGCACGTCGGGAATCTTGTTGAGGCACTATGAAATAGCGAAACCCCTGGTTTCTTTGCACCTTCATAACGAGAAAGAGCGTTCGGAGCGTCTGCTGACTGCCCTTGCGGAGGGGAAAAACGTGGCGGTGATCAGCGACGCCGGTACCCCAGGAATCAGCGATCCCGGCTACCTTCTTTTTCGCGGCGCTCTGGACGCGGGATACGACGTGGATGTTCTGCCCGGACCGTCCGCCCTGCTGCCCGCCGTCGTTTTATCGGGTTTTCCGCCCCACCCCTTTCTGTTCTACGGATTTCCGCCCGAAAAACCGGGGCAGAGGAAAAAGCTTTTCGCTTCTCTCGAACGCCAGATCTACACGATGGTTTTTTACGTGTCGCCCCACAAGGCGTCGCGTCAGATTGCCGAGATGATCGAGCTTTGGGGCGATCGCAGGGCGGCCCTCGTGCGCGAGATCAGCAAAATATATCAGGAGGCCGTCCGTGGTAAACTTTCCGAAATAGCGGCGCGCCTCGAGCAGGGTTTGAAGGGCGAGATGGCCCTGGTGGTGGAGGGAGACGCCGCCCGGACCGACTCGGACGCCTGGAAAACACGGGCGGAGGAGCTTTTGGACGAAGGCCACTCCGTCAAGACCATAACGCGGGAGATCGTGGAGCTCTACGACGCGCCGAAAAACGCCGTGAAGGAGTTTTTGCTGAACTCCCACACGAAAACGTGCCGCAAAAGCCTTGAAGGGACGGACACCTGATGGTTGCCTGAAGCCCCTCCTTCCGCGGATCCTTTTGAAACTTCCAGATCTTTTACCTTCTTGAGGGGATGGATTCTTGAGAGGGATAGATTCTTGAGGGAACGGAAACTTGCGTTTTGGCGTTGAGGCTAGCCGTTGGGGCAATGTCGTGCAAAGGGAGGGGCAGGGCTCTATGATGAAAAGGAAAACCGCGCCCGCGAGAAGATATCTCTATATTATCTGTTTTTTGGCTTTCTCCGTGATCGCGTTCGGGGGAATCGTCTATGCCGTTACCTCGCAAACCTTGAAACAGCAGATAGGCAACAAATGTCTCGGCATCGCCTCCGCAGTGGCCGCTCTGCTGGAAGAGGACCCGGAGGGATATCAGGAGTTCACCAAGTCGCTGGACACTGAAAGCGACTACTATATTCGAACCAAGGCCATAATAGAGAAAATACGTTTCGGCAACTTGGACAATATCGTATTCCTGTATACGGAGATACGAGTTTCAGAAAATGAGATGATGTACCTGTTTGACGGCGAGAAGGCCGGCTCCAGCACTTTCTCGGCGCCTGGCACCGTCGAGCCGATTACCGCCGCCCGCCACCAGGCCTATGAAAGCCAGAGCGCTCATGTCGGCGATTTTGCCCCCGAGGTGTGGGGCACGCTTTTGTCGGCTTACGTGCCGGTGTTCAACAGGGACACCGGAGAATTCCTGGGCATCGTAGGCGCGGACGTCTCGGTGGAACAATACAACGCGGTGATGCAAAAACAGTTCGCCGTCATCATTGGCAGCGCCATTACCGTGATGCTTATGAGCTATTTCATAATCCGGTTAAACAGGGAAAAGACGCGCTCCGATGAAGAAAGTTTCAGCAAATCGTCCTTCCTCGCGCGGATGAGCCACGAGATGCGCACCCCCCTGAACGCGGTCATCGGCCTTTCCGAGGTGGAGCTGCAAAACGATCTCCCCAAAAGAATGCGCGACAACCTCGAAAAGATCTACAACGCGGGTACGAGCCTGCTCGGCATCGTCAACGACATTTTGGACATCTCCAAGATCGAATCGGGGAAGTTCGAGCTGGCCCCGGTCAAGTACAATATTTCAAACCTTCTCAACGACACGGTGCAGCTCAACATCGTGCGCATCGGGTCCAAACCCATCACGTTCGAATTGTCGGTGAACGAAACGATTCCGGATAATCTCTATGGCGACGAGATGCGAATCAAGCAGATTTTGAACAACCTGCTTTCCAACGCCTTCAAGTACACGGAGAAGGGCAAAGTGAACCTCAAACTCGATTGGGAACAGCATAACGACGGCGCGTGGCTGATTTTTACCGTGAGCGACACGGGGCCCGGCATCAGGAAAGAAAACATCGACAGGCTTTTTTCGGAATACTATAAGGTGGAGAACCTGGAGAACCGCTATGTAGAGGGAACGGGACTCGGCCTTTCGATCACGAAAAACCTGGTGGAGGCCATGGGCGGCACGATTACAGCGGAGAGCGAATATGGAAAGGGCAGTGTCTTTAGCGTAAAATTCCGGCAGGAGATTGTCGACGCGACGCCCATAGGCAACGAGACCGCGGAGAATTTGCGAAGCCTTCGCTTTATGGAGAATCGGAGCGCAAAGGGCAAGAAGCTCGTCCGTACGCGGATGCCTTACGGCAAGGTGCTGATAGTGGACGACGTTCCGACGAACTTGGATGTGGCGAGGGGACTGATGCTGCCCTACGGACTTGAGATCGACCTGGCCGCCGGAGGCCGGGAAGCGATAGAGAAAATCCGTGAGGAAAAGACTCGATACGACGTGGTGTTCATGGATCACATGATGCCGGAGATGGATGGAATCGAGGCCGCCCGCGTTATCCGCGACGAGATCGGGACGGACTACGCGCGGACCGTTCCGATCATAGCCCTGACGGCAAACGCTCTGAGGGGAAACGAGGAAATGTTTCTGTCGAAGGGTTTCGACGCGTTCATCTCCAAACCGATCGACATCATGCAACTGGACACGGCGCTCAACCGGTGGGTGCGGGACAGACGGAGCGAGGAAACGCCGCGACAGGCGGCGACGGAGAAGCCCGCCGCGTCCGACGCGCTGGGGGGACGCCGAGCGGAAGGCGTGGACTTCTCGGCGGGCGTGGAGCGCTATGAGGGCGAGAAGGCATATCTGAAAATTCTTCGCTCTTTTGTGGTTCACACGCCGGAGCTGCTGGGGAAGATGCGCGAAGTCTCCGGGGAGACCCTTGCGGAATACGCCATAACCGTACACGGGCTCAAAGGAGCGAGCTATGGGATATGCGCCGAGGCGGTTGCCCAGCAAGCGCAGGTTTTGGAATCAGCGGCCAAGGCCGGCGATTTCGAGACAATCCGCGCAAAGAACGGTATTTTTATGGAAGCCGTCGAGATGTTGCTTTCCTCTCTGCGGGATCTGTTGCGCGACCTCGAGGAAAACTTCGACAAGGGGAGCAAAGACGCGCCGGACGAAGCGCTTTTGGCGAAACTGCTGGATGCCGCCGGACATTTTGAGTTCACGACGATGGAAGAAATAGTGACGGAGCTGGAGCGTTACAGCTACGCGTCGGACGGCGAGCTCGTGGCGTGGCTGCGGAAACAGCTCGACGGGCTGGAGTACGGCGAGATACAAAAACGGCTGGAAGAGGTCGTCAAAAAAACCGAAAGCCCCTCCGCGATCAAGGGGATGTCTTAACGGCTCCCGACAAAAAACCCCGACTGAGCCGGGGTTTTTTGTCGGCGCGCTTTGTTTTTCCTTGGTTTTCGGTCACTTCGGCTACGCCAAAACGTTTATTCTGTCGCTCAACATATTTTTGATCTGCGCAACCCACTTTACAACCTCGTCCGCGGGGATCTTGCGCACTACCCTTCCGTCGCTCGAGTCGATGACCTGAATCTGCAATATGCCCGCGTCCTTTATTATCTCGAACTTGAGATTGCGATCGAATCCCAATGCCAGGCCAACCGCTCGTTCAAGCATTTCACGCGGATCGTTTCCGCCTTCCTCGAACTCCTTCGGTTTCGCCGCGTCGCCGCTCGCCTTCGCGCCGAGCGCGCCCGAGGCGCTTTGAGGCGCAAACGGCTCCGAAGCGGCGCTTCGCCAGGGGTTGGGGTAAGGCGACCCTCCAAGGGGGAGTTCGACCTTCATGGCCCTCACCTCCGTCGTCTAGAAAGGGGAGGCGGCGCCTCCCCTTTACTGTCGCCGTTATCGAAGCAGGCTGAGGACGTTTTGCGGAAGCTGGTTTGCCTGGGCCAGCATGCTGGTGCCGGCCTGGAGCATGATCTGGAGCTTGGTGAAGTTCATCATTTCCTTCGCCATGTCCGTGTCCCGGATACGGCTTTCGGCCGCCGTCAGGTTCTCGCCCGCAACGGTCAGGTTGGTGATGGTGTGTTCCAGGCGGTTCTGGTACGCGCCCAGCTTTGCGCGCTGGGTGGAGACCTTGTCGATGGCGTTGTCGATGATGGTGATGGAGCGCGCCGCCAACTCGCGGTCGGTCACGAGAACACCGTCCAAACCCAGCGCGCTGGCGCGCATGTCGCCGATGTTGATCCCCATGTCCTCGCCCTCGTTCGCGCCGACCTGGAATACCGTCGTGTTGTCCGCCAGGTGGACGATCGTCTGGTAAGAGCCCGCGTTTTTGGTGTGCACGAAGGACCTCGTGGGCTCGTTCCACTCGACATTGACGTTGGCCATCGCGTCGAACACCACGTCCACGTTATCGTTGATCACGCCGATCAGTTTGTTGCCGGTGATCTTGACGCTGCTGGCCACGGATTTACCGCTGTGCGCGTCCCAGACGCTGACGGAGAAGCTGTTCTCCTCGGACGCCTGGATTTCGTTCAAAGAGAGCTGTTTGATCAGGTCTTCGTCGCCCGCGAAGCTGATCTCGCCGTTCACGCCGGTGATGGCGGAACGAATGACGAAAGTGCCCGCCAATGCCTCCGACGTGCCCTCTTTCGCCCTGTCCTCGTTGACGAAAGTGACAAACCTGTTGGCCGCCGGATCCTCTGCCCCGTCCACGATATTGAGAACGGACTGCTGATTCAACTGTTTGGCGATGGCGGTGTTCAATTTCGTGGCCACATCCTCCAGGGTGTCCGTCGCGTAGAGGGTGACGCTGGCCCTGGTGCCGTCGCCTTGGGTGATGGTTAATGTCTGAGCGTCCGCTAACAGGAAGCGGCCCTCGGAACTCCAGAATTTGTTGAGGTCGCGCAACTTCACATCGCTTTTAGCGACCTGACCGACGTAAGCGGCTTCAAAGGAGGCGAGCACGTCACCTGCGTCCGCGGTCTTGATTTTCGTACTGAAGCCCTTGTCGAGGGTGAGAACGATGTCGCCTGTATAGACCGTTCCGTTATCCTCGTTGATATAGAAGTTCTTGAGGTGCACGTCCTGGCCATTGACCTTACTAGCGTCGATGCCGTACTTCAGCGGATTGTCGTTGTACGTTACAGATTTCTTCGCGGGAACGAGAGGCGTGCCGTTGGCGGCTTTGGCCGCGGAGGCATTCCATCCGGCGCTCCAATCGGAGTTCTGCTGCCCTTTGACTTGGACGCCTGTAAGACTCGTGAGGTTAGAGGCGCCCGACGCGTTCTGGCTTCCCTGAGGGGTAACATTATAAACCAGCTTATCGCCAGCCTTATAATAGTCAGATACCTTCTTGCCAGTGGGCAGAGAGAGGTTGAGATTCAAGTTCAGGTCGAGACCCAACAGGTTCAAGGCATCGCCTTCGTTGGAGTTGAGGGCGAGGTCTTTGTTGTACAGGGTCAGGTTGGTGACGCGGGTGGTGGTGGAGCCGTCGGTGTTGAGGATATTGGCCGTGGCCTTGAAGGTTACGGATTGGTTGACGTCGCTGACGCTTACGACCTCCATCAGGACAGACGCATTGGATTGGGCGTCGATGTCGTTCACAAGAACGCTCGCGGTGGTGCCGTAGCGTCCGACCTGCTCGGCCTCCTTGATGGTGGAGACGCTGAACTCGTCGCCCTCTTTGACCCCCGTCATATCCAGGCTGTCGAGCAAACGGGTGTTGAAGGTCAGAGTTTCGCCGTTGATGGTGAGACCGAAAGCGGTAGCGTTTCTGTTAATGGTGGTCGTCGCTGGAGTTCCAGAGACCGAGGCCCCGGTGGAGTCGGTAACGATGACGTCGAAGTCAATGCTGTCGTCTGTGAGGGCACTGGTATCCGCGCCGGCAATCGTATTGACGCGCAGGCTGATCGTGTACCGGTCAGTGGTGGTGTCGGTGGTCTCGAAGAGTATCCCGCGCTTGTAGTCACGCACCTGAAGGTAATTCTCGTTCTTGTAGGTCGCGTTCAGTGTCCCGCTGGTGGATGCCGCCTGGAACCGGCCAAACAGAGAATAGGTTTCCCCATCAGTCGGGTTGCCGGTTAACGGCGAGGCAATAGCGAAACCGACGGTTCCCCCGGACGTGAGGCTGAAAGAAATTGTACCCGCGGAGGACAAGTCGACGAGGGAGGCCGTT
>JAISQE010000144.1 GCA_031274425.1 Synergistaceae bacterium | reverse complement strand
TCACGCTCCGCGGGCGTTTATTGATGATATAGATGCAAATATTGGTGTCCAGCAAAAACATGGAATCACTCCGCCGAATGAAAGACCGATTCGCGCTCCTGCATGTCAGGCTGGTTTCGGCCATCGGCGAAAAAGTCATCCGAGAAGTCGGCGAGGCTTTCCTTAAAAATCCGCCATGTATCTTTCACAGGGGACAGCACGATGACGCTCCCTATTTTTTGAATCAACAAATCTTCTCCATCGTAAAATTCTTTCGGAATACGGACAGCCAGACTGTTTCCGTTTCTGAATACTTTGGCGACTCTGGCGTTCTTCATCGAATGATCACTCCCTTCGGTCAAGTATATACGACGGTGTGTATGGGAATCAACCTCCATTCGCGCTGCGGGACGATTGAGCCGATAAGGAGGACGTACAAAGACGTCCGTTCGCTTTTATGACGAGTCTGTAAGCGGCGTACCCTGCGCGGCGTGAAAACCGCGCAGGACGCGCAGAACGCGCAAAATATCCTCCGCTTTGGGGGGGCAGCCGCGGACGCGGGTTTCGAAGCCGCCGGCGCAGTCTCCCACTCCGACGCCTTTGTCCCGGATGCCTTTGAACCCCTGGCCGATGTGTATTTTATTTGGGGCCTCGCGCGGCGCTCCCTGTCCGTCCAGGCGGTAGAGGGCGTGAATGAGCCCGGCGTAGCAGATGGAGCAGGCGTTGCGCGCGTCGACGTGTCGCGCCAGGTGGCGCGCGGCGCGAGGCAGGGCCCCGTGCTTCGCCAGGGGTTGTTGCCCGTCGCGGCTGAGTTCCGTTACGGTGTCGGGCAAAATTTCGGACGAGCCGACCCCCATCCTCTCGGCCAGAGTCAGGTGTTCGATCTCCGACAGGGGAATACCCAGGAGCGAGGCCCCATAGGCGTCCACCTTCACCGGGTCCGTCCCGAGAATCAGGCGATTCATCTCGACGGGGTTGCCGCCTTCCTCGAAGGTGATGTCCCCGCAAAGGGAATCCACCAAGATCAAGTCGGGATGGAAAACGGTGTTCAAGGCGGCGATGGGCTTGTGCAGCCCGATGGAGTGGAAACGCCGCTTTTCGCTGTCGGGCAGACAGCCTTTTAGGTTTTTGAGGGCGCAGGTCATCATCGTCTGGCAATGCCCTTTGAGGACCGGCATGTTGACGAGGCGGTCGACCTCCAGGGGAGAGACGCAGACCTCCAGCCTCAGGCCCTCCGCGAGAACGCCGCGCGTTTTGTCGCTTTTGAGGTCTTGCAGGCGCACGCCGTATTTTTTTTCGAGCTCGCGATAGCCGCACGCCTGCCAGGCCCGAACCGTGCTGTCCCCCGCCCATGCGCCCTCCATCACCGTGACGTCCCTCACGCCCAGGTCCCGCAGAAACTCGACGACGCCCGCCACGACTTGCGGCGAGGTGGTCGCCCCGGAGGACGCGGGTTTCGCCACGACCAAGTTCGGCTTGAGCCCGACCCTCATTCCCGGTTCGAACAACGCGGCGGCCCCCGACGCCTCCAAAAGGCGGCGCGCTCCCTCCAGCCCGTCCGAGCCGTAAGCCACGAAAATTTTATCCCGGTCCATCATTATTCCGATCCATCATTCATCATCGACCCAGGCGATGTCATGTTCATGTTCCACACGCCCAACGGGTTCCATCACTTGGAGAGTTTTTCTCCTTCGCTGGCGGCGACGGCGGCGCAAACCGCCGTATCGCCCGTGACGTTGACGCAGGTGCGTATGGCGTCGAGAACGGCGTCGATGCCGGCGACCAGGCCGATCCCCTCGATGGGAAGCCCTACGCCGGTCAAAACGAGGGTCAGCATGATCAACCCCGCTCCAGGAACTCCGGCCGTGCCGATGGAGGCCAGCGTCGCCGTGACGATGATGCCGATTTGCGCGTTCAGGCCAAGCTCCATTCCGAACGCCTGAGCGACAAAAAGCGCGCAAACCCCCTGATAGAGCGCTGTTCCGTCCATGTTGATCGTCGCTCCCAGAGGCAGGACGAAGGAGCTGATTTTCTCGGAAACCCCCAGGTTCTCCTGCACGTTGGCGATGGTTATGGGCAGGGTTCCGGAGCTGGACCGCGTGACGAAGGCCGTGATGGAGGCTTCCTGAACGCCCTTGAAATACCACAGCGGGGATCGCTTGCAGAAGACGGCGATGAGCCCGGAGTAGACGATGAGCGCGTGAAGGACGCACCCCAAGTACACCGCGGCGATGACCTTGGCGAACGGAGCGAGAATGGACAATCCGTACTTGGAGGCGGTGACGGCGATGAGGGAGAAAACGCCGTAAGGCGCGAGGCGCATGATCATGTGCGTCATGGAATACATGACCTCGGCGACGGACTCGAACGCCCCGACGATGCGCTTGCCTTTTTCGCCGGCGTACAGGGAGGCCACGCCGAAGAACAGCGCGAATACGATGATCTGGAGCATGTTGGCTTTCACCAGCGAATCGATGGGGTTTGACGGGAAGATGTCGAGAAAAACGTCCAGAAGAGGTTTGGCGGCCGCGGGCTCCGCCGTGACGCCGGAGATGTTCATGCCCACGCCGGGCTGGATGATGTTGCCGAGCGCCAAACCGATCACGATGGCGACGGCCGTTGTGACAAGGTAGAGGACGAGGGTTTTGACTCCTATGCGCCCAAGCGTTTTGGGATCGCCCACGGAAGCCGCGCCCACGACGATGCTCGAGAACACCAGGGGAACGATGAGCATTTTGAGGAGCGTGAGGAAAATTTTTCCGACCGCGTCAAGGAAAGGCATGACGTACCCGCCGAGTATCGCGTTTTCGGCGACCATCGGCCCGGCGACGAAACCGAACGCGATACCCAAAACAAAACCAATACTGATTTTCCATAATAGCGAGACTTTCTTGTTCGACATGAAACCCACCTCTTTCGTTAAATTTCTGTTAAATTTGGATGTATGAAAAGACTCGCCCCAAGACGGCGAGAGGCGCTATAGCGCTTAACAAAAGAACGTACCGGCAAAAATGAGTTAAACCCTTTAAAAAACTGCTTTTAGCTATTCTGACTTTAGGCCCTTTACTTCAATTCACTTTTTAGCTATTCTGACTTTAGGCCTTTTACTTCAATTCACTTTTTAGCTATTCTAGCTTTAGGCCCTTTACGTCAATAAATAACGCGTTTTTTTCAGCTCCTGCGACGTGGGCAGCAGCGTCACGTCCCGGGGCACCAGCACGTCTCTCATGGCGCGAATTTGTTCCGAAAGCGCCGATTCGTTCGATGCGTGCAGCATCGTATAGAGCGGGTGAGACCACGTATAACGCACGGTGTTTTCGATCGTTCTGCGAATGTAACAGTGACTGACCCACGGGAAAGACGCCGCTCGTTTCCCGGCGTCGACGACGTCCTCCAACGTGACGTCGTTGTTGACGGTCCAGGCCACAAGGGCGTTGGCGTTGTAGCCCATGCGGCGATGGTGCAGCGATACGCCGATCCGCCGTAAAACGCGGGTTTCCTCCAGGGTGCGCAGCCTCTTCAGCAGTTGAGGGACCGAGCGCCCCAGCTTGCGCGCGGCGAGCTCGAAGGGCTCCGGCGCCACGGGAAAGTTTCGCTGCAACAGGGCGAGCGCCGCCCTGGCTTCTTCGTTCAAGGGCTCCGCGTTGGGCGTCCTGCCGTCCAGAACGTCGTCTTCCAGGAAAGCCTCCGAATTTTCCTCGAAAGAAGGTTCCGAGTACTCGTCGCGGGAAAAACGGAAGTTCGGCCGCAATTTCAGGCGAATTTCCCTTGTCGTCGCGATAAACGGACACTCGCAGGCGCGCAGGACTTCATTGAGGAAACGGTCCCGCTCGCTCGTCCCGTCCGTCTTTCGCAGAAGCGCCGTGCACCACATGTTGATCGAATGTCCGCGAAGGTAGTTGTGCGTCACCTCCTGCCGCTCGTTCAGCAGCGAGGCGACGGCGGGAATCTGTTCCTCGGGGACGGCGAGCCCGCAGAGAAGGCTGTCGTATCCCAACCGCTCGAAGTCGACGAACGCCCCGAACGACCGAATATACCCTTCGTGGATCAATTCCTTCGTCAGGGTCAGCACCGTCGCCTCGTCGCTTCCCAATTCCGAGGCGATCGCGCGGTAAGGGTGTTCCACCAGGGAAATGCCGCGCTGAAGGCGCTCGGCAAGCGAGGTTTTGAGCGTCATCGGAGGCCGCCGCGTGAACGTTCACGCCCGAAAATTTCCTCGTCCGACAAGACGCACCCCGGATCCTCGTCCCAAAGACCGCCTGCCGAGGCGGCGCGGGCCCGCATGTTTCCCCGGCAGAGCGAAAACCAGCGGCACTCCCCGCAGCGCCCCCCGAGGCGGCCTTTGCCCAGGCCCACAACCGGCCGGGGCAGGTTCTCGATGTCCGGCCAACGGCCCAGGGGGGCGAGACTCCAGGAAAACTGATCCGCGAAAAGCGTCCCGTCCCATCGAACGGAGACGATCCCCTGTCCGCTCCTGGCCCCGCCGCTCCGCTCCAGCAGGCTCGCCGCCGTTTCCGCCCGTTCGTCTCCCCTCTCGGACAATCGAAGGAGAAGCAGGATTCCGTCCGAGAAGTTGCCGACGGTGAGGACCTCGCCAGGCGTCTTTTCGCCTCCGTCGACCCAATCGAAAAGACGGAAGAGCTCCGTCCGCGTTTCTTCCCGCGTCGGGCGCAAATCGGTCTCGAAGCGGCTTCGCCCCGCCGGAACGAAATGATAGAAGCAAACGCGGTCCACCTCGAGTTCCTCCGCGATTTTCATCACGTCGGGAATGACGGGAAGCAGGGGGCGGGCCATCGTGAACCGGAGCCCGACGCGAACGCCCGCGCTTTTCAGGTGGCGGATGCCCGAGAGGGTTTTCCCGAAGGCCCCGCGAACGCCCCGAAACGCGTCGTGTACCGCTTCGGGGCCGTCCAGACTGACCCCCACGTAGCCGACGCCCTTCTTTTTCAGGAAACGAGCTCCGGGGGCGTCGATCAGGGCGCCGTTGGTGGACAGCGACACGCGCAACGAGAGCGTGGAGGCGTAATTGAGAAGTTCGAAAAAGGCCGGGTGCGCAAGGGGTTCTCCCCCCGAAAAAAGAAGCGTCGGAGGGGCCGCTTCCGCCATTTTATCGAGAAAGGCGCGCGCCTCAGCGCGGGACATCACGGGGGCCTCCGCGCCCGCCGCGTAACAATGCCGGCACCTCAAATTGCACGCATCCGTCATGTGCCATACGACAACAGGCATCACCCCCCTCCCCGGCTCTCCATGCACGGGAAAACGAACCCCATCTCCCGAGTAATCGCCGCCTCGAAGAAGTTTGGACAAGTGAATCAAAAGGTCGCTCCGCCCCTAATAAAAAATTTCCCCGCGATAAAAATTTTTTTCGTCATATAAAATCTTCCTAATGGTTTTTGTGTAAATTTTTGCAAAATACGCGATCTCTCCGAGAGTTCGAAACATTCCCCGTTCATTTTATAGGTATTTCACGCATAACACAACAACCGCTTCCGCAAACCTCAGGGCTTGGGCGAATGCGTTTTTTGTTTTCCCATAGGCGAAATGAAGTATTTATGTTATCCTATTACCTAATATGGGTATCGGGTGGAGGGTTCTTTATGAATCACCTTTTCGCGGCGTGGCGAATGGATTATATTACGACTCCGAAGCACGAGGGGTGCATTTTCTGCGATTTTCCCGCCGAAGGCCGTGACAAGGAGCGTTATATTCTTCATCGGGGAACGGCGTGCTTCGTCATCCTGAATCTCTACCCTTACAACCCAGGACATTTGATGGTTGTGCCTTACCGTCATACAAACCTCTACGAATCTTTGACGGATGAGGAGCACTTTGATATGAATCGCCTTGCGGCCCGTTCTATCCAGGTATTGAAACGGGTGATGGAGCCGGAGGGATTCAACGTGGGGATGAATTTAGGCAAGACCGCGGGCGCGGGAATGGCCGGGCATTTGCACCAGCACATCGTTCCCCGCTGGAATGGAGACAACAATTTCATGGCGGTCGTCACGGATACGCGGGTTGTTCCCGAGGCCCTGGACGCCACCTACAGGAAATTGAAATCGTCTTGGGACTTGTGAGACCGTGGAAGCGCGGGACGCGGAGGACGACGTTTTTTGGGAGCCGGCGGCGAGGACGTCGGCGGAGATCAAGATCAAACGTTCTCTTTTTATCGGATATTTGTGTCCTTGCCGAAACGCCGAAGAGGTTCGCGGGATTTTGGCCGGCGTGGAGTCCGGCCATCGGGACGCGACGCATCATTGTTGGGCGTATCGTTTGGCCGATCCCCAAATCGAACATTCTTCCGACGACGGGGAGCCCGCGGGCACGGCGGGAAAGCCGATTCTTTCGGCCATAAGGCAAAGCGGCATGGTCAACGTGATGGTTGTGGTAACGCGTTATTTCGGCGGCGTCAAGTTGGGCGTCAGAGGTTTGATAGAAGCTTACGGGCAGGCCGCCGCAAGCGTCGTTTCGAAAGCGGGGCGCGTGTCGCGCGTCCGTTCGCGGAGGTTGGTGATTCGCTTTCCGTACGCTATAATAGGGGAGATAACACATTTTTTGGAAGTTCATGGGATAGTCGATATTCCGGCGTGGAGCTACGGTTCCGAAGTGGAAGTCGCCGCAAACGTGAGGATGTCCGTTGTGTCCCAAATAGCCAGCGTGCTTGACGAATTCCAGGCCAGAAAACGTATTCACTCCTGGAATTGGGTTTTACCAAATTAGCCACCAATACCTGTATCCTTCCCCCCTTGCCAAAGGCGTTTTTCTCTTACTTAAGAGGAAGACGCCTTTGGTCTTTATTGCGAGCCTTGTCAAAATCGACTATTATGTAGTGAATTGAAGTAAAAGGCCTAAAGTTAGAACAGCTAAAAGTAGTGAATTGAAGTAAAATGCCTAAAGTTAGAATAGCTAAAAACAGTTTTTTAAAGGGTTTAACTCATTTTTACCCGTACGTTCTTTTGTTAAAGCACTATATCTTATATTCCTGAGGTGATGACGGTATCGAGGCTTTTGAGTCCTTTGATTTTGCCGAGCGAATCGACGAACGCCCGGATGCGCGAGGCGTCGCCCTTCAGCACGACGCACTCGAGGCAGGTGTCGCGGTCGACGTGAACGTGCGTCGTGCAGACGATGTTTTCGCCGTGGTCGTGTTGAACGGACGTCAGGTCTTTGGAGATGCAGGAAGAATGGTGGTCGTACATCAGGGTCACCGTCCCGTAGACCTGGCCGCCTTCCTCTTGCCATCGTTCCTCGGTGATGTAGCTTCGTATCAATTGGCGTATCACATCCGACCGATTGTCCTTCCCGGCCTGCTTCAGCCGCAGATCGAACTCCGCGAGGATATTTTCCGGGACGGTTACCCCGAAACGAACGAGCTTTTCCCCCATAGCCCAACCTCCCTTATTTTTAAAACTCTCTATTTTTGAAACTCCTTACGGGGCATCATGAATCCATACGGCACCAACCATTTCAAAGGGTCCACAGCTCGGCCGGAGACGCGAATCTCGAAGTGAAGATGATGCCCCGTGGAGCGGCCCGTGCTGCCGACGGTCCCCAAAATCTGCCCAGGGCTCGCGAACGCGCCCTTTTTTACCTTGATGGACGACAGATGGCCGTACCGGGTCTCCATGTCGTCGGAGTGGCGAAGAATCACCAGGTTGCCGTAACCTTCGCGCGGCCCCGCAAAAGTCACCTGTCCCCCTCGGGAGGCCGCGACCCACGTTCCGCGTGGCGCGGCGAGATCCACCCCCGCGTGGTGTCTGACGATCTGGCCGTCGATGGGGTCGGTTCTTTTCCCGTACGAAGAACTCGTTTCCCCTCGCAGCGGCCACAGGAATCCCACAAAAAGTCCCTCTTCGAGCTTTGTCGCGCCCTGTTTTTTCTGTCGCTCAAATTTTTGTCGTTCGTTTTGTCGTTCATCAATAGAAGCGGAAGAAGCAGAAAAAGCAGAAAAAGCGGAAGCGGCTTCCCCGCGTGGAACGGGCGCGAAAAGCATCCAGCAGAACGCCAGGAGGACCGCAAAATTTTCGGTCCGATAGCCGTACCGGGCCATTTTATCCGCGCGTTCCGCCGAACCACTTTCTTCGTTTATCGTTCTGGTTGGAGCCCGTTTCGCTCTGGGCTTTCGCGTTTTCCGCGGCGTTCGGGGCGCTTTGCGCCGTCGCGTCGTAGGTGGAAGAGGCCGCGCGATGCGAAAAAGGGGACTGAGCGGACGAGGCAAATCGGCTTTCTCGCAGCTTTTCGTAACAAAATATTCCGCCGCCGCCAAAGAACGCGGTCAACAAGAACCATCCGAGCAGCTTCGATATGAAAGCAAAAACGAAACTGGCGAAACTGAACACCAACCCCAGCGCGCACACCAACATAGGCGTGAAAAGCAGCAGAAGAAGCGCTCTGTTCTTGACGTCGCCTCGATGCCACTCCGCAATGACAAACCCGAAACCCATAAACAGGTTGGACGGCCAAAAATATTTCAAAAACTGCGACCACACATCGCGTAGCAAAGCCATACCCCCCACAATCTAACAAATTCTGTTCCAAACGGGTCCGTTGCATTATAAACATTCAAGCCCAAGGGGGCGGAGCCCCCCTGGAACCCCCAAATATTTCGCCAGCTTTTGCCTAGGTGAGTGATGTGGGGCTAGAACGCTTACCGCTGCATTATATCAAATCAAAGAGGCCGCGGAGGGCGCGGGGTAAACATTCACGTCCAGGAGGGCGGACCTCGTTGATAGCGAAACTCAGCGGCTCGCTCGGCTGTTAAGCT
>JAISQE010000057.1 GCA_031274425.1 Synergistaceae bacterium | reverse complement strand
TGCAAAATAGTCAATTGAGTATTTACAATACTTTAGCCCTTCCCGATGCGTTTGCCCTGGAGGCAATACCGCCGCGTCAATTTTTCATTGCTCGTTGTGATCGCAGATCATGGCTAGTTAGGTTATAAATACGGACCCTTAATCCTTACATTTTGTCGTTTTGGTCGTATAGCAACACTGTGCATATAGGGATTTTTTGGGTATTGACAAGTGGGGCCACCATATAGTACTAGTTAAGTTAGACATCATCGAACGCTACGAGTGCGAAGGTCATCGGCCTCGTGCGCTTGCGGTCACCAAAAAATAAAGAGAATTCTACATTGGGAATCAATCCTCTCAACGTGTCATAACTTTCGGGAATTCAAGCGAAGAGGCGGCCGATGGGGTAGCCGTAGAGGACGGTTTGGGAAAAGCGCTCGTGCAGGCGCCGTTTGCCGTCCTCCAGCGCACAGGGATGAACGCCTATGCGGATGGAGGCGGACGCCTCGATATAGGCCGCGAGTTTGTCGCATACCTCGATCAATTCCCCATCTAGGGGATTATACTCGTCGCGGTTGAACTCGTACGGGATGTCGCCCCGATGACGCAGCAGGGAACCCGCTTCGGCTCTTTTTCTGGTTTTATATGTTTTATTCGTAAACTCCTCTTCGGTGTAATAGCGCAGCTCCTCATACCAGGGACCGGGAAGCAGGGGAAAGATACGGTCTTCCATAGCCTCTTGTTCGTAGCGGTGAATTAGCGTGTCGAGCCCTTCCACGGACGCCTTGACGGGCGAAACGATGTCGCGCGTCAAAACCTCGGGCAGGTCGTGGAACAGACCTCCGAAAAAGTTATTGTAGGCGCGGCGGGGGCAAGCCCCGATCTCGATGGATACCAGATAAGAGGTGATCGCGACGAAAAGCAGGTGCCCCAGCACGGAGGTTTGGGGAATTCTCGGGGTTTGAGCCCAGCGCTTCTGGAACGTCAATTGCCCCACCAGGGAAATGAACCCCCAGAGTCGGGACGATTTGGGGGCCAGAAGCATCTCCCGCGCAACGGCCACGTCGATGTTCTCGATCTGGCTCTCGATTTCCTGCTGGGTCTGCTCGATGCCATACATGCCGGCGCTCCAGTGGAGGATGAAGTCAAACTCCCATTTTGTGGCCAGGTAGTGCGCCGCCCGCAAAATGCGCCTTTCCGGCGAGGCCGTTTGAGAATGGTGGTATTCGTGGAAACGTTCCGCAAAAGAGGCGGACAGGCTCGTCAGATCCCCTTTCAGTTTCCGAAAGACCCATTCGTTGAGCTGCTCCCGCGTATCCCTATCCTGCATCAGTTTATGGAAGACCGGCGGCCGGATGTCCGTCACCACCACGCGGTGCAAAAACTCGAAAATTCCCCCCTCGATCAAGTCCAGCCACTGGACGGCGCGTCCTTCGCCCTCCTCGTGTTTGCCCAGCACCCAGGCGATGACCATTTTGTGCCCCTGTTTGCCCAGCTCGGTGAAGACTGCGGGGTGCGGGTGGTCGTTCCATCGCTCGATGCTGGCGGCGGAGAAGATGCACTCGAGAAGAGGGTGCGTGATCATATCTCCGGCGCCTCGGAGGACGAAGAATCGGGAGACGAAGAAGATGGCGGCTCCGAAGATTGGGACGCTTTCAGGAAGGCGTCCTCTTGTCGGGCGAGTTGTTGCGCCTGGTAAAACTGTCGGACGATGAGCGCGGCCGCGTACCCGGCCCCGATCCCGTTGTCGATGTTGACGACGGTGACGCCCATGGCGCAGGAGTTCAGCATGGTCAGAAGCGGCGCTATGCCGCCCAAGTTGACGCCGTAGCCGGTGCTGGTGGGAACGGCCACCACGGGGCAGCCGACGAGCCCCCCCACGACGGTGGGGAGCGCGCCCTCCATCCCGGCGACAGCGACAATGGCCTTGGAGGACTGGAGATCCTCGACGTGTGCCAACAGGCGATGCAGTCCCGCGACGCCCACGTCGTAAAGGCGCATGACGTCGCACCCCATGTACTCGGCGGCGACGGCGGCCTCTTCGGCGACGGAAACGTCGCTGCTGCCGGCGGTGATCACGGAGAGTCCTTTGTAGTGGGGGCTTTCCTGTCGTCTGACGCCCGTCAAGCGCGCCTTGGAGTGCAGCACCGCGTCGGGCAACACGGATGCGACGACGCTGTGTTGATAAGCCGACACTCGGGAAAACAAGATGTTCTCCCGGGAATTTTGCAGGGCACGAGCGATGTTGACCAGTTGTTCGTCGCTTTTGCCGGGGCAGTAGATGACCTCGGAAAAACCCGTTCGCCGCGCCCGGTGCGTGTCCAACTTGACGTCGTTCCCCACTTCTTTAAAAGGAAGTTTTTTTATAAAGCCCATTACTTCGTCTATGTTTGTCTTGTCTTTATGTTTCTCCATCCTAACGTTCCTCATCGTTGGCGTGTGTCAAAGGTCAAGAATACCTCTTCAAAACCGGCGCGTCGTCGTTGATGTCGGGGCCGAAGAACTTGATGATCGTAAGGTCTTCGGTTCCCGTGTTGGTGATCGTAACGCCATCGACGGCGGCGTCGCGGGTCACTAGAATCTCGTCCTTGTCATGGCTGCGTCCTTTGACCTCCAACGGACCGAAAGTCCCCTGGCCGTCCCACACCAAAATATTGTACACGCCCTTGTCCTTCGAAAAATAACTCCCTCCGGGTTTGACGACGAGCTTTTTCCCGCTGTATTTGGGCGTGTTGTAAAAGATCCACCATTCCTCCCCGCCGGGTTGCCTACTGCCCTCGACCGGCACGGGGGGCGTGTGGTGGTTTTCGTAAAAATAAGGATCCCCATTGGCCTCCCAGTCCAATTGATGGACCAGCGCCATCATTCCCTCAGACGCGAGGTCCTCGGGAGGCACGTCGCGCGTCAGAACCCCCTTGTCCAGAAGCCTGTGGGCCAGCCGCCCCTGAAACATCGCCGAAACATCGGAATCCTCCTGAAGCTCGATGGTCAGGGCGCTGCCCGGGGCATGCAGGATGCCGGGGGGCAGGTGGAACCCCTCGCCCGGAACGTTGATGTAGGCGCGGGACATCGCCAGAAAAGCGTCGCTGTGCTCCCAATCCTCCAGGCACTTCACGACGAGGTCGTAACGTTTTCCCCGGACGATATAGGGATGCAAGCCGAAAAAGGTCTCGGGATGGGACCCCAGGGGGACGTTTTCGGGGAAGTAATAGGATTCTTCTTTGGACTTCTTGCCCAGCTTCGAAGCGTCCTTCTGCATTTGATGAATATGAAAAGGAAGGCGGTCTCCGTTGTCGAAGATTTTGGGCAGGCGCCCCAGCCCCTTGTGGGTTTTCGCGTACTCCTCCCCCAGTATCGCCTCCGGGCAAAGCTCGACGGCCTCCTTCAGCAAAATAGGAGGATTCGACGCCTCCCCTACGGTTCGGTCGGTCGCGAGAAAGCTCAGGCCCTCGTTTTCTGTGGAAATCGGGTTTTCCGCCTCGGTCGTGGACGCGATCCAGCGCTCGGTGATGTAACCCCGTTCCCCCACGTCGTAGGCGTCGTCGGGCAAGCCCAAGCGTTTGCCGGGAGGTAGAAAAATGCGCGAAACCCACGCGGGAGAGAGGCGCGCCATTCCCCCTTGTTCTTTCAAAACGCCCTCGATCCAGGTTTTTTTCGCTTGCTTCTCCATGACGACACCTCCGAAATTATGAACTCGAACAGATTTGTGTTCATTATAACCGCTTTCTCGGACGTCCATAGGCTCCAGCGTCTCCCAGGTCAGTCGCCGTCGGAGATGTCGCGTTCCCCAAAGGATGTCCTTAGTGCTTAGGGCCGTAATCGATCGCGCTGCCCAGTTGGGAAAGCTTTTTAGGGGAATGGATGGCCTCGATATAGCGCACGGTCCCGCTCTTGCCCCTCATACACAAGGACCAGGTGTGGATATGCGCGCCGCGGTACGCGACGCCCTTCAGCAGATCTCCGTCCGACGCGCCGGTGGCGGCGAAGAAAACGTTGTCCCCTTTCACGAGGTCGTCCAGTTCCAGAACGGTATGCCGGTCTATGCCGCGGCCTCGAGCTTTCTCCTCGTCCTCCTGATCGCGGAAGTAGGGCCTGCACTGCATGTTGCCCCCCAGACACTTGATGGCGCAGGCGGTGATGACGGCTTCGGGCGATCCGCCGGACCCCAGCAGAAGATCGGCGGTAGCCCCGTGCGCCCAACAGGTCGTCAGGGCCCCAGCCACATCTCCGTCCGGGATCAGTCGGATGCGAGCGCCCAGTTTGCAGACTTCCTCCCGAAGGGCCTCGTTGCGGGGGCGATTCAGCATCACCACGGTCACGTCGTCGACGGCCTTGTTCTTCGCCTTGGCGACGCGCCGAATGTTGACGTGAACCGGGGCATCGATATCGATGAAATCGGCGGCGTCCGGACCTGTGACGATCTTATCCAGGTAGAAAAGGTTTTCGGGACTGAAAAGCGCTCCCCGGTCGGCCGCAGCGACGACGCTGATGGCCCCGCTGAGCCCGTGGGCCATCAGGCGCGTGCCGTCGATGGGGTCCACGGCGATGTCGATCTCCGGGCCGTCGCCCGTACCCAGCTTCTCCCCGTTGAACAGCATCGGCGCTTCGTCTTTCTCCCCTTCGCCGATCACCACTGTCCCGTCCATGCTGACGGTGTTCAGCATGTAGCGCATCGCCTCCACCGCCGCGCGGTCCACCTCGTTTTTGTCCCCCCGGCCCATCCAACGCCCGGACGCCATGACGGCCGCCTCCGTGCCGCGCACCAGTTCCATTGCCAAATTCTTGTCCGACGCAAAGAGCGACATTTTTCTTCCTCCTCTATCTCTATTTAAGGATATGTTCCATTATATTGTGTTTGCGCAAAGAAAGCCATTGGCAAGGCAACAATCGATGTGGTGAAGGAGCAGGCATTGAGGCGTTACGCCCTTATCGCTCCGCTTCTGGAAGAAGGAATCTCCGCGTTCGAACTGGCGCGGAGAAAGATGATTGTGCTCG
>JAISQE010000040.1 GCA_031274425.1 Synergistaceae bacterium | reverse complement strand
CCGCCGCTGAACTGATGCGGAAAGTCCCTCCCCCGCTCCGGTAGTATTCCGACGAGCGACAACATCTCGCGCGCTTTTCGGACGGCCTCTCCGCCCGATACCTTTTGGTGCAAGCGTATCATCTCCGCTATCTGTTCTTCATCGGTCAAGACAGGGTTGAGCGACGTCATAGGATCCTGAAATATCATCGATATCAGACCTCCCCGCACGTTCCTCATCTCGTGTTCGGGCCTCGTGAAAAGATCCGTCCCCGCGAAGGTGATCTTTCCCGAGGGAACCATTCCCGGCGGCATGTCTATCAGCCTCATGACGGCGAGAGCGGCGGTTGTTTTACCAGCCCCGGTCTCTCCCACGAGACCCAGATTTTCTCCCTCCATCACGGTCAGGTCGAATCCCTCCACCGCCTTCACAAGTCCCGTGTCGGTCATGAAATGGACGCGAAGATCCTCTATTCTCAGCAGTTCCGATCTGAATTTTTCATCCCTGGGCATGGCCGGCTCCCTATCTCTTTTGTTTCGGATCGAAGGCGTCGCGGAGCCCGTCGCCCAAAAAGTTCAGCGACATGATCGTTATCATGATGGCGAGCCCCGGAAAAACGGTCATATAGGCGTCGTCCCTCAGATAACCGCGCGCGGCGGAAAGCATCGCCCCCCACTCCGGATACGGCGGCTGTATGCCCAATCCGAGAAAACTCAGCGACGACGCCGCCAAAATGGCGGTCGCCACGTCGAGAGTGGTCAACACTATTATGGAACCCATGCAATTAGGGAGGATGTGCCGCACAATGATCCACGTGTCGGTGGCTCCCATGCAACGGGCCGCCTCGACGTATTCGTTGCCGATTATCGAGAGAACCGCTCCGCGGATAACGCGCGCAAACGCGGGTGTGGCAGCAATCGCAATGGCTATCATGAGGTTCAACATCCCCGGTCCCAGCACGGCCGCAATGGCTATTGACAGCAATATGCGGGGAACCGAGATCAAAATATCCATCACCCGCATGACGACCTCGTCGACTCTACCGCCATAGTAGCCTGCGGCCGCGCCGAGCATGCCTCCGATAAAAAGCGCCAGCGCGACCGCAACGATGCCCACCTGGAGCGAAATTCTGCCGCCATAGATGACGCGGCTCAAAATGTCCCGGCCGAACTCGTCTGTTCCGAACCAGTGCGCCCTGCTGGGCGGCTCGAAAGACTCCAGCAAATCCTGCTCCGCGTAGTCGTAGGGAGCTATAAAATCGGCGAACACCGCTGTGAAAACAAGAACAAAAAGAACCGCGAGACCTAAGAGCGCCAGTCGATTTCTTCGAAGACGGATCAACGCCAAGTGCAGGTTGCTATTTTTTCTGACGATCGCCATACTTGCTTTCTCCTAGCGATAACGCATCCGAATTCGCGGATCGACCCACGCGTAGAGGAGATCCACCAGCAGGTTGATCAAAGCGAACATGAGCGCGATATAGAGCACTCCGCCCTGCACTACGGGATAATCTCGGGATTTGATGCCATCGACCATGAGGCGCCCGAGTCCTGGAACGGAAAAAATGGACTCCGTCAGAATCGCGCCGCCTAACAGGTGTCCGAACTGTATCCCTACGACGGTGATGATCGGAATCAGCGCATTGCCCAAGGCATGTTTCCAGATTACAACCGACTCTCTTTGCCCCTTCGCGCGCGCGGTACGAATGTAGTCGGACTTGATGACCTCTAGCATGCTTGACCTCGTCATCCTCGTGATGATCGCGAGGGTGTTGGAAGCCAGGGTGACCGAGGGGAGGATCATGGCGCTGAGAGTATCGAAACCGGAGGAAGGAAACCAACCGAGGTGCACCGAGAAAAACAATATAAGCAACACCCCTATCCAGAAATTGGGCATGGATACACCCACCATCGCCAGGATCATAGTGACGCTGTCCAGCACGGAGTACTGTTTGACCGCGCTGATGATCCCAAAGGGGATGCCTATCACGACCGCCGTCAGCACGGCGAGCGACGCCAGCTTCACCGTCGTGGGGAATACCGTGACGATCTCGGCGGCTACCGGGCGGTGGGTGGCATAAGATCGCCCGATGTCGCCGTGCGCCACCGCTCTGTAGACAAAACGCGCGTAGCGCACAAGAAAAGGGTCGTCCAATCCCTGTTCGGTACGGAATATCTTGATGGCCGCCTCGTCCGCGTCAGCCCCCAGCACGATATTGGCAGGATCGCCGGGCGTAAGGGCGAGCAGAGAAAATATGAAAAACGAGACGCCTATCAAAACCGGAATCAAAGCCAAAAGCCTTTTCAAAATATATCTGAACAATTCCGCTCTCCCCTTTAAACCGCGCCTTTGCGTCTCTTTTGCGTCACTATATTTTCGTTGCTATTTGAAGTACGCGTTTCCGTAGTAAGTTATGGAACTGCTGCCGTAGTCGACGCCTTCCACGCTCTTTTTTGCCGCGAAGATCTGATCCGGGTTCACCAAAACGATCCAAGGAAGCAGCTCCTCGATCTTGACGTAAAGCTCTTTGTAGATTTTTTCTCGCTCGGGACCGTCCTTCATCGCGGCCCCTCTGTCGATAAGGCTATCGACGGTCTTGTCGTTTAGCCGGCAACGGTTGGAAGAGCCGACCACGCTGGAATGAAACTTCGGCCCGGCAAAGAAATAGGGGTCTGGAGCCGGAGCGCCGCCCGACCATCCCATGATGTAGAGTTCGTGCTCCGGGTCCTTCAAAGCCTCTATGTAAGCTCCCCATTCGTAAACCTTTATCTCCATATCGATCCCGATTTTTTTGTACTCGCTCTGAAGGATCGTGGCCATATCGCCCTGCTCTTTACGATCTGGAACCCAGATGACGGCCTTAAAGCCGTTCTCGTAGCCGGCCTCCTTCAAGAGCTGTTTCGCGCGTTCGATATCGTAGGCGATCTGCGGCGCGTCGGTGACGGCATATTTCACGGCTTCCGTCCAGGGGCCGGTGGCGGGGGTCGCGTTGCCGCGATAGACCACCTTCGCCATGCCGGGGCGATTGACCGCTATGTTCATCGCTTGGCGAACCTTGATGTTGTCGTACGGGGCTTTGTCGAGGTTGAAGCCCATATGGTAGACCAACTGTCCGGGCATCCTCATCACCTTGAGTCCGGAGTTGCCCTCCAGTCTATTTACGTCCGAACCCGGAGGATCCTGAACGATGTCCACCGCGCCGCTCTCCAGTTCGATGGTGCGGCTGGTGGATTCTGTCACTGCCCGCAGGATCATCTTTGACAGCGCGGGTTTAACGCCATGATATTCGTCGAAGCGTTCCAGTGTAAGGCGATCGCCCTTTGCCCAGGATACAAACTTGAACGCGCCGGTCCCTACCGGATTCACTCCGTAGTCCTGCCCGGCTTCCGTCACCGCCTTTTCGCTCACTATGGAAGCGAACCCGTGATTCATGGACGCCAAGAATGCGCCCAGAGGCTCCTTCGTGCTCATGACGATCGTATAATCATCGATGATTTTGAAGCTGTCGGGATCGATTACTTTGGAATAGGCATGTATGGCGGCCGCCTCCGGGGAGAGCATCCGCTTGAAAGAAAAGAACACGTCGCTCGCCTTCATTTCCTCTCCGTTATGGAATTTGACTCCGCGCCTCAAATGGAACGTGTAGGTCTTGCCGTCTTCCGATATCTCCCAGCTCTCCGCGAGATTGGGCACGACGTTCAAATTCTCGTCGAAATCCACGAGCTTTTCATATATTTGCCTCATCATGAGGTGCGAGCCCGTGTCGTTGGTAATATGGGGGTCGAGCGTCTTCGCGTCGTAGACGCAGGCGACGGTCAACACGTCCTGAGCGGCCAACGAGGGCAAATGCGATGCGGCCAAAAAACAACAGGATAACAGCAACAGAAGGATTTTTTTCGTCATTGGAATACAACTCCCCTTTCACACAACGTGCCTATGATTTTGCGCCTTCGAAAAAACAGGCGTAAAAGTCAGTGTAAACGGAAAGTACGTAAATGTCCAATGCCGCGCGGCAAAAAAATAAGGGAGACAGGCCCACACATAAGTGTTAACATCATGAGAAGCAGGTTTGAGGCGGGCATGGGCTTCCGTTTCCCTGAGTTTTATGTCATGAGGTGCTGATTTTGATAAAATTGTCGATATTTGACCACGATATGACCATCGTGGACTCCAGTTACGCGATCATGAACGCGACCAATAAGGTGGCGGAGGAGATTGGGAAACCGTTCGTCACGTACGAGACGGTCTTGAGGTTCGCGGCGGTCCCGATGCGGGATTTCATCCAAGGGATTTGGGGGGAGTGCCGCCAGAGCTGGCTGGATCTATATCGCGAGAAAGTCGAACCCATCGAATACGAACAAATACGTCCGTTCCCCGAGGTCCCCCGCGTTTTGACGAAGTTGCGGGAGATGGGGATTTTCCTCGCCGTGGCCTCGAATCGGCGCGACCCCCGGGCGGCGATGGATAAAAGCAAGACCTCGCAATACTTCGACATGATCGTCGGCCCCATCGATGGACTGCCCCACAAGCCGAACCCCGCCATGCTGGATTACTTGATGCGACGCTTCGGCGTCTCCAAGTCGGAGACCATCTACGTGGGGGATTCCGACATAGACATAGAAACAGGACGCGCGGCGGGAGTACGCCCCGTAGGCGTGACAAGGGGCAATTTCACCCGCGCGCAGCTGGAGAAACTGGGCGCTTGGCGCGTCGTCGGATCTTTGGACGATTTGCTGCCCCTTATTGCCGAGCCTGAGACACAAGAAGCAAAAGGGGCAAAAGAGGAAGCGAGAATGTGACGATGCCGAGTAAAAACAGATTGGCTAACGAAAAAAGCCCTTATCTTTTGCAGCATGCCCACAATCCCGTGGATTGGTATCCGTGGGGGAAGGACGCCTTTCAGCGCGCCCGGGAAGAGGAGAAGCCGATCTTTCTCTCGATAGGGTTCGCGTCCTGCCACTGGTGTCATGTGATGGAAAAGGAGTGTTTCGACGACGAGGAAGTCGCCGAACTCCTCAACGACACCTGCGTTTCGATCAAAGTGGACCGTGAGGAACGCCCCGACCTGGACGCCCTTTTCATGGAAATTTGCCAGATTCAAAACGGCAACGGCGGTTGGCCCCTCAATCTCTTCCTGACCCCGGAGGGAGAGCCCTTTTTCGCGGCGACTTTTCTGCCGAAGCGAACGATCGGTAAAATGCCTGGGCTGGCCGACGTGACTCCCCGGGTGAAGTGGTTGTGGCTGATGCAGAGGGAGGACGTTTTGCGCGGCGCCAAAAGCCTCGTGGAAACGCTTGTCGCCAGGACTACCTTCGCCTCCGGCGGGCAGCTCGGTTCCCTTCAGGTCAAAGGAGCCCTGAAGGAACTAAAAAACATGTTCGACGGGATCTGGGGCGGATTCGGATTCGCGCCTAAATTTCCCTGCGCCCCTAGGTTGCTCTTTCTTCTGGAGTACGCGCGCGGCAATACGGGCCCCGAGAGCGAGGAAGTCCTTTCCATGGTGAATCTGACGCTTCGTAAAATGTGGTCGGGGGGGATCCACGACCACCTGGGCGGCGGCTACGCTCGCTACGCCACGGACGAACGATGGGTCGTGCCCCATTTCGAAAAAATGCTCTACGACCAGGCGATGCTCCTGTGGGTGGCGACCGCGGCCTACGAGATCGACGCCGACGACTTCTACCGCAAGTTCGCGGAGGACGTCGTGGGGTGTCTCACGCGCGACTTCGCGTCTCCCGAAGCGTGTTTCTGGGCGTCTCTGGACGCGGACAGCGACGGGGAGGAGGGCAAGTTCTACCAATGGACGGAGGAGGAAGTTCGCAAGACCCTGCCCCAAGGCGAGGCCGGGATTTTTTGCGCGACCTACGCCGTCCTGCCGGGAGGAAATTTCATGCACGAGATGACGGGGATGCAGATGGGGTGCAACGTGCTGTACGAAGCCGTCGCCTACACGGAGGTGGCGAGACGTTACGGTCTGCGGGCGCCCGAGCTCGTGACTCGCTTGGAAAACGATCGACGGATTCTTCTCGAGGCGCGGAACAAACGCCCCAAACCCCATGTGGACGATAAGGTTTTGATGGACTGGAACGGCTTGACGATCGGGGCGTTGGCGCGCGCCGGGCGCGTGTTCGAAAAAAAAGAGTGGTCGCTTTCCGCGGAACGCGCCGCGCTGTTTTTGCAAAAAGTTCTGGTCGACCCCAAAGGCGCGTGGCGACGCCGCTACCGCGCGAAGGAGGCGGCGATCCCCGCGCTGACGGGGGACTACGCCTCGTTGATGTGGGGTGTTATGGAGCTTTACGAGTCCGCCGCGACGGACAAACAAAAAAAAGATTGGTTGAGGTACGCGACGAACCTGGCCGCCAAGATGGAGGAAAATTTTTGGGACGAACCCCGAGGCGGTTTTTTCCTTTCCGCCGCCGACGAAGCCCACGTTTTTTTGCGCCGCAAAGCCGCCCTCGACGACGCCGTGCCCTCCGCAAACGCGATGGCGATGATGGCGTATATCGCT
>JAISQE010000108.1 GCA_031274425.1 Synergistaceae bacterium | reverse complement strand
ACGAACCCGACGAAAAAGCCTCCTCCCAGGATGTTGCCCAGCGTCACGGGAAGAAGGTTGTTGATGAAGAACGTATTCCAATCGAGAAGCGCTAGGCTTTGGGGCGTGACTCCCAGCTTGGCCGCCTGTTCGATGAAAAGGGGATTGGTCTTCGCCATGATGCCCGCCGGAATGTAGTACATGTTCGCGACGCTGTGCTCGAACCCGGAGGTGATGAAGAGCCAGATGGGGAAAAAGATGGCCAGGAGCTTGCCGGCTACGTCGTTCGCCGCCGCCGCCATCCACACCGCGAGGCAGACCAGCCAATTGCAGAGAATGCCCATGAAGAAGGCGTTCGAGAAGGAAAGTTCCGTCTTATACACGGCCAGTTTCACGGTGAATCCCCCCAGCATCCCCCCCGAAAAGCCCAGTTGCCCCGACCGATTGACAAAATAGGCGAGCGCGACGGAACCGATGAAGTTGCCGAGATACACGCACGCCCAACCGCGAAGCATGGAAAAAAACGATATTTTGCGTTCCAGGCAGGCGATGATCATCAGGCAGTTGCCGGTGAAAAGCTCCCCCCCGGCGACGACAACCAGCATCAGCCCCGTGGAAAAGAGCGCTCCCGCAAGGGCCTTGCCCAGCCCCACCGATTCGATGGTGTGAATCGCCGCGTTCGACCCCTCGGACGCGAACGCGATAAACGCGCCCGCCAGAACGCCCAGAACGATCTGCTCGACGACGGAAAGCGCGGCCTTTTTCTGACCCGTTCCGATAAAACTTTCCGTAATCTCCGCCGGCGATAAAAATTCTTTCTGCACGTAAGCCACGTCTCCAGTTCGAATAAATTTACTCTCTCCGTTTAAAATAGCACAAATCGGCGCTGCTTTGGATAGGCTTACTCCACGTTGCGGTGACGTTTTTCCATCTCTTCGTGGGTGCGCCCCATGGCTTTCTCCAGCATCACGATGATGATGTCGTACAAAAGGAAACAGTGCTGCTCGAAAAGCGCGCCCATCGGCTGGATAGAGGGCACGGCCCGCTCGTCGGTGCCGTTGAACACGCAGGCCGGCACGAACAACGTCAGATCGGCCAGCGCGGGAGTTTTCTCCTTCGGCGTTCCGGTGACCACGGCAATCGTGACCCCGTTTTTTTTCGCCTCCTCCACCACGTAGTGGATATGTCCGATTTTCCCGGAGCCGTTGACGACGATGAACAAATCTCCCGCCCCCATGCCGGGGGTGGTGTCGTCCCAAATCCAGTGCACCTCTTTTCCAAGGTGCATCAATCGCATGGCGAAGCCCCGCGCGGCGATCCCCTCGCGCCCGACGCCCATCACGAAAATGCGCTGGGCTTTCACGATGGCGTTCATAAATGCCTCGATCTCGGCGACGTCCTGTTTTTCAAACACCTTGCGATGCTCCGTCAACACCACATCGTAGAGCGTTTCATATTGTTTTGCAACGTTCCCAATATCCATCACATCCACCCCAATATCCCTAATATATAATCTTTAATGAACGATCTTTTGCCTCAACTCCCGACGGACATTCTGTTTCGCCGACAGGTACTCGAGCCCCAACATGACGATCAGCATGGAGCCCCAAATGAGTTTTTTGGCGTAAGGCGAAAACCGCAGGATGGTGAAGGCGCTGGAAAGCATCTGCATCAGAATCACGGCGCATACGACCCCCAGCGTTTTGCCGCGGCCGCCTTGAGGGTGGATGCCCCCGATCACGCACACCAACAGCGCCTGTAGCTGATAGGCGTCACCGTAACCCACTTTGGCGGAATTGACCCTGCTGATGACGATATGCCCCGACATGCCCGCCAGGAGTCCGATGACGCCATAGACCCAAAAGCCGATGCGTTCGACGTCGATAGCCGAAAAACGGGCGGCCAAGGGATTCTCGCCGTAAAGGTACATCCGGCGACCCAGCGCCGTACGGGACAAAAACGCCGAGAGCGCCGCCGCGACGGCCACGAAGCAGACGAAAATGACCGGAACCCCCAGCATCTCGGCGGTTCCGAACGAGGTGAAAGCGGACGGCAGACCGGTAATGCCCTTGCCGCCCGTGAGGGCCATGCCGATTCCAGAGTAGAAAGTCATCGTGCCCAAGGTGGCGATGATGGGCGAGGCCGATAGTTTGGCGATCAAAAACCCGTTGAACAGGCCGAACGCCACGGCGGCGGTCAAACCCGTCGCCACTGCCGCCGCAACCACCCCATAACCGGAAAGTCCGGGCAACCAAACCCCTGTGAGCACCAGAGCCGTCATGATGCCCGACGTATTGGCGACGGCGACGATCGACAAATCGATGCCGCCGATGAGGAAGGCCAACATCATGCCCAAGGCCAGAAGCCCGAACTCCGGCATCTGATACGCCATGCTGCGCAGGTTGCGCGCCGAGTACATGGATTCCCCGAACACGACGGCGAACACCGCGGCCAGGACCAACGTGAGGCCGATCAGGATATAGAGGTCGTGATCCCTCCGACTCGCCAGATTACTCATCCTTACGCTCCTTATTCCATGAATAGCAGGTTTTTGCGATTTTTACGACGGTTTTGCCAAGAAGTGACGGCCACCGACGCCACCAAGAGCGTCCCCACGAAAAAGTTGTTCCAAGAGGAGGACAACCCCAGGAATATGAGCGTGGAGTTCAACAGGTAGATGATCGCGATGCCGAGGATAACGCCGAGAATTTTTCCGCGGCCGCCCGTGTCCTTGACTCCTCCGATGACCGCCCCGGCGATGATCATTAGCTCGTTGCCCACTAGCTTGTTGGGGTAAACGGCGTTCACCTGCGAGATGTAGACCACGCCCATCACCGCGGCCAAAGCGCCGATATATCCATAGGTGAACAACCGCAGCTTCAACAGGTTGAAACCGGCGCGCCTGGCCGACTCGGGAGAGTTGCCCATGGCGACCACGCCCCGGCCCGTCATGGTGCGGTAGACGATAAACCATGTGAGCAGGATGGAAAGGCACATGGGAATGACGGCGACCGTCAACCCCATGACGCCCTGACGGGTTTTCAGGGTGAACAGGGTGGCCGAGCCGAATTTGGACAGAACGGAGGGCATGACCCCCGCCCCGAAGGTCTTGTCGCTGATGAAGGTGGTCATCACTCCGTGGAAGAGGTTTTGGGTGCCGAGGGTGATGATGAAGGGCGGCAGGTTCAGCCAGTTGACGAGCAAGGCGTTCACCAGACCCAATGTCGTCCCCAGGCCGATGGAAACGGCGAACGCGAAGGCGAGGCTGTCGATCTTCAGGCGGATCATCAAGTAAGCGGCGACGTAGCTTCCGAACAGCGCTATGCTCATGAAAGAGACGTCGATGCCGCCGGAAAGCATGACCAACAGCAACCCCATGCCCACGATAACGGCGGTCGAGGAAGAGCGAACGATGTCGAACAGGGTTTCGACGCTCAGAAAAGCCGGGTTGACCGCCGCGACCATGACGCAGTAGAGCAGAACGACGCAGGCCAATATTCCCTCCGTGGCGCTGACGCGCCGACGTTGGATCGCGCCCTCGCTCATATTCTCACTCCTCTTTCCTCTTCTTTTCGGGCGGAGCCGCCGATAAGGTCCGCTATGCGCCGCTCCGCGCCGGGCTGTTCCATGTCGCCCTCGTCCAACGCCGCTATGATCCGGTGATTCGCCATTACGAGCACCCTGTTGCAGTTGCACATTAACTCTTCCAATTCGTCGGTGATGAACAGAACCGCCATGTGGCCCTTCGCGAAGGACTGCACCATTTCGTAAATTTCGGCCTTCGAGCCGATATCGATGCCAACGGTGGGGCTGTCCATGATGAACAGTTTGGGGTTCGCGGCGCTCCATTTGGCCACCACCACTTTTTGGGCGTTGCCCCCGGAGAGGGTCCCGACGGGCGTTTCGACGCCGGGAGCGCGGATGCGTAGTTTTTTTACGCCCTCTTCGGCGATCTCCCGCTCTCTATGCGCGTCTATCGCTCGAAGACCGACCGCAAGACGATCCAACAACGTCGACGTAATGTTCTCCCGAATGCCGCGTTCCCTAAAAAGTCCCTGGGAGCCTCGGTCTTCCGGCAGCAAGGCGATGCCGAGACGCTTGGCCTCCACCGGGGAGGAAATGCGCGCGGTCTTCCCCTCGAAGGCAACGACTCCCGTGTCCGGCGGGTTGAGTCCGAATAAGGACATGGCGAGTTCGGTGCGGCCCGAGCCCAACAGACCGATAAGACCCAGGATGTCCCCCCGGCGGATCTCGAAGCTGACGTCGTGATAATGGCCTTGTTTGCTCAAGCCCTTCACCGCCAGCAGAGGCGCGGCGGCGGCCTCGGCTTCGCGCCTGTAACGCGGATAGCGGACGTCTCGGCCGGTCATGTGGTAGGCCAGGGATTTTTCGTCCAGTCGAGCGCTTTCGAAATCGCCGACTTTTTTGCCATCCCGAAAGATGGTGATGTTGTCGGAAATTCTGAAAATCTCATCCAGCTTATGGCTGATGAAGACCACCGACAGTCCGTTATTTTTGAGTTCGCAGACCACTTTCAAAAGGCGGTCCACTTCCTGCCGAGTCAGAGCGGCGGTGGGTTCGTCCATGAACAGAAGCCTGGCGTCCTGCGAAAGCGCGCGGCAGATGGCGGCGATCTGCCGGCCGGCCATGGAGGTCTCTATCGCCGTTGCGTTCAGGTCGACGTCGACGCCGATTTTTTCGGTTTGCTCCTTGGCGACGCGCCACACCTCTTTCCAGTCGACGATTTTCACGCCGTCGAGGCGCAACCGGTTGAGCGCGATGTTCTCCGCCAGACTCATATAAGGGAAGAGGGACAGGTCCTGATAGATGACCTGTACCCCTTCCCTCATAGCATGTGCGGGCGTGAGAGCCGCGTAGACGTTGCCGTTCAACACGATCTCGCCCTCATCCGGCTGGTAGATGCCGGATATCGTCTTGACGAAGGTGGATTTGCCGCTCCCGTTTTCGCCGGCAAGGCAGTGAATGGTGCCCGCTTCGATGTCGAGACTCACCTTGTCCAGCGCCTGCACGCCCACGAATTTTTTACTCAGGGCCTTGGCTTGCAACACAAGGTTTGACATGTCCGCTCCCCCTACTTGTCGGCCGGTCGGCGCTCCCGAAGCTAGAAATGGAACTCGTCGATATTGTCGGCGGTGAACACCAACGGAGCGTAACCGTAGGCGATATTGCCCTCCACCTTGACGTCTTCGTAGCCGGTGGCTTTCAGGTTCGCGCCGGTGGAGACGCCCGCGCCCGAAGCCAACAGGTAGGCGGCGTAGCAGGTCGCGTAGCCGGCGTCGGCTGGCCGCCATGCCTGCCCGTGAACCATCGAACCGTCCTTGATGTAGCTGGCGGACATGGACGGAATAGCCAAGGAAACCACTTTGATGTCCCCACGCCCTTTGTCCTTGACGGCCTGGGCGACGCCCGAACCGTGCGCCGAGCAGTCGAAGATGGCCTTCAGGTTGGGATAGGCCTTCAAGAGTTCGACGGTTTTGTCGTAAGCGACTTCGATGCTGTTTTTGTCCTCGAAGGGTTCGTCGGAGATGTTCGTCATGTCGGGATATTTTTGTTTGATAGCGGCCACCGCGGCTTTGTACCACTCCATATGCGTGTCCATGGTCAAGCCGCCCACGAAACCCGCGTACTCGCCCTTGCCCTCGGCTGCTTTGCCCACGGCCTCGCCCATCAACGCGC
The DNA here is from genome assembly GCA_031274425.1 of Synergistaceae bacterium. GTDB lineage: Bacteria > Synergistota > Synergistia > Synergistales > Aminobacteriaceae > JAISLU01. Next base: position 45,108 of record JAISQE010000108.1, on the reverse strand, counting down.
CGAATTCGGCGTTGACGAAGGCCTCCACGTCCAGGTTCACCTCGGAAGCGATACCCGGAGCTTCATGCGTCACCACCACGATGCCCGCGTCCCGCGCCTTTTTGACGGTGGGCAGGATGGCCTGCGGGTCGTTGGGAACGATGCAGATCGCATCCACGCCTTGAGAAATCAAATCCTCCATGATGGCGATCTGGAGCGCGGGGTCGCCGCTCTCGGGGGTGAGCACGTAGGCGTTGACGCCCATTTCGGATTTCAACCTCTCGATGCCCAAGGTCATGTCGTCAAACCAAGGGTCGCTCTGTTTCACGATCATGACCACCCTATACTCGGCCGGGGCTTTTGTAGCCGCCCCGGCGGCAGGGCAAAGAACAACAGCCACGACCGCCAATACGAGCACCAATAACGAACAGAACTTTTTCATAAAATAGTCCCTCCTTGATCGGTATATCGTGAAGCTCAGTGCGTGTTCATGTGTTCCAGATGCAACCGGCTACCCCTAAAGTATAGCACTCCGCAAAAGAACTCTAAAGAACGGTCGAAATTCTAGCGCTTCAATTTGGGGTCGAGGGCGTCTCGAAGTCCGTCTCCCAAGAAGTTCAGCGAAAGAACCGTCAGCATGATCGCCAGGCCGGGGAAGATCGTCATGTAGGGGTAGTCCCGGATGTAGCTGCGCGCGCCCGAGAGCATGGCTCCCCACTCCGGGGTCGGAGGCTGGATGCCCAGTCCGATGAAGGAAAGGCCGGCCGTGTTCAGTATGGCCGACGCCACGCCCAGCGTCGCCTGCACGATGACGGGAGCCATGCAGTTGGGGAGAATATGTTTGCGGATGATGCGGAAGTCGCTGGACCCCACGGCCTGGGCGGCCTCGATGAACTCCAAGTGACGGAGGGAAAGCACAGAGGCGCGAACGATGCGCGCGTAACGGGGAATCGTCGCTATGCCTACGGCCAGCATCAGGTTGAAAAGCCCCGGCCCCAACGTCGCCGCGATCGCTATAGCCAAAATCGTGGAGGGCACGGCCAAAAGAATATCCATAGAGCGCATGATGACGTTGTCGATCAGGTGTCCGTAAAACCCGGCCACCGCACCCAGCAGCCCGCCGATGAACATGCCGATGCTCACGGCGACAAAACCGACCTCAAGAGAAATACGGGACGCGTAGACGATGCGGCTGAAAATATCGCGCCCGAACTCGTCCGTTCCGAACCAATGCGCGGACGACGGCGGCTCCTGCGCTACGGAAAAATCCTGCTCGTCGAAGGGATATGGGGCGATCAGAGGGGCAAAAACGGCGGCAATCGCCAGCCCCAGAATCATAAGCGCCCCGCAAAAGGCCATCTTGTTTTTCCTGAAGCGCAACCAGAAACCGGTCTGTTTGTTTTTCGCGGCGTTCATTGTTTTCACCTCGTCGGAGAGCCTAAGGGCTTTGGTATTGAGCCTTGATGCGAGGGTCGATATAAGCGTAAAGCACATCTACCGCTAGGTTGACGAGACTGAAGACGATGCCGATGAAAAGCACGCCCCCCAGAACCATAGGGTAATCTCGGGTTTTGATGGCCTCGACCAGAAGGCTGCCGATGCCCGGCACGGCGAAGACGGCCTCGGTCACCACCGCTCCCTCCAGAAGCCCGCCGAACTGCAACCCCACGATGGTCACAATGGGGATGAGGGCGTTGCCCAGCGCGTGGTCCCATATAACGCGCAACTCCGCTTGACCCTTCGCCCTTGCCGTACGGATGTAGTCCTGACGGATCACCTCGAGCATGCTGGAGCGCGAAATGCGCGATATGATGGCCAACGAGGGGGTGGACAAAGTGACGGCTGGCAGAATCATCTGTTTAAGGGTGTCAAAGCCGGAGGCCGGAAACCACCCCAACTTGACGCAAAAAAATAGGATCAGCAAAAGCCCCAGCCAGAAAACGGGCATGGATATGCCGATCAGCGCAAACCCCATCGCGATGTTGTCCAACAGGGAATACTGTCGTATGGCGGAGATGATGCCCAACGGAACGCCCACGAAGATCGCGATCGTTATGGAGAAAAGCGCCAGTTTGACCGTCGCGGGAAATGCCTGGGAAACCTCGCGCGCAACGCTGCTCTTTGTGATGTAGGACTTGCCGATGTCTCCGCGCACGGCGTTTTTGATATAGCGCCAATACTGCACCAGAAAGGGGTCGTTGAGCCCCATTTCCGCCCGAAGCAACTGAACGTTCTCCTCGGTCGCCGTGTCGCCCAAGATCATCTTCGCGGGATCTCCCGGGGTCATGTGCAGCATGAAGAAGACGAAAAAACTGATGCCGATGAAAACAGGCGCAAGATACACGATTCTGCGGAGGATATATCGCCACACAACTCTCACCTCGAGTCCGTAATGTGGAGAACGTGCCCCCGCGAGAGGGCACGTCAAGCATCGCAAATTTAAATATTATATGGAGTGATCCCCGAAACCGAGCCCTTAATCGAAGGAAACCTGATAGTACTTGTGGTTGCCGGATGGGTCGAAGATGAAGCCTCGCACGTTCTTCTGCATTCCGATAAGAAGTTCGTTGACGTGCAAAAAGCCCCACGCGGCATCGTCGACGATCAACCGCTGAAGCTTGAGATAGATGGCCTCCCTTTCAGGTCCGTCGGTGACGAGCTTGCCCTCGTCCAATAGCTTGTCGACCTCGGGATTGCCGTACACCCCACGGTTGAGGCCGGTCAATTTCTGGGAGGAGTGAAACACGCCGAACAAGCTATAATCGGGGTCCGCGATGACGGAGTTCCACGCCTGGAGGTAAAGTTTCTGCTCGCGTTGCTTCAGTTTCTCAAGAAACGCGCCCCACTCCATGACCTGAATGGAGACGTCAATGCCGATTTTCTTGAGCTGGGCCTGAATGATGGTGGCCGTGTCGATGTAGCTCTTGTCGTCCCGGCACCAGAGCTCCGTTTTGAAACCGTCCTTGTATCCCGCCTCCTCCATCAACGCCTTGGCCTTGTCCACGTCAGGAAGGATCTCCGGCAGAGAGGCGTCGTAGTACTTGATGGTCGGGGGCACGGGGCCGCGCGCGGCCAGCCCCACGCCCTTGAAGGCGATTTTGACGATGGCCCTGTTGTCGATGGCGAGAGAAATGGCCTGACGGACCCGGATGTCGCTGAGAGGCTCCTCTGAGACGTTCATGCCCAAGTACATGACGGAGGGGGCCGGAACGCGAATCAGACTGAGCTTGGAATTTTCCGCCACCCTGTTGACGTCGATGGGCAAAAGGCTCAACGCGACGTCCGCGCCGCCCGTCTCCAGTTCGATGCAACGATTGGTGCCCTCCGTGATGGCGCGGAAAACCAGGTTGGGGGTCTTGGCCTTTTCTCCCCAATAGTCGTCGAAACGCTCCAAAACGACGCGGTTTCCCTTCTGCCAATTGACGAACTTGTAGGGACCGGTACCCACAGGCTGGGTGCCGACGTTCTCGCCGGCCTCGTTTACGGCCTTCTCGCTCAGAATCACGCCCGCGCAGTAATGGGAAAGGCAGGCCAGAAAGCTGCTGTCCGGCGTCTTGCTGGGGACGACGATCGTGTAGTCGTCGATGATCTTTATGTTGTCCACGTCGATGTTGCGAACGACGTAGTCGATGACCTTGCCCGTGTTGACCGCGCGGGTAAAGGTGAACTTGACGTCGCCGGCTTTCATCTCCTCGCCGTTGTGAAACTTGACGCCTTTGCGGAGAACGAACTTGTAGTTCAGCTCGTCCAGCTTCTCGAAGGACTCCGCCAGAAGCGGCGCGATCTCCCCTTTCGCGTCGATAGTGACTAGAGATTCCATCATCTGAGTCATCACGCTCGTGGACGCCAGATCCGGAGCCGCGTGGGGGTCCAGGCTCTTCGAGTCGGCGGCCATGGCCACGGTCAAAGTGTCCCCTTGCGCAAACGCGCAGCCGGCGGTAAGGACGACAACAAGAATCACCCATAACGACAACGTCTTCTTCATCGATACTCTCCTCCTAATATTCGCTAATATTTGGCCTGAACTTCAGAATCTTAAAACACGCGTTGCAAATTGAGAAGCATGGTACTCCGATCTTCTAATAAAGTAAAGCACAAGATCTGGAGCCTGTTACAAGATCTGGAGTTCTAATCTTCTCGTGGTTCGGCCCAATCGGATTGGAGTCGACGCTCGCCGTTACGGGGCGGGCACACTCAGGCTTTGATGGCCTCGATCCTTCCGGGATAGACTTTCAGGGCTCCTTCGAGGATGCGCGTGGCCTTGAGCAGGTCCTCGTTTTTCAGGACATAGGCCAGGCGCATCTCGTCCTTGCCTCGATCCGACGAATAAAATCCGCTTCCGGGAGCCCCCATCATCGTCTCGCCGTTTTGGTCGTAGTTTTGGAGCATCCAGACGATGAATTTTTCGGCGTCGTCGACGGGCATCTTCACCATCACGTAAAACGCTCCCTTGGGCTCTTCGCAGACCACGCCGTCCATTCTTTTCAGGGCCTTGTAGAGCGTGTCCCGCCTCGACCTGTACTCCTTGTTGACCTCTTCGAGGTAGCTTTTGGAGGTTTTGTAGAGCCCCGTCGCCGCCACCTGTTCCAGGGTGGAAACGCAAAGCCTTCCCTGACAGAGCTTCAGGGCCTGGGCCAAAAATTCCCTGTTTTTGATGGCGATGCAGCCGATGCGCGCCCCGCAAGCGCTGAAACGTTTGGATACGGAATCGACCATGATGACCCGGTCGAGAACGTCCTTCATGTGCCCGAGGCTCGTGAATTTTTCCCCGTCGTAGGTGAACTCGCGGTAGACTTCGTCGGAAATCAGGTAGATGTCGTGTTTTTTCGCGAGGGAGGCCAACATTTCCAGCTCCGCGGCCGTGTAAACGGCGCCTGTGGGGTTGCCGGGGTTCGAGATCCAGATGGCTCGGGTTCTGGGGGTGATCAGCCCTTCGACAACGGACGCGGGCGGCAGGTGGAAACCCTCCTCCGCTTTCGTCGGGATGGGGACGAGCTTGGCCAGGGAGGCCTGAGCGAACGCGTTGTAGTTGGCGTAGAAGGGCTCCGGCACCAACAGCTCGTCGCCCGCGTCGCAGATGGCCATGACGGCGAACCACAGAGCCTCGCTGCCTCCGTTTGTGATGTAGATGTCGTTCCGCTCGTAGGGGATATCCCAACTGGCGTAATAAGCGGAGATGGCGTCGCGCAGGCCGTCGTTGCCCTGAGACGCGGCATAGGCGATGGTGTCGGCCTTGAAGTCCCGCACGGCCCGAAAATACTCCTCGGGGGTCTTGATGTCGGGTTGGCCGATATTCAGGTGGTAGACTTTCTTGCCCGCTTTCTTGGCCTCGTCGGAAAACGGCAGAAGTCTACGAATAGGGGACGACTGCATCGCTTTGATGCGTTCCGAAAAATGCATGGTTGCCTCCTCGATTATCGTGTTCGTCGCGGGTAAAAACCGCGGCGTTATTTCGCCTTTCCCTGGTTGGCCACGGCGGCCTGGGCTTTGGCGATGGCTTCCTGGTCGCCCAGGTAGCGATGTCCCGCGGGCTTCATGTCCGCCCCCAGCTCGTAAAGCAGAGGAACGCCCGTCGGGATGTTGAGCTCGAGAATGTCTTTCTCCGAGATGGCGTCCAAGTACTTCACCAGGGCGCGGAGGCTGTTGCCGTGCGCGGCGATGACGACTTTCTTGCCGGCCCGAATCTCGGGCACGATCACGCTCTCCCAATAGGGGATCGCCCGGGCGACGGTGTCGGCCAGGCACTCGCCGTCGGGGAGCTCTCCCGAGGAGAGCGACGCGTAGCGCGGATCCTTTCCCGGATGCCGCGGGTCGCTTTTTTCGAGCAGGGGAGGCCGCACGTCGTAGCTCCGGCGCCAGATCTTCACCTGTTCGTCGCCGTACTTCGCGGCCGTCTCCGCCTTGTTCAGCCCCTGCAAAGCCCCGTAGTGGCGTTCGTTCAAACGCCAGGAGTGCGTTATGGGGATCCACATCAAGTCCATTTCCTCAAGCGTCAGCCACAGCGTTTTGACGGCGCGCTTCAGAACGGAGGTGAAGGCAAGGTCGAAAACGAACCCCTCCCGTTTCAACAACTTCCCCGCCTCCCGCGCCTCGGCCGTGCCCTTTTCCGACAGGGGGACGTCGGTCCATCCGGTAAAACGGTTTTCTTTGTTCCATTCGCTTTCGCCATGACGTATCAAAACCACTTTGTACATGATTGGGCAAATCCCTCCTTTTTCGCAAAGTATATCTTCAACGCGGCTATAAAGCACTCATCAAAAAACGTAAAACACCTTTTTTTGTTAAAGCACTATACTATGAGACAATGGGAAATACCTGAAAGCGAAAGGAATGGTCATAAAAATGGCAAATGGGATCTGGGAGAATATAAGAAAACTGGAAGAGGGGACGCGGCTGGCGCGCGTCGCGGAGGCGGGCGGCCTTCGGTGGGGCAGAACGACGGGGGAGGACGTGGAGCTGCTGGACGCGAATCTGACCCCCACGGGGGAGAAGCGCAAGGCCGCGGACTCCAGGTTCGGAACCCCGATCGACCCCGTCAAGATCTGGTGCATCGGGTTGAACTACCGCGAACACGCCAAGGAATCGAAGATGGAGGTCCCCGACGAACCCTGCGTCTTCATGAAACCGCAAACCTGCGTCGCGGCCCACGGCGAGCCCGTGAAGCTCCCCTCTTGGGCGGGACGCGTCGACTACGAGGGAGAGCTTGCCGTCGTCATCGGCAAAACGTGCAAAAACGTGGACGAGAGCAAGGCCCTCGACTACGTCCTGGGGTACTCCTGCTTCAACGACGTTTCCGCCAGGGTGCTGCAGAAAAAAGATGGGCAGTGGATTCGCGCCAAGGGTTTCGACACCTTCGGACCCTTCGGGCCCGTCCTGTTGTTGACGAAGGAGCTGCCGAGCGCGTCCGAACTGACGACGCGCCTGAACGGCGCCATCGTCCAAAAGAGCCATTTCGGGGACATGATCTTCCCCGTGGCCGCCATCGTCTCCCACCTCAGCCGTTTCGCGACTTTGGAGGCGGGCGACGTCATCGCCACGGGAACCCCAAGCGGCGTCGGCCCCGTCAAGCCGGGCGACGTCGTGGAGATCTCCATCGACGGCGTGGGAACTTTGAAGAGCCCCTTCGTCGCGGAGTGAAGCGAGGAGTGAATCTAAAGAGCGAATCGCCCGGCGCGAGGGGGATTTGCGCTATAATTGCTGGAATATGTTAGAGAGCCGGAGAGCTCCGCTCCCGGGCCGAAAATTCAGGAGGCTGCGTATGCATAAAAAGATTGCGCTCGTCAATGGGCGCATCCACACACCTTTGGGGGTCAGGGAAGCCCTCTCGATCGAGGGCGGGCGTATCGCGGAGCTGGGGACGAGCTCCGACATTTCGTCGCGGACGGGCGGAACGAACGCGGAGATCTTCGACCTGAAGGGCCGGTCCGTGTTTCCAGGCTTCGGGGATTCCCACATGCACTTCATGGCATGGGCGGAGTCCCAGGAGCTTTTGGACCTGAGAGCCTGCCGGTCCATCGAGGAGCTTCGAGCGTCCCTGAGGGCGCATATCGACGCTCACCCCGCGTCCGAGGGCGGATGGCATCGGGGCCGGGGCTGGAACGACGCCAACATGATCGATGGCCGGACGCCGAACCGCCGCGACCTCGACGATCTGTCCCCGCGCAATCCCGTCATCCTGACGCGGATCTGCGGCCACGTCGCCGTGCTCAACACCGTGGCCCTCCAGCTCGCGGGCATCACCGCGGACACGCACATCGAGGGCGGCGTCGTGGGGATCGGCGACGACGGGGAGCCCGACGGCGTCCTCCGCGAGGCGGCGATCCGATACGCCTATAGTTGCATTCCCAGACTTCAAGACGACGACATGCGCCGCATCCTCGAAAAATACGGACCGCTGGCGGCGAGTTTCGGCCTGACCCAGTTGAACACGGACGACATCGGCATGTTCGGCTTCGACTTTCGGCGCGCGATCGATTTCTACATCGGAGCCGAGAGGGACGGGAAGTTGCCCTTCCGTGTCCGTCAACAGTTCATGCTCCCCAAGCGGGAATTGCTGCTGGACTTTCTGTCCGAGGGATGGCGCACGGGGGACGGCACCCCGTTCTACCAGATCGGGCCGCTGAAACTTCTCAGCGACGGTTCTCTGGGGGGGCGCACGGCGTTTTTGCTCAACGACTACGCGGACGCGCCGGGAGATCGCGGGGTCGCCATGTTCGAGCAGGGCGATTTGAACGAGATGATCTCCATCGCCCACTCGTCCGGTATGCAGGTGGCGGTGCACGCCATCGGCGACGGCGCCCTGGAGATGTGCCTGGACGCCTTCGAGGCCGCTCAGGCCGCAAGCCCCGGAATCATCCGCCATCAGATCGTTCACGCTCAGATCGCCGACGACCGGCAGCTCGACCGCATGAAAAACCTTCACGTCGGCGCGGCGATCCAGCCCTGTTTCGTCCCCTCCGACCGGGAAATGGCCGTCGAACGCCTGGGCCCGGCCTGGGCCGTGCGGAGTTATCGCTGGAAGACGATGCTGCGCAAAGGCATCGCTTTGTCAGCCGGCTCGGACGCCCCCATCGAAAGCCTGCGCCCTCTCTACGGCATCCACGCGGCCGTCACCCGCCAGGATCAAGCCGGAGCGCCCGACGGAGGTTGGGTGCCCGAGGAGAAACTTTCGGTGGCCGAGGCGATTTCTCTTTACACCTGGGGCGGCGCGTGGCACGGAGGCAACGAGAAGAGGCGGGGGGAAATCGCGCCGGGTCGCGACGCCGACCTGGCCGTTCTGGATCAGGATCCCTTCCTGACGCCCGCGGCGGACCTCTGGCAGGTCGACGTGGCGATGACCTTCTGCGGCGGACGGATCACCTATAGAAGCGAAAACGTCGATCGTTGACCGAGAGAACGGGGCGGAGCGGATTTGCGACGATTATGAAGCGAGCGAGATTGAAGTGGGATTGAGATTGAAGTGATACAATAAAGTCGAGTTGCGGAAGTGTTTTTATTATGACGATTCGCGCAGCAGGGCGATGGGAGATGAATCTCGATGGTACGTAAAAGCGGAATACTTCTACCTCTGACTTCCTTGCCCTCGAAATATGGAATAGGAGATCTGGGACCGGAGGCGACCCGATTTGCCGAGTTTTTGAAGGAAGCCGGGCAGACGGTATGGCAGGTCTTGCCTTTGACGGCGGTGGACGGCGGAAACGGCAACTCCCCCTACAGCCCTCCCTCGGCTTTTGCGGGCAATCCCTTGCTCATCAGCCCCGAGGCGATGGCCGCCGCGGGGTTTCTCGACAAGGACGACCTCAAAAACGTGCCCGTGAGCCACGGACGCGTGGACTACGGCTTGGCGCGCACCCTCAAAGAAAGTTTTTTGCGCCGCGCCTGGGCGAACTTCAAAAAAACGGAACGACAGACCGAGTACGAGCATTTCTTTTACGCCAATCGGCATTGGCTGGAGTCGTATAGCTTTTTCGCCGCCCTCAAAGACATCCAGGGCGGGAAATGCTGGTACGAATGGCCGGAAGATCTGAAGTATCGCCACCACGAAGCGCTGCACAAAACCTGGGAAACCCATCGGGACGAAATCGAGTACCACCGTTTCGTCCAGTTCGTCTTTCATTCTCAGATGGCGGCTCTTCGGGAGTGCCTCGATGAGTTCGGCATCGAGCTCGTGGGGGACATGCCCATCTACGTGACCCTCGACAGCGCCGACGTGTGGGCGAACCCCCATCTTTTCGAGCTGGACGACCATCTGAAACCCATTTCCATCGCGGGGGTTCCTCCCGATTATTACAGCGAGACGGGGCAGCTTTGGGGAAACCCCCTCTACCGCTGGGACGCCATGGAGGCCGACGGATTCCAATGGTGGATGAATCGCCTGCGCCACCTCCTGACCCTTTTCGACAAAATCAGGATCGATCACTTCCGGGGGCTCATCGGCTACTGGTCGCTGCCGGCGGACTCCTTGACCGCCGAGAAAGGATGCTGGCGGGGCGTGCCCCACGAACGTTTTTTCGAACGCCTGTGCCGGGAGTTTCCCCAGAGGCCCTTCTGGGCCGAAAACCTGGGGGTCCTCACGCCTGAAATAGAAGTCGCCCGCAGGGGAATGGGGCTTTCCGGGATGCTCGTCCTGCATTTCGCCTTCGGAGATCCGGCGCAAAACCCCTACGCCCCCCACAACCACACGCCCGACAACGTCGTTTACACGGGGACCCACGACAACAACACCTCCATCGGCTGGTTCGAAAAGGAGGGTTCTTCCAAAGAGATCTCCAATCTGATCCTCTACCTCGGCAGGGAGATCACCCGTGACACGATCTGCGGCGACATGATACGCATGGCGATGTCCTCCGTCGCCGAGACGGCCATCGTGCAGATGCAGGATTATCTGGAGTTGGGGGCGGAGGCGCGCGTAAACGTCCCGTCCACGCCCAGCGGAAACTGGGAATGGCGCATGACGCCGGGACAAGCCACGAAAGACTTGGCGGCCCGCATCCGAGCCCTCGCGAGGCTTTACGGCCGCTGCCTCCACCCCGCCGAGCCTAAGTACGCGTGACGCTCACGAATTCGGAAGATAGCGTATTGTCATAAAAATTTTTATGAGATAATCTAAGATGTCTTATTCGACTGCATTTTCAACAATTTTGCGGTTTTGCGAATATGGACGGCAACACCCCCTGACCAGGGGAACTGGGAAAGGAGTTTTTGGGAATGATACAGAGACTTCATAGGAGCGATCTCGGCAATTCTTTGAGAAGCCTGATGGAAAACGATCCCGCATTCAGACCTCTCGCTTATTTTTCGATGGAGGTGGGTCTGAAAGAATCGATCCCCACTTACTCTGGGGGACTTGGGGTCCTGGCCGGCGACATCCTGAAGAGCGCGGCCGATCTGGGCGTTCCTATGGCGGGCGTTACGTTGCTTTACCGCAAGGGGTACTTCGTGCAGGAGTTCAACAACGACGGTTGGCAGAAAGAAAAGCCCGTCCAGTGGAACCCCGCGCATGAGCTGACTCTGCTTCCCAATCGGATATCCCTGACCCTCCAGGGGCGTGAAATACAGGTCGGGGTTTGGGTTTACGAGGTCATCGGCTCCACGGGCTACCCGCTGCCCGTCTACTTTCTGGACACCGATTTCGAGCCCAACCATCCCGACGACCGCAAACTCTGCTGGTATCTTTACGGAGGCGACAACAACTACCGCCTCTGTCAGGAGTTCATTTTGGGCGTCGGAGGGCTCCGTATGCTACGGGACCTGGGCTATATGAACATCGAGACCTTCCACCTGAACGAGGGCCACGCGGGATTCCTCACCCTGGAACTGATGCGGGAACAGGGGTACTACGATCCCGACAAGATCCGGGAGCAGGTGGTGTTCACCACCCACACCCCCGTGCCCGCGGGGCACGATTATTTCGAGTTCGGCCTCATCGATCGCGTTTTCCCCGCCGAGGCCCTCGCCACGATCAAGCGCATGATGCCCGACATGCAGGGGGTGTCCATGACCGACCTGGGGTTGCGCTACAGCCGTTACGTCAACGGCGTCGCCAAAAAGCACGCCGAGGTCAGCAACGCCATGTTCAAAATGGAAACCGTGGACTGGGTGACCAACGGAGTGCATCCGATCACTTGGGTGAGCCCCGGTATGCGCAAAATTTACACCAAACACATCCCCGGATGGGAACAAGACCCCGGACGCCTCGTCCAGGCCCTGACCATTCCCAAGCAGGAACTCTGGTCGGCCCATCAGGCCGCCAAGTTGCGCCTTTTCGCCCGCGTGCTGGAGAGCACCGGCAAACAACTGGACCCGGAGATCCTGACCTTGGGGTTCGCGCGCCGCGCCGCGACGTACAAACGGGCCGACCTGCTTTTCTCGAACCTCAAGCGCTTCATGGAAGTCGCGGGGAACCGCAAGGTTCAGTTTATCTTCGCGGGCAAGGCGCACCCCAACGACAACGGTGGCAAAGCCGTCCTGCAGCGCATCAAAAAGACGGCGAAAGACCTGGAGGACACGATCCCCATCGTCTTCATCGACAACTACAACATGGAGATCGCTTCTTTGTTGACCCAGGGCGTGGACCTGTGGCTGAACACCCCTGTGCGCCCCCGGGAAGCCAGCGGAACCAGCGGCATGAAGTGCACCATGAACGGGATCATGAATTTCTCCGTTTTGGACGGCTGGTGGATCGAGGGCTGGATCGAGGACGTGACCGGATGGTCCATCGGCCCCGAGCCCAGTGTGTCCGACTACGACCATCACTACGACGAATCCCTGGACGTCATCGACCTTTACGATAAACTCCAAAAGAAGATCATCCCCACGTATTACGGCGAACACGACAAATGGGTGAGCATGATGCAACATACCATCGCTCTCAACGCGTCGTTTTTCAACACTCACCGCGTGGTCAGAGAATACGCTTCGAAAGCCTATTCCATCGACTTTAGGGGCATGTAGGCGAGACCGGTCATGACGGCGCAGCAGAGTCCCCGGCAGAACCTGAAGGGTTCCGATTTTCGTCCAAAACTTAAAAATTCGAGTCCGAAACCCCAAGACCCGAGGACTTCGAACTTGAAGGTTCTTTTTGTCGGAACCGAGTTTTCCCCTTTTTCCAAAGTGGGAGGGCTGGGCGACGTGATGGGTTCGCTGCCGAAGGCCCTGCTCAAATGCGGCATTGACGTTCGCGTGGTCACGCCCCTGTGGTCGGGCGTCATGAAGAAGGTCCGGGACGCGGGCTATAAAGTCTCCACGTTTTCTCAGAGGGCCAGCGCCTCCTACGCATGGCAGGCAGCGGACGCCGTCGTGCACCGCGTCGACGTGGACGGTGTGCCGGTGTATCTTTTGGAGTCGGACTACTACGCGGGCGAGATGTATCCGTGGGAGCTGAACTCCTGGACGGTGCGCCCCTTCGCCGTTTTTTGCATGCAGGCCCTGAACTTGAAAAAAGTCGTGGGGTGGTCCCCCGACGTTTTCCACTGTCACGATTGGACCAGCGCCTACCTGCCCTGCGCGCTGGCTTGGCACCGCCAGCTTCGCGACGTGAAGCGGAAGAGCGTGCTGACGCTGCATAACGTCGCGCACCAGGGGATGTTTTTCCCAGGGCCGTTTTTCGATGAATCCGGCATGGACCCCGCTTGCTTCAACATGCGGGAGCTCGAATTTTACGGGCAGGTCAATCTCCTGAAGGGCGCGATCGTCAGCGCGGCCGCGATCACCACCGTTTCCCCGCGCTACGCGTGGGAAATACAGACCTACGAGTCCACGCAGGCCCTGTCCGGCGTGATCTACGCGCAGCGGCACAAGTTGAGCGGCATTTTGAACGGCCTCGACACCGCTTATTGGAACCCGTCCAGGGATCCTCTCCTGCCGGAATGTTACTCGGCCGACTCCATGGCCGGCAAGACGGCGTGCCGCAAAGAGCTTTTGAAGAACACCCGTTTCGACCCCGCCTACGAGGGCCCGATTGTGGTCTGCGTCTCTCGTCTCGTGGAGCAGAAGGGCTTCGACATCGTCTTGCCCGCCCTGAAACAGATCGAGAGCCTGGGGGCGAAGTTCATTTTTCTGGGCAGCGGGCATCGCTGGATAGAGGACGCCCTGAGGGACGCCAGCGCCATGAACAAAGATTCGCTTTGCTTTTTCCCCGGATATAACGAGTCGCTTGCCCACCTTCTTTACGCGGGCGGCGACATCTACCTGATGCCCTCGCTTTTCGAGCCCTGCGGACTGTCGCAGATGATCGCGATGCGCTATGGGACCGTTCCCGTCGTCCGCGAGGTGGGGGGACTGCACGATACCGTGACCGACGCCGACTCGGAGGGGGGCGGCAACGGATTTACCTTCTTGACGTACGATATGCAGGGGATGCTCTGGTCGTTGTGTCGCGCCATAGAGCGTTTTTCCAACGCCAAGGCGTGGAATAAAATACGCGCGAGGGGAATGCGGGAGGACTTTTCCTGGGATAGATCGGCGCAGCTTTACAAAGAGCTGTATCGAAACATTCTTTAAGGTAGACGCGGAGAGAGGGTATAGACCATGTACGGAGGAAAGTACGGGAGGGTTCTCGGAATCGTTCTCGCGGGAGGCAAAGGCGAGCGCTTGATGCCGTTGACTCGCTATCGGGCCAAACCGGCCGTTTATTTCGGGGCCAAATACCGCATCATCGATTTTGCGCTTTCCAATCTCGTCAACAGCGGCATTTTTGCTATTTATGTCCTCGTCCAATTCAAGAGCCAGTCCCTCAACGAACACATCGAACAGGGATGGCAGTTCGGCGGCGCTTTGCGCGGCCGCGACTTTTTCGTGACCCTCGTCCCCGCGCAGATGTGGCGGGGGGAACATTGGTTCCAGGGCACGGCGGACGCCGTGTTTCAGAACCTGCACCTGGTCTCGCTCTTCAAGGCCGACCAGGTTTGCATTTTCGCGGCGGACCACATCTACAAAATGGACGTCGAACAAATGCTGGACTCCCACCTCGCTCAGAAAGCGGACGTCACCGTCGCGGCCAACGTGGTTCCCCTTGCCGAAGCCTATCAGTTCGGCTGCATCAGAACCGACGCGTCGGGGCGCATCGTCGACTTCCTGGAAAAACCGGCCGTGCCCCCCGAAATTCCCGACAGGCCGGGATTCTGCTACGTCTCCATGGGCAACTACATCTTCGAGCGCAGCATCCTGGAGGAAACCCTGATTTACGATTCCCAACAGCCGACCAGCCACGATTTCGGACGCGACATCATCCCCGGCCTGGTGCAGCAGAAAGCGCGGGTTTACGCCTACGACTTCTCGACCAACGTCCTGCCGCACTCCACGCGCGAAATCGAGAAAATGCATCAGTGGCGCGACGATAAACCCTACTGGCGCGACGTGGGGACCATCAAAGCCTATTGGCAGGCTCACATGGAACTCCTGTCCTACGATTCGGAGATGACGCTCTACAACCCCATGTGGCCGATCCGTACCGTTTCTTTCGCCGACCCCCCTTCTTATTCCTATCCGGCCGAGGGGCACGATTGCACCGTCAACCGGGCTCTTTTGGCCGAGGGAAGCCGGATATTGGGAGCGCGGGTGTTCCGGTCCGTTTTGTCGCGCAACTGCGTGGTTCAGCCGGGATCGCTCATAGAAGAAAGCGTCATCGGCCAGGGCGTCGTCATCGGCCGGAATTGCCGCATCAAACGCGCGGTGATCGACGCGCACAACTATATCCCCGACAACACCGTCATCGGCGAGGATCCCGAGGCCGACGCGCTCGAGTACGCCATCGACCCCTCCTCCGGCATCGTCACCATGGGAATGCCTCGCATCCAATACCAAAAAGACGTCGACGAAAAAGCCCTCGACGCCTTTTCCTGGTCCACCTTCAGTTAGTTCGCCCAGTCAGAGTCATCGAAAAAAATGCCGTCCAGCGATGGACGGCATTTTTTTAAGCCAAAACCGCGGGGCGGAGCCCCGCGCCCCGCAGGGGACTCGTCCCCTGACCCCATTAATTTTTTCTTTGCGATGTTAACGCAACATCAATCCGCGGGCTTGAAGGAAATCTTGCGGAAGTCGTAGAAGCCGCCGCCGTTGGACCTGGGATTGACCCCTTCGAGCCTTGCCGAGCCCAGTTGGGTGGCCACGAGATAGACCAGGGGAACCCAGGGTTTTTTCTCGTCCAGAAGCCGCTGCAACTTGAAGTACAGTTCCTTGCGCTCCTCCCCGGCGGGCATGGCGACGCCTTTTTCGAGAAGCTCGTCCGTCTCCGGGTCGGCGAAATTCGCGTAGTTGGTCTGCCTGGCCATGGAGGAGTGGAAGGAGCTCTGCAAAATGGCGTCCGGGTCCGGTATGGGCGCGAAGTTTCCGAGAATGCAGAGGTCGTGTTTGCCCTCCTTCAGGAAGTCCAAAAACGCGGCCCACTCCAGGATCTGAATTTCCACGTCGACGCCCAGTTCCTTGAATCCGGCCTGGATGATCGTGGCCATGGCCTGCCTGTCGGACCGCTCGTTGGTGACGAGCTGCAGTTTGTCCGGCTTGTAGCCGGTCTCCCCCAAAAGAGCCTTGCCCTTTTCGGGGTCGTACTCCTGCACCCGGTTGTTTTCGGCGTCGAAATAGATCACGCCGGGAGGCAGGGCATTCTGCGCGGGGCTGCATCCGATGTTCCTGAAAACGCTTTGCACGATGCCCTTCACGTTGACCCCGTACGCCAGGGCCTGACGGACCTTGGGGTTGTCCAGTCCGGGCTTTTGGGTGTTGAAGCCCAGGAAGTTCGTGGCGGCCGGCCGGGTGTCCCGATAGGTCACGAAGCGCGAATCCCCTTCGAGGCGCAGCAGGTCGCTGGTCGATGGAAGGTAGATGAGGTCCACCGCGCCGCTTTCCAATTCTATAGCCCGGATGTTGGCCTCCGGGATCGCCCGGATGACCAGGGTCTTGTACTTGGGCTTCGGCCCGGCGAAATCCTCGAAACGCTCCAGAACCACACGGTCCCCTTTTCTCCAGCTTTCGAAACGGAAGGGCCCGGAGCCCACGGGGTTTTGGGCGTAGTTTTCACCGGCCTCCTCCACGGCCTTGCGGTTGAGAATCCCCGCCCAGGGAACGGAGAGGTTCATGATGAAGGGCGTCGAGACCTTTTTCAGCTTGATGTCCACGGTGTACTCGTCGACCGCCTCCACCGAGTCGATGTCCGCGACGAACGCGCGCACCGCGCTGCCCGCCGGGGAAAGGGCCCGCGAGAGCGAAAACACGACGTCATCGGCTTTCACTTCTTCCCCGTTGTGAAACTTCACGCCCTTTTTCAGGAAAAAACGATAAAGCGTCGGGGAAACGACCTCGTACTTTTCCGCCAGCTCCGGCGTCACGTTCAAGTCGTCGTCCAGCTCGATGAGCGTCTGATAGATGTGCCGGCACGCCTGCCACGAGGGAGCGTCGCTGGTGGCTATCGGGTCGAGCGTTCGGATGTCGTACCCGTTCCCGTAGACGAACGTATCCTTCTCGGCGGCCGCGGCTTTTCCGTATGCCCCGTACGCTCCGAACGCCGCGATCCAAAGAAACGCCGCCGTCCCCAAAAAACTCAAAAAAAATTTCTTCATTGCTTGTTGCCTCCTCCATTTGAGATATATTTAAAATATGTATAGCGCTTTACAAAAGAACGTACTGGTAAAAATGAGTTAAACCCTTTAAAAAACTGTTTTTAGCTATTCTAACTTTAGGCTTTTTACTTCAATTCACTATAACGTAAGCCCTTACTTGCGTTCTCGGTAAGCCAGCATCGCCGCGCACAGCTCCCGCGTTTGGGCGAAGGTCGGGTCGTCAGGGCAAAAAATGCGGAAAACGGGCAAAAAAGCGTCCGACAAGGTGACGACCCTCAAAGAGGGCAGCGCCTTCATTTTGCGGATTTTATCCCAGCCCGCCCACTTTTCGAGTTTGGCGGAGGACATGCTCCCGGAGGGCACCGGCGCGGCGCGGCACGCAAAAAAACCGCCCTTCCCGGCGTCCGATGCGGATTCGTGGGAGGTTTCGCAGGAAATTCCCGAGGCGGAGAGCGTGTACCTGGCGTAGTAAGCGTTCCCGAAACGGACCAGGATGAAGAAAAAGCACGTGCCCGCCAAAAGCGCGACGCACAGACCGATCCACGAGACGACGAGAAGAATCGCGTCCAGCCCGAACCCCGACAAATTCAGGATGAAGGCGAACAGGGCGGAGGGGAAGAACCACGCGCCCGCCAAAGCCGCCAGGGCGTCCAGCATAAAAACGGGATTGGTCAGCATCGGCACCCGAACCTCCCAGGAAAGGGCCAGGTCGGGGGCGTCCGAGACCGGGGGCGGACCCTTTTTCGTAAAAAATCTCTCCAGGGGGATGTCCACGTCTAGCGCCTCAGTTTGGGGTCCAGCGCGTCGCGCAGCCCGTCGCCCAGAAAGTTGAATCCCAGAATCGTGAACATGATGGCCAGGCCGGGAAAGATCGTCAGGTGGGGAAGCTCCCGTATGAACTGCCGCCCCTCCGACAACATGGCCCCCCACTCCGGAAAGGGCGGCTGCACGCCCAGGCCGATGAAGGAGAGCGCCGCCGCGTTCAGTATGGCCGAGGCGATCCCCAAGGTGGCCTGCACGATCAGGGGGGCCATGCAGTTGGGAACGACGTGGCGCGTCAGAATGCGCAGGTCGCTGGACCCCACCGCCTTGGCCGCCTCGATGTACTCCATCTCCCGGATCGACAGCACGGAGCCCCGGGCGATGCGCGCGTAGCGGGGGATGTTGGAGATCCCCACCGCGACCATCAAGTTGAAGAGCCCCGGCCCCAGTGAGGCCGCGATAGCGATAGCCAGCAGAATCGAGGGCATGGCCAACAGAATGTCCATCAGGCGCATCAGGACGCCCCCCATTTTTCCCCCGTAGTAGCCAGCGGAAACCCCAACCAGAATCCCCATCGACAAAGCGATCCCCACCGTCAGAAACCCCACGGCCAGCGAAATGCGCGCCCCATAGACGATCCGCGAAAATACGTCGCGGCCGTATTCGTCCGTTCCCAGCCAAAAATCTTTGGACGACGTTTCGTAGCCCCGGTCGAGCCTCTGGCGGGCGTAATCGTAGGGCGCGATCAAAGGCGCGAAGACGGCTCCCAGAACCAGCAGAACGATGATGATCATCCCCAAAACGGCCAAGCGATTTCTCAACAGCACCTTCAAAACCCGCGACGGAGACCTGCCGTTTTTGCCCGCGACGTTTTCCATGGCGTTCCCTCCGACGTTTAAGATTTAAGATTAACGCTGGACTTTAATTCGCGGGTCGATATAGACGTAGAGGATATCCACGATCAAGTTGACGAAACTCGCCGCGAACGCGATAAAAAGCACGCCTCCCTGCACGATGGGGTAGTCGCGCATCTTGATGGAACTGACCATGAGACGCCCCACGCCGGGAATGGAAAAAATGGACTCCGTCAGCACCGCGCCCCCCAGGAGCACCCCGAACTGAACCCCCGCCACGGTGACGATGGGAATCATCGCGTTGCGCAGGGCATGACGCAGAATCACGACGGACTCCCTCTGCCCCTTGGCGCGCGCGGTTCGGATGTAGTCTTGGCGGATGACCTCCAGCATGCTGGAGCGCGTCATGCGGGTGATGATGGCCAGGCTTTGCGTGGCCAAAGTCGCCGACGGCAGGATCATAGCCGAAAACGAGTCCAGCCCCGACGAGGGCAGCCAGCGCAGATGGACCGAAAACGTCAGAATGAGCAGCAGCCCCAGCCAGAAAACCGGCATCGACATCCCCACCATAGCGAAGACCATCGTGATGGAGTCGAAAATCGAGTACTGTTTGACCGCCGAGACGATGCCGAACGGAACGCCCAAAATCAGGGCGATGAGGATGGCGAAGATGGAGATCTTGAAGGTGTCCGGGAAAGAGGCCCTCAGCTCCGAGGAGACCGACGCCTTCGTCATGTAGGACTTGCCGATGTCCCCCTTGGCGGCGGCGTTGTAAAGGTAGCGGCCGAACTGCAACAGAAAGGGGTCGTTCAACCCCTCCCGCTCGCGAAACTCCGCTATCATATCGTCCGTGGCCAAGTCGCCCAAAACCATGCGGGCCGGATCTCCCGGCGTGATATACAAAAGCGTGAACACGATAAACGCCACGCCAACCAGGACGGGAATCAGCGAAATCAAACGCCACGTCACGTAACGAAGCACATCTTCCCCTCCTTTGATTCTCTGCAAATGTTTCTGTAAACGCTCCTGGAAACCTTATTATTTATATATGTATACTAAAATGACTGAGATGAAATGTTATCTCCATGTCGCCGACTTGTCAAGCGGTAGCGGGAAACCTAACTGACCATGATCGCCGATCACAACGAGCAATGAAAATAGGAGGAGAATCTATTTCCGTAGGAAATCCGCGAGGAAAATGTGGATAACTCCATTGCGGTTCTCAATCCCTATAGTCCATGAGTACATAGGGCCAAAAGTTTTCACTGCTATCCCAAAAGGATCTTTCTTCCCGCTCTTGGGCAATAAAACATACATATCAGACTTGGTGAATACCTATCGAGTTCGTAAATACCTTACAATACTGCTTTCAGTTATACTTTCCCAAATTTATCTCGCGGATTAGGGAGCCAATTTATTTATACCTGCTTTCACGATACTACCTTTTCAATGGATTGAACTCAGCCTCCCAGACGGACTTGAGGGCGTCTAGGGACATGCTGCCTAGGTCGCCTTTGCTGCGTTCGCGTACTGCGACGGTGCGCAATTCCACCTCTTTGTCGCCGATCACGATCATGTAGGGCACCTTCTGGAGCTGGGCGTCTCGTATCCGCTTGCCCAGCTTTTCGTCCCGATTGTCGACCTCCACTCTCAGGTCCCAGTCCCTGAACGTGTCCGCCAGCTCCCGAACGTACTTCTCGTGGGTTTCCGCCTGGGAGATCTCGGGGGCCGTCCCTCGGGTTTGAATGGGGATCAGTTTGACCTGCACGGGCGCGATCCAGAACGGAAACGCCCCCGCGTAGTTTTCGATCAAAATGCCCAGGAAACGCTCGATGCTGCCCAAAATCGTCCGATGCAACATGACGGGGCGGTGTTCTTTTCCGTCGGGTCCGACGTAGGTCAGGTCGAAGCGCTCCGGCATCTGAAAGTCGAGCTGGATGGTGCCGCATTGCCAGGTTCTGCCGATGCAGTCCTCCAGGTGAAAGTCGATTTTGGGGCCATAGAACGCGCCGTCGCCTTCGTTGACGCGATAGGGCGTCCCCGAGGACTCGAGGGCGTCTTTCAGCGCTGCCTCCGCCATCTCCCATTGCGCGGTCTCCCCCAAAGAATTTTCCGGGCGCGTGGAGAGCTCTACCCTGTAATTGAATCCAAACACTTTTTTGTAAATATAGTCGCACAGGTCCATGACCCCGACGACCTCCTGCCGGACCTGGTCGGGCATGCAGTACAGATGGGCGTCGTCCTGGGTGAAACAGCGCACGCGCATCAGACCGTGCAGAGCGCCGCTGCGCTCGTGGCGGTGCACGATGCCCCGTTCCGCCATGCGGAGCGGCAGGTCGCGGTAGCTGCGAATCTGGGTTTTGTAGACCAGCATCCCGCCGGGGCAGTTCATGGGCTTTATGGCAAAGGGCTGCTCGTCAATCTCCGTGAAGTACATATTTTCCTTGTAGTGATCCCAGTGGCCGGACTGAAGCCAGAGGGAACGGTCCAAGATGAGAGGCGTGCGTATTTCGTCGTAGCCGCGTCGCGTGTGTTCGCGCTGCCAGAACTCCATCAGCGTGTTGATCACCGCCATTCCCTTGGGGTGGAAGAACGGGAACCCCTGCCCCTCGTCGTGCAGGCTGAAAAGGTCCAGTTCCTTGCCCAGCTTGCGGTGGTCGCGCAATTTTGCCTCCTCCAGACGCCGCAGATGTTCTTTCAGCTCGTCCGGAGTGGCGAAAGCCGTTCCGTAGACGCGGGTCAGCATGACGTTCTTCTCGTCTCCGCGCCAGTAAGCCCCGGCTAAGGAGAGCAACTTGAAGTTCCGTATCCAGGACGTGTCCGGCACGTGGGGCCCGCGGCAGAGGTCCACGTAGTCGCCCTGCTTGTAGAGCGACACGGTTGGAGCTTCCAGAGCCGAGATCAACTCGACCTTGTAGGGGTCGCCGCGCTCCTTGAAAAAAGCGAGCGCCTCGTCCCTCGCCATGTCGATTCTCTCAACCTTCGACGAAGCGCCCGCGAATTTACGCATCTCCGCCTCGATCACCGGCAGGTCCTGTTCCGTCAAAGCGATCGGAAGGTCGATGTCGTAGTAAAACCCGTCTTTGATGCAGGGGCCGATCCCGAACTTCGCGCCGGGATACAGCTTTTCGATCGCCTGCGCCATCAGATGCGCGGCGGAATGGCGTAAGATCTCCAGTCCTTCTTCGGAGCTCGCGAGCACGGGCTCGGCCCTGCCGCCTTGCGATATTCCGCGATCGAGGTCCAGCAGCTCTCCATTCACCTTGCCCGCCAATGCCTTTTTTAAAAGTCCCAGCTCGGACAGCGCCTCGGACACTTTCACCGACTCCGTCTGGAACTCACAGATTTTTCCGTTATTTCCCTCGAACTTCAACACCTCTGCCAGCCTCCTTAATTTAAACTCGGGGAGGCGGAGCCCGTTCGGCCCTTCGGGTCCTCACTGGCCCCCCCGAACCCCCTATAATTCAATTCGGGGGAGCGGAACTCGTTCGGCCCTTCAGGTTCTCATTGACCCCGTCCCCGGAAATCTTGAGCCACAAGCCAAAAAACGCCCACGCCATCTCCATATATGGAGACGACGTGGGCGCATCGATCATCGCGGTTCCACTCCATTTCCGCACTCCCTGGGAATCTTCCGTGGGGGCGACTCTTAAAACCGCTGTAAGGGGCGGCTCCCCAGCGCCTTATCCGATTTCCAAACACAAAATCCGGCTTCGACACCAGCTCGGAGGGGGTTTTCGCTTTGTTTTCGCAGCGGGGACTCTCAGCTCTCGGCTCGAAAGGATCACTGGCCCCCCGAACCCATTGGCTCCCGCCTCTCTGTACGTTTCTTAAAAGCTACTCGTCCTCTTCATCGCATGTTATATACCATTCGACCCGTCGGTCATAGAGGAAAGGATAACATCTAAATACCTTTTGTCAAGAAAATAATGCTCCCCTAATCCGCGAGATAAATTTGGGAAAGTATAACTGAAAGCAGTATTGTAAGGTATTTACGAGCTCGATAGGTATTCACTAAAAGGTGCAAAGTTGTCTCTCGGAAAACGAGACTACTGTGGAGTGCGCCAGTTCGGTGCGCGTAATATAGTTATGCACATCGATTCCCGCATTGTTTAGCCCAATCAGCCGGGCTTATGTTGTTTTGTTGTGCTCTGTTCTTGGATGTTTTTCGTAGGAATCTAAAATGCAACCCTTTTGGGATCGGAAAGGACGCGGATATTGCAAATCTGGATACTGTGAATATTTCCGAAGCGGCCAAGCGCCTTCGTTTTCATTCGGGAGACGCCGCAAAGCTGGGTGAACGACTGGCGGCGGCCAACGGCGATCCGGCCCTAGAATTGATGGACAAATCCCTCTCGCAGGTGGAGGAAATTCTCGACGAGATGAAAGCCTTGGCGGTGGCTGTGCAGGGCGAAAAACTCACCAAGTTGGACCGCATCGAGATGCAGATCAAAATGGAGGACTTGAGAGAAGAACTCAGGAAAACCGCGAGCGAGGCGCACATGAAGTTAGCCGATATGCTGGGGGTAGAGGGAGAGGCCCCGCTGCCTCTTGATGCGCTAAAAGGAGTTGCCTTGATAGAGGGCTCTTCGGCTCTTCCCGGCGAAGACGAAAGAAGCTTGTTCGAACGGGCGCGCGACCGTATCACGAAGGGCGAAGAGTGGGATGCGGCCGAGTCTTGCGAAATTTTCAACGAACTCAAAAAGGTTCGCGTCGGGGATCGGGAAATTCAAGTGGAGACGGGGGAAATTTTCGAGCTCCCGTCGGATATCGACTCCTCCGCGGCTGTTATGCTGAATTTTGGGGAACGTGTGGGAGGCGGATGGCTCGTTCTCAGTAATGACAAAGACGCCCCTACGGTACGCCAAAAACTCGAGGCGAGCGACACGATTATCCTCATGGACGCGAAATCGGCTAAGGAGGGCGTCAAACGCCTGGAAACAGAGATCAACGACCTCAAGCAGGCGCATGAAAAACTCATCGCGTTCAGTCAACAGTACAAGCCGGAGCCCGAGAAGGAAGCGAATGCGGATATATCGAAAACTCCCAAAGGAAGCATGTTCGAGAGGGTCAAACGCCTGTTCAAACAAATTGTGAATAGTATCACGGCAGGCGCCGTATCCGAGGCCGCTTCTGGATGGATTCAACCCACTTGGACCAACTGGAACGGTTCCGGGCAGCAATTAAGAAGCGAATTTTCCCTTGACGCGCAAATTTCTCTTAACATGGGGATCGCCGAAAGCCCAGGGACACCCAAAGTACATACCATATATAACGACGCCGGCAACCGATTGAGTTCTATTAACGGTTTTTTTGAGTATGATAGGTTTTCTGAGGTTGTGGTTTACAAAGCGATACCCAGGGTAAACGCCGTATATTTTGAGGCGAAAATCAGTCAAAGCTGGAGTTACGAGAGATTTTTTTGAACCTTCCGGCCTGATTTGAGAAAAGAGAGGGCGCTTCCAGCGACGGGAGCGTCCTCATTATCTTCTATTGCGTTCGGCCCATTGCGGTCAGCTTCGTTCAGCGCAGGAGAGCGGCAAAAGCGTAAATTCCGGCCATGGCGCAAAGGCCTTCCACAAGAGTGACCATAGTCTGAGTTTTATAGCCCTGCTGGGGAGTCATATCGCCGAAGTTGGTCACAACCCAGAAATAAGAGTCGTTGGCATGAGAAACCGTCATCGCTCCGGCTCCGATGGCCATAACCGTCAACGCCGACAATAAGGGAGAAGCGAAGCCCATCATCTCCATCAGAGGGGCCATGATCCCGGCCGACGTGGTGATGGCGACGGTGGAGGAACCTTGCGCCGTCTTGAGAATGGCGGCCAAAATGAACGGGAAAAAGATCCCCACAGTCTCCAGCATCGACGAATTCGCGGTGATGTACTCGACCATGCCGGATACGGCGATGACTCTGCCGAGAACGCCTCCCGCCGCGGTTACGAAAAGAATCGGCCCCACTGTTTTCAAGGTGTCGTTGGTGATGTCGTAAAATTTGTTCAGGGTGTGAGTCGAGGCCAACAAGAACACCCCGCAAATCGTGCCCACCGCCAGCGCGATGATCGGCGTGCCCAGAAACGAAGAAACGGCGAACAGATTGCCTTCCCATTTGGCCATAGCCGCGATGGAACCCAACGACATGAGCAGGATGGGAACGACAATCGGCGAGAGCGCGAGAAATCCGCCGGGCAGTTCGCCGTACTCGGCCACGATCTCTTCGTAGGTTTTCGCCACTTCATCGGTTTTGAGCTCGTCGGCGGACTTCACTTTCCTGCCGATAAACTTTGCGTAGATGTAGGAACCCAGCAACGCCGGAATGGAAACCACAGCGCCCACCGCGATCACGAGCAGCAAATTATTCCCCACACCGAGCGTATTGGCCGCCGCGATGGGTCCCGGCGTCGGGGGAACGAACACGTGCGACGCGTAAAGGCCGGCGGACAACGCCACCGTCATCGCGACGCTGCTGGTGCGGGTACGTTGAACCATCGCTTTACGAATAGGGTTCAAAATGACAAATCCGCTGTCGCAAAAAACGGGAACGGAGACGACCCAACCCATCAACTCGATAGCCAGTTCGGGATGCCGGGGGCCCACCAGTTTGACGACCATGTCCGCCAGCTTGAACGCCGCTCCCGTAACCTCGAGGATAGAGCCGATCAGAGCTCCAAGAATAATGACGATGCCGATGCTGGTGAACGTCCCAGAGAACCCGGCGCCGATGACGTTGGCAAGCCCCAGCGTCACCTTCCCGTCGACGGTCTGGTTGATCAAGGGAATTCCGGCGACCAAACCCAAGGCGAGAGACACGGTCATAATGGAAAGGAACGGATGAATCTTGAGTTTGGAAATGGCAAAGATCATCACAACGATGGAGATTGCAAACGCAACGATAAGCTCGAAACCCGACATTTCTTCTCCTCCTTCCAAAACTCTTTCTTCCAACTAAAACTTTTTCTTCCAAAACTCCTTCTAGAACGAGGCTCCCGGTGGAACTCGGGAGCCTCGCGTACGAATCAAGCAAACTGTCGACGAAAAACTAGGCGCTTTCCCGCTTTAGGGCGGAGAATGCTTGCTGCACCATCGCCAGCGCCAGAATCAGCAGGACGATAGACAGGCCGCCCAGAAGCCAATTCGGGGTTTTCTCGGCCATCATGGGGTCGACCAGGTTGGACTTGATCATGAAGCCCAGGGCGGCGCAGGTCGTCACCAGCATGAACCACATGGGGTACATCAGCCAGTCGTTGCGTTTTTTCAGGGCCCGCTTCACCCACACGGCGACGCCCAAAAGAACGAGAGCGCCCACGAGCTGGTTCGCCGAACCGAACATCGGCCACAGAGCCGCCCACGTCGGCACTACGGCGCCCGTCGTGAGGTTGGTGGTCTTCGTCACGAGCAACCCCATCGCGGCGGCGACCACGGCAACGGTGGACGAGTAGCGGTCGATTTTCATGTTGAACAGTTCCTGAATCAGGTAACGACCCAGTCGGGTCGCCGTGTCCAGGGAGGTCAGAAGGAAGCTGTTCATGGCCAAGAGCCCCAGGGACCTGCCGACGATGGGGTCGATGCCGACGATTTCCGCGAACCTGCCGAACCCCGTCGCGTAGGTGATGGTAGGGTTGCCGATCATCTGGCCGGAGATCATGATCGTTCCGATGGCGATGGTGGCTACGATGCCCTCGATCAGCATCGCGCCGTAGCCCACGAGGAGAGAGTCCTTTTCCTTGCGAATTTGCTTGGAGGTCGTGCCGCTGCCCACCAAGGCGTGGAAGCCGGAAAGGGCTCCGCAGGCCACGGTGATGAAGAGCATCGGCCATATCCAGTCGCCGTTTCCGGCCACGACGCTCTTGAAGGCCGGAAGCTTGACCTCGAGGCCGCTGCTGGATCCCATGACCATGCCGATGCCCCCGATGATGACGGCGAAATAGAGGAAATAGGAGGCCAGGTAGTCGCGGGGTTGCAAGAGCAGCCACACCGGCAGGACGGAGGCCAGGATGATGTAGACCACCAGAACCCACCGCCAGGCCTCCATGTTCTTTGTGCTCAAGGCCTTTTTGGCGGCCGTGTAGGCCTCGAAGTTCTCCAGGTCCTTCAAAACCTCGTCGGTGGCCTTGGCCGCCTGGAACGTTTCCTCGCTGTCGATCCCGGTACGGAACTCGAGCGCGGGGTTGCCGGAGAAGGAGAACAGGTCGGAGATGCTCTTGTTTTCGTTGCCGAACCAGCAGGCGTAGATGATGATGGGAACCATGATCACCGTCATCAGCCACAGGGGGCAGTTCAGGCGGTAGATCAGGATGCCGAACGCGACCGCCATGAAAATGTAAAGCGTCGAGGAAAAAGCCACCGCCGGGTCCGCCGCGAACGATTCGGCCGAGAGCTGAAGGAAGACGGCGACGACCAAAATGATCAGGATGATCGTGAACAGAAGGAAAAGAACCTTGCCTTTACGGCCGATCCAGCGGTCGACGACCTCGCCCACGGACTTCCCCTCGTGCCTCATGGAGGCCACGAGCCCGCCCATGTCATGGGGTCCGCCCAAAAACGCCGAACCGATGACGCACCACAGGTACGTGGGAAGCCAGCCGAACATGTTGGCCGCCGTGATGGGGCCAGTGATAGGGCCCGCGCCCGCGATGGAGGAGAAATGGTGACCCAAAAGAACGGCGGGATGCGCCGGGCAGTAGTCGACGCCGTCGTACATAGCCTCGGCCGGAGTCTTGTTGTCGTCGCTCAGTCCATAGATGCCCGCCATGAATTTCCCGTAAGTATTGTAAGCGATCACGAAAACCACCACAGCTACTGCGAACAATCCTAATAACATCTAGCTGCTCACCTTCCTTCGAAATCAGTCGTGTACTCCTTCGAGAACACCGACAATCTGTAAGTTTCCCCTATTTCTTTCTGCGCACGAAATTTCTGCCCCCTCAATATCGCATCCGTAAAAGAAAATTTCCCCCTCTCCTGTAGTTTTTAAGTATTATAGCGTAATCTTCACTCGGAATGCCTAAAAATATCGAACTTCAATCATGGGGTGCGGTGCCCCACGCCATATCCACCGGGGGGATCAGGTCTTTGACCTTGGAGTGGTATTCTCCGCCGGGCGTGTAGGAATAAATTTCCAAAAAACCCCTGAAGCCCAGCCAAAATCCCTTCGCTTTCCGTCGGGGCGCGGGAGCGCCCACCAGCAAAAAGCGCTGCGTCATGACGTCGGGCAGGGGTTTCCATTCCCGAAGAAGGTACTCGGCGGCGTTGTGGTGAGACCAGACAACGTAATCCCAAACATAATAGGTCGCGATCGGCCCCACAACGCTGCTCTTGACCAAGGTGATCTTGCGGGCCACGCCTTTCATGAAGCCCAACGTCGAGGCCGTCTCCGCCCCTCGATGTTCCCACGGTTCGAAACCCAGGTAAGTCCACATCTCCATGCTCTCTCCGAGTTTCGAGTGATCATGCATTCCCGATTCCTCCTCGCCGTTATCTATATCTTCAGCGCCTTCCTGTACTCCGAATCCAGCGAGACGCCGCCGAAGGTGTTCATGGAGTTCATCAGGGCCAGGGCGTCGTCCACGATCCCCATCGCGAGGGGGCATCCGCTCCCCTCGCCCAGGCGCATTCCCAGGTTCAAAAGCGGCGTCAACTCCAGGGAGCGCATGGCGAGGGCGTAACCGGGCTCCTGAGAAAGGTGCGAGGGGATCATGAAGTCCTTGGAGCGAGGGGCGGCGGCGACGGCCAGAAGCGCCGCCGCGACGGAGATGACCCCATCGATCACGACCGGCAGCCTGTGGAACGCCGCTCCGAGAAAGACCCCCATCATCCCGGCGATATCGAGCCCCCCCACCTTGGACAGGATATCTATCGGATCGGAGGGGTCGGGCCTGTGGGTTTTCAATGCCTCCACGACCACTCGTTTTTTCGTCTCGAACGCTTCGTCCGTCAGGCCGCCCCCGCGCCCTACCGCCAGGTCGGGGGCGTCGATTTTCAGCGCCGCCATGATGCAGGCCGCGGCCGGCGTCGTGTTCCCCATGCCGACCTCCCCCGTTCCGACGATCTGAAAACCTGCCTCCTTGGCCTCCCCGGCCAACACGAACCCCGCTTCGATCGCCTTTTCCGCGACGCTTCTCGGCATCGCCGGGACCCCTCGGGCGAAGTTCTCCGTGCCCTCCGGCATCAGGCGAAAACGCGAGTCTATGTTCGGATTGGGGCCAAGCTCCTTCACCCCCATATCGACCAACCTCAGGTCGACGCCGGCGCGGTTGCAAAGTACATTGATGCCGCAGCCCTCGCCCTTCGCGTAGAACTCCATCAGAACGCGCGTAAAATATTGGGGCGAGCCGGAGACCCCCTCGTCGTAGACCCCGTGATCGGAGCCGAATAGGAAATGAACTTTGCGGTCGGCGCGGTTGTGAAGGCTTCCGGTGATCCCCGCGATCCGAACGGCGATGGCCTCCAGCTCTCCCAGGCTGCCCGACGGCTTCAACAGAGTGTCTTGATAAGCGGCGGCCTCCTGCATGCTTCGAGAGTCCAGGGGCTCGATTTGCGCGATACGTGCCTGAATACGCGCGGCAAGGTCCTCCATAGGTTTTCCCTCTTTCTGTCTTATGTTTTGTTGAAACTTTCGTCATTATAACAGTCGGTGAACCGCCAAGGGACAAGGCGATCCGACTTTAAAGTTCGCGGTTCCTGTTGAGATACGGTTCTGTTGAGATAAAGAAAGCATCGGCGACGTCGAAGGGCCTCAGGGGAGCTCGGCCCCCCTGAGCTTGAACATTGACGAGGCGGTCTGTAACGAACGGTTAAAACTTCGAACTGTTTTTATCGGGGATTTTCTACGAAAATAGATTCGTCTCCTATTTCCATTGCTCGTTGTGATCGGCGATCATAACCAGTTAGGTTGTGTTCCTCACCAGCCCATAAATTTTTTGACGTTGTTGTAAAAGACGTCCTCCAACTGGGATTCGCTCAGACCGCTGACCTCCGTGCGCAAGATCTCCACGGCGTAATGGTGGAAAGGCGCGTCGCTCCCCCAAAAAATCCGGTCGGAGCCCACCCTGTCGTAGGCCTCCCGGATTTTTGTGTGCATGGGCATGCCGGAGTTCTCCAGCCAAATATTGTCGCGTTTGGCGGCCACGTCGATGGCGGCCTGGATGTAAACGCCGTGACCATGACCCATGTGGATCATCACGAAGCGCACGTCCGGGTAAAGCTCCGCTAACTGGCCGATGCTCCAGGGCAGCGAAAAGGGCGGGTGACCGGAATGGATGAACACCGGCAGGTCCCTCTTGCGGGCCTCCTCGATCAAGGGAAAGGCGATGGGGTCGTTGGCCGTGTAGGCGTTGAAAAGAGGGTGCAGTTTCAGGCCGGACACGCCCGCCTTCCGATCGACCAGGGCGGCGAAATCCGCCACGGCTTGCTCCCCTTTGTTGGGGTCCATCCAGGCCAAGCCGCAGAACCGCGTCGGCCACCCCTCCAGAGCGGCCAGAGTGACGTCGTTGTCCGGGTAGCTGACGATGCTTTTTTCGATATCGTACCGCCCCATCGCGGCAATCATCTCCTCCGCCGTTATGCCGACGTCGCACCAAGAACCGAAATACCCCACATGAGCATGCGCATCGATTTTTTTCATTTCGCATAACGCCCCCAACTCAATACAAACATTATAAACATAGCAATCAAGTAAGAATTAATGGACAAGAATAATAAACCAAGATTTTCCGAATGTCAATATTTCAAATGCAAATCTTCAAATTTAAAAGCAATACTCCAAAAAGCAATACTTGACAGAAGATGGCGCTTACATTAAGATTCATAGCTGTCGGGACAAATGGATTGCGTCAGGGAATTTATGTGAAAAAATTTTGCCCAAAGGAGGATCTGAAAATGTTCAAGCACGCGACGTCAATCGAAGCTCAATTTGCGATGAGCATGATGATGTGCATGGACTGCGGATCCTCGCCTGGAGCGATCGGCGTCTAGTCGGTCTGTGCGCTCAAGCGACGGGGATCCCTAAAAAGGGGATCCCCGTTTTTCATTTTATTTATCAATATCATTTTTATCAATATCATCATACGGGAGGAATGCAGCATGAGCAATAAGAAGTGGCGTTTCGAGACATTGGCGATCCACGGAGGGCAGGAGCCCGACCCGGCGACTTTGTCGCGGGGAGTTCCGATCAGCAGGACGAGCTCTTTCGTCTTCAAGAGCGTGAAACATGGGGCCGACCTTTTCGGGCTGAGGGAGCTGGGCAACATCTACAGCCGACTGACGAACCCCACGGTGGACACCCTGGAGCAGCGCGTTACCCTGCTGGAGGGCGGAGCGGCCTCCGTGGCGACGGCTTCGGGAACCAGCGCGGTTCACTACGCCATTGCGACGCTGACCCAGGTCGGCGACGAGATCGTCTCCGGGACGAACCTCTACGGGGGGACTTACACGATGTTCGACGCCATCTTCCCTCAGTTCGGCGTCAAGGTGAATTTTGTGGACGCGAGAGACCCGAAGAACTTCAAGAAGGCGATCACCCCCAAAACGAAGGCCCTCTACATCGAGACGATCGGCAATCCCGCCCTCGACGTGACGGACGTGGCGGAGGTCGCGAAGATCGCTCACGAGGCGGAGATTCCTCTGATTGTGGACGCGACCTTCACCACCCCCTATCTTCTGCGCTCGATCGAGCATGGGGCGGACATCGTGGTCAACTCCCTGACGAAGTGGATAGGCGGCCACGGGACGGCTATCGGGGGCATCATCACGGACTCCGGCAAGTTCTCTTGGAAGGGCAACAAAAAGTTTCCGCTGCTCAACGAGCCGGACCCCAACTACCACGGGCTGCGCTGGGCTCACGACCTGCCGGAGGCGCTGAGCCCCATCGCTTACGCCCTGCGCGTGCGCACCGTCCCGCTCCGCAATCTGGGGGCCTGCCTGTCTCCCGACAACGCGTGGATCTTCCTCCAGGGCTTGGAAACCCTTCCCTTCAGAATGGATCGCCACGTCGAAAACGCCGCGAAGGTCGCCGAATACCTCTCTTCTCATCCCAAGGTGGAGTGGGTTCGCTTCCCCGGGCTCAAAAAAGACCCGACCTACCCCACGGCGTCGAAATATCTCAAGAAGGGCTTCGGCGGCATGGTGGTGTTCGGGGTCAAGGGCGGCGTCGAAGCGGGAGCGCGCTTCATCGAGGCGCTCGAACTTTTCAGCCATCTGGCGAATGTAGGCGACGCGAAGTCTTTGGCTCTGCACCCGGCGAGCACCTCCCACAGCCAGTTGACGGAGGAGCAGCAGCGGGCCGGAGGGCTTCCTCCCGAGTTGGTTCGGCTTTCTATCGGGATCGAGCACATCGACGACATCCTGGCCGACATCGAAAACGCCCTCGCGAAAGCGTAGGAATTTTTTTAAAGAAAGAAGCTCAAGAATATTATGTCCGAACGATTCGGCTCGGTCGTGCTTCCGGAGCTTGCGCTCCACTCTGGGAAAGTTTTGAAGCAAGTCCGCGTCGCCTATTCCGTCAACGGAACTCCGCGCCCCGACGGCTCTAACGTCGTGGTGCTCTGTCATGCGCTGACGGGTAGCCACCACGTGGCGGGAGAACCCGTTTCCGATCTCCCCGACGCCTGGTGGGATCCTCTGGTGCGGCCGGGTGGAGTTCTGGACACCGATAAGCTGTGCATCGTCTGTTGTAACAACATTTGCAGCCCTTACGGAAGTTCCGCCCCAACCGATATTGAACCCGGCACTCGGCGCCCTTGGGGAATGCGTTTCCCCCTTATCGATCCCCGCGACATCGCGCGTTCGCAAAAAATGGCCCTGGACGCCTTGGGCATCGAGCGCGTGGCCGGCGTCATCGGCGGTTCGCTGGGCGGGATGATCGCGCTTGAATGGATGGCCCAATTCGGCGCGGCGATGAATTTCGGCATTTCCATCGCCGCGCCGTTGCGTCTCTACCCTCAGGCCATCGCCTTCAACGGGGTTCAACGCCGCGCGATCACGTCGGATCCCGAATGGCTGGAGGGCGACTACTGTCCCGGAAGAGGACCTGTCAATGGGCTGTTCAACGCCCGTATGCTGGCCATGATCACCTACCGCAGCGAAGAATCCTTCGTCCGGCGGCACATGAGGGCCTCGCGAAACATCGACGAGTGGGGAGGCCGTTTCGACGTCGAAAGCTACCTGATGCACCAGGGAAAACTCTTGACGAGGCGATTCGACCCGAACTGCTATCTGTACCTCACGAAGATGATGGACCTGCACGACCTGGCGAAGGGCTACGGCGACGCCGAGGCCGCGTTGGAGTCTTTGCGCAAAAAGCCTTTTCTGGCGGTGGGAATCAACAGCGACATCCTTTTCCCGCCCTGGCAGGTTCAGGAGGTGGTGGAGGCGGCTTTGGACGTGGGCGCGTACGCCTCGTACAGAGAACTTCGAAGCGACATCGGACACGACGCGTTTCTCGTGGAAACCGACCAGCTCTCCGAGATCTTCAAAGCGTTTTTCGACTCCATCGGGTTTTACGACGCCCTGTCGAGCCCGCAGTCGGAGTCCAGGCGGACACGATTGTCCCGGGGAAAAACGCACCCCCTACACGCGTTCAAAGCGCGGCCTTCTTATGGACGATGATATATGGAAGGTGACGCGGAAGATGACGGGAAAATGACCGAAAGATGACAAGCTGACGGGAAAGCGCACAAATCAAAATATCGGGAGCTGGAAAACATTCGGCTCCCGATTTTGCTGGTTATCGATTGCGGTTATCGCGTTTGCGGTCGACGCGCCCTTCGGCTCAGGTCGATTTCAGATCGATTTTTTAGTCCGAGGAGGGCGATTCTTCCTCGCCGTCGTGCGCCCGCTCGCGTTTTTGCATGATATCCCGAATAGCGTGAGGGCTGGGCATGTTGTTGACGATAATTTCGTACTCGTCCGTGCCGGGAGAGGCCACGAGAATGTCTCCCGTGTCCAGGATACGCTGTATGACGCTCTGCTTCACCTGGATCGTTTTGATGTTCTTGGTGCTGATCTCGATGGAGTGTCGTCCGACGAAACCCTTTTCAAGCGCGATTTCGTCCAGCTTCACGATCAACATGATGCGGAAGCGCCGATACGTCATGTCCCCGGCGGTATAAAGAATCGCTATCAAACAGACGCCCCATATCACATTTTGGGAGGCATCCGTTTTTATGGAAAAAAACACCGCCGCAATCAAGAAGATCACCATCGCCGTTATGTGCCAATAAAAACTTCTCCACGCCGGCCTGTATCTTTGCTCCGTAAATTTTTGTTCCTCCATATTTTTTACCTCCTCGTTTTATCGACTATTTTATCGACTCAAAATACATTGCGTTGACCCAAACCGCAATTCATAGCCGCCGTTTATTATAGCAATTTTTAGGAGGATGAGACGCAAGAAGATGGACTTGCGTATCGAACGTTTACACGTTCTCGCGCTCTCGGCCTTCGTGTGTTTATGATAAGCTACTCACCCGGCGATTCCAGTTTCGTCGCCTTTTTCGAAAATCTAACGCCGTCGAGGTACGCGGGCATGCATAAACCAGAACGTATGGGAACCGAACCCATCTTGAAATTGATCGTGATTTTCGCGCTCCCCTCTATCGCGGGCATGTTGGCCAACGCGCTTTACAACATCGTGGACCGTATCTTCGTCGGATTGGCCGTCGGGCCGGACGGCCTCGCCGCGATAAGCCTGTGCTTTTCCTTCATGATTTTCAATATGGCCGTCTGCCTTTTGTTCGGCGTCGGGGCCTCGCCCCTGATGTCGATTGCCTTGGGCGAAAACGACAGACAAAGAGCGGAGCGCGTCCTGGGCACCACGGCGACCAGCGTGTTCGTCGCTGCCTGTTCCATAGCGCTTTTCAGCTCATGGAATCTGGATTTCGTTCTGAAACTCAGCGGAGCCAGCGAGACCCTCCTGGAGCCGGCGCGGGAGTACCTGAGGATCATTTTGTGGGGCGTTCCCTTTTCGGGCGTGGCGTTCACCTTGAACTTCTGCATCCGGGCGGAGGGGCGGCCGGCCTTCGCCATGGGCACGCAAATGCTGGGGGCGTTCTCCAATATTCTGTTGGACGCCGTCTTCATCCTCTATATGGACATGGGCATCGCCGGCGCGGCATGGGGAACGGTGATCTCCCAGGGCATCGCCGCCGCCTGGGTCGTTTCTTTTTACTTCCGCCGTCTGGGAGTGCTGCATTTCAGCGCGAAAAACCTCGTGCCCCAACTCTCCCTGCTGAAACAAACTTTACCCCTGGGCCTGTCCTCTTTTTTGATGGAGGTCTCCTTCACGCTTTTCTTTATTCTTTTCAACAGGGCGCTCGTCCTCTACGGAGGCGACCTGGCGGTGTCGGCTATGGGGGCCTTCATGGGGTGGGATTCTCTTTTGTTCATGCCAGTGATCGGTATAGGGGAGGCGGTCCAGACTCTTTTTGCCTATAATTACGGCGCGCGCCTCATGCAACGCATTTTGCAAATTTTGAAGTACGCGCTGATCCTGGCGTCGACGTACTTTCTCTGCAGCGCGTCGAGCGTTTATCTGTGGGCCGAGAAGATGATGCGCCTCTTCACGGACGATGCCGAGCTTTTGAAGATCGCGTCCGCCGGGGCCCGCATATCCTACGCCGGGGTGCTGTTCGTGGGGGTCGGTCTGATCGGCATCAGTTTTTTCCAGGGCTTGGGCAAAGCCAAAATATGCCTTTTCCTCAACCTGGCGCGTCAGGTTCTTTTCCTGATCCCCGCCATCTGGTATCTGCCTAAAATCTGGGGGCTTTTGGGGGTCTGGTACTGCTTCCCCGCGATGGACATCGGGGGCGGAACGCTGGCCGTTTATTTCCTGCTGCGGGAATACAAGCGCCTGGCCTTGGATGGACTCGAAAATCGAACGGCTTCTTTATGTTGAATCAAAAAATTCATATCAAATCAAAGAAGCTCCTTTATAATGTGTGCGCGTGTTGAAACGCGAAAAAAGGGCGTCGTGCCCCTTTTCTGGAGGTGTGGCAATGAAGGATTTTACATGGTGGAACCCCACGATCGTGGTTTTCGGCAAAAACACGATTCCGCAAATAGCCGATCAACTGTCCGCGATAAAAGCGAAAAGCGCGCTAGTGGTCTACGGCGGCAAGGCGATTTTTAAAAATGGCGTGTATCTGCAGGCGACGGAGGCACTGACGAAGAAGGGCATCGCCTTCCCCGAACTGGGCGGAGTGAGGCCCAACCCCACGATCGACAAGGTGCGCGAGGGGGTGGCCCGGGTAAAAGCGTCCGCGGTGGACGCCATCGTTCCCATAGGCGGAGGCAGCGTCTTCGACACGGCAAAGGCGATAGCGGCCGGGGCCTTTTATGACGGCGATCCTTGGGATCTTTTCGAGGGAAAGGCGTCGGAGATGAGGCGCGCTCTGCCGATTTTCGGCGTTCTGACGGCCTCGGCCACGGCTAGCGAGGTCAACAGCATCGCGGTCGTCTCGAACCCGGAAAGGGAGGCGAAGACCTCCCTCAACAGTCCCTTTATTTTCCCGCGCGTCTCCATCGTCGATCCATCCGTGCAGACCTCCCTGCCGGAGGAGCAGACGGTAAACGGAGGCATCGACATCATGGCCCATACGATGGAACGCCTTTTCGACGGGGCGGAGGGCGTCGAGCTGATGGACGCCCAGGGGTACGCCATCGTCAGGAGCATGATCAAATTGATCCCGGAGTTGCGCGTGAACCCCGAAAACTACGAGGCCCGCGCCCAGTACGCCTGGGCGGCGTCGCTGGGGCACAACGGCTCGCTCTCCTGCGGGCGCGGCGACAAAGGAGACTTTTCCTCCCATAAATTGGGACATTCGTTGAGCCTGCTCTTCGGCATCCCGCACGGAGCGACTCTCGCCGTGATGATGCCCGCGTGGGCCCGTTATCTTTATAAGGAGAACCCGACGCCCTTCGCCCGTTTCGCGGAGGCCGTGTTCGGCGTCGAAGCCGGAGACGAGGAGGAGCGGGCGCTGGAAGGCATCGAACGCCTGGAAAGCTTTTACCGCTCGATAGGGGCCTCCACGACCCTGCGAGAGCTAAAGGTTGGAGAGGCCGACATCGAGCGCCTTGCCCGAAACGCCGCCGCTTTCGCTCCTTTCGGAGTGCTCAAGTCCCTGGTCGCCGACGATATTCTGGAAATTTACAAACTGGCTTATTGAACGGGTCTATTTGCACGGGTTTATTGAAAGGGTCTATTGATCTAGGGTCTATTGATCTATTGAAAGGAGATTCGGGGATGGAGCTTTTTAACGGCATTCTCTCTTTGACTTGGCAACAAACGGTCATGATCGCGGTCGGTCTGACGTTGATCTACTTGGCTATCGTGAAGGAGTACGAGCCCTCCTTGCTGCTTCCTATGGGCTTCGGCACCATGCTGGTCAACATCCCTTTTTCCTCGGCTCTGACTCAGATCGGCGACGGACATGTGGAGATCGGGGCGATCAGCCGCCTTTTCGATATGGGGATCCAGACGGAACTTT
Organism: Synergistaceae bacterium; assembly: GCA_031274425.1. Lineage (GTDB taxonomy): Bacteria > Synergistota > Synergistia > Synergistales > Aminobacteriaceae > JAISLU01. The sequence continues at coordinate 7,977 of JAISQE010000108.1, read as the reverse complement.
TTCCCCTTTTGATTTTCATCGCGATCGGCGCGATGATCGACTTCGCGCCTCTTTTTCGGACGCCCGTGGCCATGGTGTTCGGCCTGCTGGCCCAGGGGGGAATTTTTCTCACGATGGGCATCGCCTATTACTTTTTCGGATTTTCCATAAAAGAGGCGGCGTCTATCGGAATCATCGGCGCGGCGGACGGGCCGACTTCGATTTACGTCGCCAACCGCTTCGCCCCGAATTTATTGGGATCGATATCGGTGGCCGCGTATTCTTATATGTCGCTGGTTCCCATCATCCAGCCGCCCGTAATCCGTCTTTTGACCACCGAGGCGGAACGCCGCATTTCCATGAAGTACAACGAAAAACAGGTTCCGCAGTGGGCCAAAATTCTCTTCCCCATTGTCGTCACGCTGTTGGCGGGGATTTTGGTGCCGGCCTCGGCGGCCCTCATCGGTTTTTTGATGTTCGGCAACCTATTGCGCGAAAGCGGCGTCGTGGATCGTCTGGCGAAGGGCGCGCAAAACGAGCTCGCCAACATCGTGACGATCCTTCTGGGGTTCGCGATTTCGAACAAAATGACCGGCGAGGAGTTTTTGCGGCCGATGACGCTGGGCATCATGGGCCTGGGGCTGGTCGCCTTCATCTTGGACACGGCGGTAGGGGTGCTTGCGGCCAAGGCGTTGAACCTCTTCTTGGTCCACAAGGTCAACCCCATGATCGGAGCGGCGGGAATTTCCGCCTTCCCCATGTCCTCCCGCGTGATACAGAAAATGGCGACGAAGGCGGACAAACACAATTTCATCCTGATGCACGCCGTGGGCGCCAACGTGTCGGGCCAGATCGGGTCGGTTCTCGCCGGGGGATTGCTGCTGGCCTTCCTGGCGGGGCTATAGAAAAACCGCATTCGTTCAATCCTCGCCTATCCTCACCAACCCGTATACTCAAATTCGGGGGACTTCGCCCCCCTGAGCGTGAATTCGAATGCTGCGCAACCTGAAGGGCGTTCCCATACGCATCGTCGTCACCGGATCGAGGGGCAAGAGCAGCCTGACGCGCCTTTTGCGGGCCGGGTTTGCGGCTTGCGGGCTTGTCTCCTACGCGCGCATCACGGGAGTGATCCCAAGAGAGCTTTCACCGGCGGGGGAGCGCCTCATCCGGCGCGCGTCTCCCGCCCATATACGAGAGATGCGCTGGTGGATGGCGCAGATACCGACGGAGGCCCAGGCCCTGGTCGTCGAAAACAGCGCCGTTCACCCCGACTTGCAGGGCTTCGCCCCGGATCTCGTCTCTCCCGTTTTGACGGTGTGGACGACGCTGCGCGCCGACCACGTGGAGGTATGGGGCCCCGGGCGAGAGGGCGCGGCGAAGGCGCTTTTGCGGGGTATTCCCCGCGGCGTCCCCGTGGCGGGGGGCAGAGAGCTGAACGCCCCTGAGATGCTTGCCCTGTTCGAAGCGAACGGCAACGTTTTGCACACTCCCGCTCTCGGCGACCTCTCCTCCCACAATGCCGAGAACCTGTCCCTCGCCCGGCTGGTTTTGGAATTGTGCGACACATACGGCTTTGCGCCCTTTCTCCTGGACGTGGAGCGCGGAGCGCGGGCGATGTCCGAACTTCCTCCCGACATCGCGGATTTTCGCGTCCTGCGCAACGGCACGGACGAGCTGGCCGTGGCGTTCTCCGCCAACGACACGGAAAGCACGGCGCGCCTTTTTGCCGAAACGGGCTGGCTTCCCGAGGAAACGATTTTGCTTTATCACCACCGCCCCGACCGATATGCGCGGCTTGAAACTTTTCTGCCCTGGATCGAAGCCCATCCCTGGAAAGGGAAACTCTTCACGCGCACCCGGCGCCCCGTGATCTCCTCAAGAAGCTCCATCGAATGGAACGACGCCATACGCGACTTTTTCACGTTCGAGGCCTGGCGGAAAGGCCGAGGGCGCGTCTTCGCGTGCGGCAACGTCGCCGGCTGGCCGATAGAGTTTTTGAACCGGTTGACGTAAGCGTCGTGATTTCAAAGCCTTCGGGCTTGGATCAGCTTCTCCAGCACGGCCGCGGCGTGCCCCGTCACCTTGACCTTTTCCCAAAGTTCCCGGACGACGCCCTCGGGGTCCACGAGCAGCGTTGTGCGCGCCACGCCCATGTATTCGCGCCCGTACATTTTCTTTTGTCGCCAAACGCCGCAGGCCTCCAGCAGAACGTGGTCCGGGTCGCTAAGCAAGGGGAAGGGAAGCTCCAGCTTGGATGAAAATTTCGCATGGCTCTTGATGTCGTCCGGGCTGACTCCAACGACCGCAGTTTCGTGTTTTTGAAACTCCCCGTACAACTCGGCGAAACCTTGGGCCTCGCTGGTGCAACCGCTGGTGTTGTCTTTAGGATAAAAATAAAGCGCCAGCCACCGTCCGAGAAATTCGGCGTTTGTCCTCCGCTTCCCCTCCGCGTCGGCCAAGTCGAAAGCCGGTAACGTTTTTCCCTGCTCGATCATCTAAAATCTCCTCCTTGTCACTATGCCCCTATTTTCGTCGGGTGTCTACGAATCGGTTGATGTCTTCAACGATGTACGTTGCAATACAAAAGAAGAATAGAGCAACGCGAACGCCTCCTGATCGGAAACATTGCTTGCTTTTATGATCTCTTTAATGATCAGCGGGACAAGCAGTTGCAGCGTTGCTTTAAATTGATCTCGTTCGCTCATGGACGCACCTCCAAATATTCCTCGTAGCGCAGAGGAGAAAGAGCCTTTTCCGTTACAAAATCTTCGGCCTGTTTTTAGTGGGTTGTGGTGTAAAATCCAGGGCCGAAGTCAAGGAAGCGCAGTCTGCGGCAGACTTAGCCAGGAAGAACAAAGGCAACAGGCACAACTACAAAGTAAACGTAAACCATGCTATAGGAACGTTTAAAGACCGTTTTATACTGGCGCTCCTGGAGCCCTGCGATGAGATGCGGGCCGCAAAGACGGATGAGCTCATACGACTTATCGGTGAACATGCTATACCAGAAAGAAAAGGACGCTCTGTGCGACGTAACCCATTCCCGCGCAAAGCTAAATTCCATCTCAACATGAAGTCTGATTGCTGACTTCGCTTAACCTATTGACATTGCTTGGCTTTCCCCTTCTTCGGCGAGGCTCCATTTGTCGCGGGGGAGCCATTCTTTCAGTACCCGTTCGATCTCGTGGAACTCCAGGGGTTTTGAAAGGAAGTCGTTCATTCCGCTTTGCAGAAACATGTCGCGCACGTCGCCCACCACGTTAGCCGTGAGCGCCACGATAGGCACGCGAGATCGGCTTCCCTCCGGCAAGGCGCGGATGATCCGCGTGGCGTCCACTCCGTCCATCTCCGGCATCATGTGATCCATGAAGACGATGTCGTAGTCGTTCTGCTTCACGAGTTCGACGGCCTCCGTGCCGGAGCGCGCGACGCTCACGCTGCCGCCGTAGGTGAGCAGGACATTTTCGGCGATCACGAGGTTGATTTCGTTGTCGTCCACCACCAGAAGATGCGTGCTGTGCAACTGCAAAGCTGCTTCGTCCGCTTTCGGCAGCGCGTCGAACTGAGCGTACGCCTTCTCGTCCAGCAGACGCGCCGCGATAAGGGTGGTGATCGGCGTGTAAACGACCTTCACGCGTTGCGGCAAACCTTGTTCGTCCATAGGGTCGCGTGAAAGGGCAATCAGTTTCGTGTCCGCACGAGCCTCCTGGCCCACTCGATCATACCTCTCGAAATCGAAGAACGCGTACGAATATTTCGCAAAATCAGCGGGCGTGTCCACAATGTCGCAAGGCACCCCCATTTTAACCAATTTTTCGGAAAGGTAGCGCGCTTTTATGGCGTTGGAGAGCCAGACTGCCGCGCGGCGAGTCTCGCCCGGCCGCGACGCGATCGCGGGCTTGGGGTTCTCCACCTTTTGCAGGACGTAAAACGAAAAACAGGAGCCCTCGCCATAAACGCTCTCGACGCGTACCTCGCCCTCCATAAGCTCCACGAGTTTCTTGGAAATGGCGAGCCCCAACCCGGTGCCCTCGATGCCGCGGTTTTTGCGGGTGTCCAATTGGGAAAAATTGCCGAACAAAAGCGGTATTTCTTCTTTGCGGATGCCGATGCCGGTGTCCTGAACGGAAAAGTTCAGTTTGCACCGTTCGCCCGCGCCGATAAGCTCCGCTCCCGCCGTGAGGATGATATGCCCCTGGCGCGTAAATTTCACGGCGTTGGTTAAAAGATTGATGACTATTTGTTTGATGCGCGTCACGTCGCCGAGCATCTCCTGAGGCATTCCGGGGTCGTCGTTCACGATGAAATCGAGGGGTTTATCGCCGATGCGCATATGAATCATGGTCACCACGTCGTTGATCAGCGAGTGGATATTGTATTTGTCGGGAAGCAGCTCCACCGCCCCGGCCTCGATTTTGGAGAAGTCCAGAATATCGTTGATGATGGAGAGAAGCGACGTCCCCGCGGTCTTGATGTTGCCCAGGTACTCGAGCACCGATTCCTGGGGGAAATTGCGGATGGCGAGGTCGGTCATCCCCAAAATCGCGTTCATCGGAGTGCGGATTTCATGGCTCATATTGGCCAAAAATTCGGATTTCGCGCGGTTGGCCAGCTCCGCCGCCTCCAGACGCCGCTGTTCGGTGATGTCCGTGTAAAAGCCCTCCAGAAGATGAGGCGTGCCGTCCGGTTTCCTCTCTATCACGCGGCTGCGCTCCCAAACCCATTTTACGCTGCCGTCCTTCATGATCATTCGGAAGGTGGTTTCCAGGGGCAGGCCGGCGGAAAGCGTCTGCGCATTTATCGCCTGGAGCTCTTCTACGTCGTCGGGGTGCACCATGTCGAAAAACTTCACGACGTTGTTGCCGATCAGCTCCTCCGGCGCATAGCCCACCAGGTTGTAACACCCGTCGCTCACAAAGGTGAAGGTGAAATTGGGCGGATCGTTCAGGCACTGGTAGACCATGCCGGGCAGATTGCTCATAAGGGTTTCGGTGCGGCGCATCAGCAGGCGGCGCTCGGCGCTTTCCATGGCGAGAGCCACGAAATCCGCGAGAGAGGAGGCGAAGTTTTGCTCCTCTATCGTCCAAACGCGGTTCGAGGGAAACTGTTCCGAGCGGTCCTGCTCGATGCAGACCACGCCCACCAGGCTGCCGCCCACGCGGATGGGCGCGTCGAGCAGGGCGCAAATATCAGGGCCGTACGTCTCCTGCAGGTTGGGCAGAATGTCCGTGTCCATGGCGTCGTTGATGATGAGGAGGCGCTCGGCGTGGAGCAATTTCACATAACGCCGGCGGTCGTCGAGGGGGAAGTCGTCCTGCACGGCGTGCTTGTCGGCGACGATATCGTAACTCGCTATGCTTTGAAGCGCCTGTCCGTCGTTGATCGTGCGCCATATTCCCACTCGATGCGCGTTCAGCGCGTGACACCCTTCCCGCGCGATGACGTTGGCGGCGTCTTGCAATATTCCAGACGTCAGCGCGGAGTTTTTTGTAATTCGCGCGAGAGCGTCGCTCAGTTGATTTGCGTATTCCATGGTGCTGCGGTTCATTCGAAATTCCCTCCCGCAATTGCAAAAGAATAGCCAATCGAGGTAATTCTATATTTTTATCGATTGTTCTCGCGTATCATTATATCCTGTAAAATATCCTGTAAAGCGCAAACCAAAAGATCGTTTTCCTCCGGCATTCGCACGGCGACGCGGATGTATCGGCCGTCGAGGCCGGGGAAATTTCGGGTGTGGCGCACGACAAACCCCCGCTCCAACAGGGCTCGCATCACCGTTTGGTCGTCGGCGACCTCCACGAGAAAAAAATTCGCTCGGGTGGGCAGGACCCTAAAACCCGCCTTTTCGATTTTCGCGACAAAACGGGGCATTTCCCCGGCGTAAAAATCGCGCGTTTCCCGCAGAAACTCGCTGTCTCTCATGAAGGCCAGGGCCGCGGCCTGAGCCACGGCGTTGACGCTCCACGTGGGCTGGCGCGTTTTCAGTCGCGCGACGCGCTCCTCGCGGGACAAAATGTAGCCGACGCGGGCTCCGCATAAATGGAAGATCTTCGTCAAGGAGCGAAGGACAAGGACATTCGGGTATCGAAGAAAATCGAGCTTCCTGTGCTCGCCCGTCAAAAAATCCACATACGCTTCGTCGACCACGAACAGGGTGCGGTCGTGACGGGCGAAAAGCCCTTCCAACGTCTCTCTTTCCACATAGTCCCCGGTTGGATTGCAGGGGTTGCACAAAAAAAACGCCTCCGTGTCCTCGGGCAGCTCATCCGCGCCGAACACGCAACGGACGTCCGCGCCGTAAGCGGAGAGCGCGCGGCAATATTCCCCGTAGACGGGTTGCCAGATCGCCGTTTTTTTGCCTCCGAGGAACGAGGCGATCAAATAGACGGCCTCGTTCGAGCCGTTGACGACCAGGACGTTTTTTACGGAACAGCCCTCGACGGAACGCCCCTCGCGCTCGGCTATCTCCGACCGCAGCTCCGCCGCCTCGTCGTCGGGATAAAAGGCCAGGTATCGACGAAGCTCGAAGTCCAGTTTTTCGTCCCAGCCCCTCCAAGGAAGAACGTTGGTGTTCGTGCTGAAGTCGAGAACCTTTTCCGGCATGGGGAGCGCCGCGGTTTCGTACAGTTTCTCGGGATTGGCGCCATGCTGGCGATCGAAAAAGGACACGGGAAATCACCTCGAAAAAAGGTACAAGGCAAGCGCGCAGAGGGCGACCGACGCGTCGAGAAGGTTGTGGGAGCGCAGGACGTCGGAGGGCTCCGGGTCTCGGGCGTCGGGGTCCCCGATCGAGGGCTTTTCCTCGAATACGCCTCCATACGCGGCGCCTCCCCCCAGGCGAACGCCCAGCAGTCCCGCGAAGGCGCTTTCGCCGTGAGCGCTGTTGGGGCTTTTGTGCTTTTTCCGGTCTCGCAGAAAAACCGTCAGCCCCTGGGAGAAGGAGTACCCTAGGCACGCGCCCGCGGCCAAGACCGTCAGCCCCCCCAACCGCGCGGGAATAAAGTTCAACGCGTCGTCCAGCCGAGCGCTGGCCCGGCCGAAATCGCGATAACGCTCGTCGTCGTATCCCACCATGGAGTCCAGCGTGCTCGCCGCTTTGAAAAACCACGAGGCCAAAACCGCCCCCGCCGCCCCGCCGCAGGCATAGCCCAGCGCCATAAAAAAAAGAACGGAGAAAACGCCGTCGATGAAGTTTTCCCCGATCGTTTCGATGGCGGCGCGAAGAATTCCCGCCTCGTCCAGGTTCCGCGTGTCGCGCCCTACGATATGAGAAAGTTTTTCCCTCGCCGCCTCCACGTCCCCGTCGAACAGCGCCAGCGCGACGGGCAAAGACTGGTCCTTCAGCGAGCGCCACGCCAGGGCCGCGTACAGGAGATACGCCACGACGGCCTCGTAAATCCAGGGAAGGAACGACGCGCAGAACAAAAGTCCGACCGCGGCGGCCATGGTCGTCGCCAAGACGGCCACGCAGAAAAACTTCCCCTGCCGCCTTTTATCGGTTCCGGCGTAAAAGCGCCCCTCCCAAAATCGAATGATCGCCCCTATCCCGCCGACGGGATGCGGAACGCGCTTCGGATCGCCCAACAGGGCATCGAGAAAAAGAGCCGCAAAAATTTGCATCGAGATCGTGATTCCTTTCAGAATTAACCTAACTAGCCATGATCTGCGATCACAACGAGCAATGGAAATAGGAGACGAATCTATTTCCGTAGGAAACTTCTGCTAATTTCATCATCTGTTACTTTTATTCCTTTGGAATACTTATTCTCATCCAAACTACATTTTACAACAAGGCCTTTTTTAGTCGTCGTATTCTCTATTAACGTAAATCCCCAGAATTATTATAACGTAAATCCCCAGGAAAATTATAAGTATGTCAATAACAGGCTGAAAGGATCCGATTATAATTTTGCGGGAGCATTCGCCGCGCTGAGAAACTTGAAATGCAAAGTATTCAGTGACAGAATCTTAGTGAAGGAAGCCAATAAAAAAGCG
>JAISQE010000024.1 GCA_031274425.1 Synergistaceae bacterium | reverse complement strand
CGCTTATTCAAGGATTATAGAGTAAATACAGTTTTATACAAATTGTTTCTTACGAATGTCGTTGTAGATTCCGTTAGGACCCCCTACCCCAGAAAGAGAATCGAACGCTTGTTGGCCGGATGGGATAATCAGTTCATGCTTGAGTTACTCGCTTGCGCTTGATCTACTCCCCATGCCTTTTCCCGATGCGTTTGCCCTGCTGATTCCCGGTAGAATGTTTCAATAATGAAACTTGTTTCGATAATGAAACGCCTTTTTACTACAGTTGTACTATAGTGGTTTGCCGGGAATATAGTTTCAATTTTAAAACAAGCCTGAAATTGAGCCCTTTCCCCACTTATTTTCAACCGCTTTTCCCAGGGGGAAAATTTAGTTTTAGCAGCTTCTCGCGCGAATTTTTCGATCGGCGTCCTAGAGTTGGCATGTCGATTGCTGTTTATGATTAAGACAAGAAATGCGCTCCCGTACTTTTCAACTTCTCAACTTTTCAACTTATAGCGTCAAAGGAGGGACACAATGGAGAACCGTATCATAAAGAACCGCGCCTCGGCGCTTGTGGTAGGGCTATAGGAACGACTCCCTTCCTTATTTCTAAATTCCGGAGAGGGGGTCTTAGATGGGGTCTTGATTATGGTCTTGATTGGGGTCTTGATTATGGAAAGAAGCGTCAAAGGCGTTGTTGGGAAATACGCGATTCGAGACGTAAGTCACGTAACCCCGGCAATTTCAGACATCGTTTTCAGGAGACTAATTTTACCGATGGAGGTTTTATCATGAGCAGAAAAGACGGGACGGAACAGTCGTACATACCTCTTGGCATATTCAAGCTCCGCATACCTTTCATCCACTACAGGTTTGAATTTCCGGAGGGAATACAGGCGATTTTCATGTGCGCGACCTGTTTGGGAGCCATCCCCGTCCTGACCGAATATTTGGGAGTTTCTTACGAAATCGCTTGGTCGATGGTCATCATCAACGGCGCGTTGTACTTCCTGCACGCGCTCTTGGGCGACCCCGTGGTTCCGGGCTGGATCACGCCGGCGATTCCGGTCGTGCTGGCCTACCTGGGCAACTACGCCATAGGGCCGGAGAGGATCAAGGCGTTGGTCGCGCTCCAGATCATGGTCGGGGTGATCTTTTTCCTGATGGGGGTCACCGGCGCGGCCAACAAGCTGATGAAGGCCATACCGGTCTCCATCCAGGGCGGCATCCTGCTGGGGGCCGCGGTCGCGGCGGTCATCGGCGAATTCCGGACCGGCGCCCGGTTCGACATCTATCCGATTGCGATTTGCGTCAGCGGTCTTTTCGCGTACTTCCTCCTCTTTTCCTCGACTTTCCAGTCGATGCGCAAGAAAAACATCATCTTGGACAACATCGGCAAATACGGCATGTTGCCGGCCATCGTGCTCGGCATCATCCTGGGGCCCTTGGTCAAGGAAATATCCTTCCCGGACGTGGAGATCGGGACTTTCTTTTTCATTCCCAAAATAGAGGAACTGTTGTCGACCGTCAGCCCCCTCAGGCTCGGTTTCCCCGACATGAGCCTCTACATCGCCGGCATTCCCACGGCGATTGCGGCCTACATCATCGCTTTCGGCGACTTCGTCACCACCGACGCCCTCATCGGCGAGGCCAGCCAGTCCCGCCCAGACGAGATCGTGGACTTCAACGCCAGCCGCTCCAACCTGATCAGCGCCCTCCGCAACTTCATCATGGCCGTCGTGGCCCCCTACACCCAGCTCTGCGGCCCCCTGTGGGCGGCGGTTACGGCGTCCACGGCTCAACGCTACAAAGAGGGGCGCGGCGCGATGGACTCCATCTTCAGCGGCGTCGGCACCTTCCGTCTCTCGACGGCCTTCGCCGTCGCCATCATCCCGGTGGCGTCCCTGGTGAGGCCGGTTCTGCCGATAGCGCTGTCCATAACGCTGCTCGTTCAGGGCTACGTGTGCGCCAACCTCGCCATGAAGATGTGCAAATCCGACATGGACCGGGGCATCGCCGGCGTTATGGGCGCGGTGCTCGCGATCAAAGGCGCGGCGTGGGGCCTGGCGATCGGCGTCATTCTCCACTTCCTGCTCGCCTTCAATCCGTGGAAAGAAAAAGCCTAGCGCTGAGAAAGTTTAGTGCCAAGAAAGTCTAGTATTGGAAAAGTCTAGTATTGGAAAAATCTAGTATTGAAAAAGCCTCGCGCCAAACAAAAATCGAGTCGGAAGGGATGGATGCCTATGGGTTGACGAACGAAAGAAAAAAGGGGAAAAAAACGAAAAAAGCGGCGCAAATTGGGGGAAAAACGACACGATGTTCGATATTTACAAGCTGACTTAAGGGGGAAACGCTATGCCATTGATGACAGGGGAACAATATATAGAAAGTATTCGCAAGATCAACATGGAGGTTTATCTGTTGGGCAAAAAGGTGCCCGTCCCGGTGGACGACCCTATCCTGCGCCCGTCTCTCAACTCCGTCCGCGCGACTTACGACCTGGCCCAAAAGCCGGAGTACGAGGACCTGATGACTGCCATTGACCCCGAGAGCGGGAAGAAAATCAACCGCTTCAATAACATCCATCGCAGCACCGACGACCTGATCAAGAAGGTGAAGATGCAGCGCCTTCTCGGCCAGCAGACGGCCGCGTGCTTCCAGCGATGCGTCGGCATGGACGCCTTCAACGCCCTTTGGAGCACGACCTACGATATCGATAAAAAGTGCGGCACGAGCTACTTCAAGAACTTCAAGAAATTCTTGGACTACGCCAAGGAGAACGACCTGACGGTGGACGGCGCGATGACCGACCCGAAGGGCGACCGCTCCCTCGCGCCTCACCAGCAGCCCGATCCTGACATGTACGTCCACGTGGTCGAACGCCGCCCGGACGGCATCGTGGTGCGGGGGGCCAAGGCCCACCAAACCGGCGCTCTCAACTCTCACGAGATGATCGTCATGCCCACGATCGCCATGTCCCCGGAGGATAAGGACTACGCGGTGTCGTTCGTGGTCCCCCTCGACACGAAAGGGCTCTTCATGATCATCGGACGGCAGTCCTGCGACACGAGGAAGCTGGAGGGCGGGAACATCGACGTGGGCAACGCGGAGTACGGCGGAGTCGAGGCCCTTGTCGTGTTCGACAACGTGTTCGTTCCGAACGACAGAATTTTCCTGAACGGCGAGACCGAATTTGCGGGCGTGCTCGTGGAGCGTTTCGCGGGCTACCATCGTCAGAGCTACGGCGGGTGCAAGGTCGGGGTCGGCGACGTGCTGATCGGGGCCGCCGCGCTGGTAGCCGACTACAACGGAGCGGCCAAGGCGTCCCACGTGAAGGACAAGCTCATCGAGATGACGCACCTCAACGAAACGCTCTACTGTTGCGGCATCGCGTGTTCCGCGGAGGGAACGCCGACGGAATCGGGGAATTATATCATCAACCTTCTCCTGGCCAACGTCTGCAAGCAGAACGTCACGCGCTTCCCCTACGAAATCGTGCGCCTGGCGGAGGACATCGCGGGCGGCATCATGGTCACGGCGCCCTCCGAGAAGGACCTGCACGACCCCAAACTAGGGCCCATCGTGGAAAAATACCTCAAGGGAGTGGCGGGGGTCTCCACGGAGGACAGAATGCGCGTCCTGCGCCTCATCGAAAACCTCTCCCTCGGCACGGCGGCCGTCGGCTACAGGACGGAGTCGATGCACGGAGCCGGTTCGCCCCAGGCCCAGAGGATCATGATAGCGCGCCAGGGCAATATTCCGGCGAAGAAAGAACTGGCCAAAAAGATCGCCGGCATCAAGAAATAAAGGACGAAAAGAACGTTGTCGTCTCCCACGGTGCTCGACTCGATCGAGCGGGTTCTTGACGAGAGCGTGCGCCCCGTATTGCGGGAACACGGCGGGGACGTTCGCGTGATGTCCTTCGAAAACGGCGCTTTGAGGGTAAAGATGCGGGGAAACTGCAACAACTGCCCTTCTGCCGTGTTCGACGTGGAGCAATTGGTCGCGGCGGAGGTGCGGGCGGCGGTCCCCGAGGTCGAGAGCGTCGCGCTGGCCGCCGGCGTTTCCGACGAACTGCTGGAGATGGCGCGCGCGCTGATGAAAAACCGCTGAATTCCGACCGTCCGGCCGAGGCCGGACGGTCTTTGTTCCCTACGTGGTTACCGATTTTGAAGTCGAGGGCGGAACATGACGGAGGAGGTAAGGATATGAGTTTTTTTGTTAAAACCAATATTTCCGAGTGCGGCGGCTTCGAAAAGTTTTTGAGCGAATGGCGGATCGGGGAAAGCGACCTGATCCTGACCAACGAATATGTGTTGACGCCGCAGCTTGACGGGAAACCCTCGCCCTGCGACGTTTTATACCAGGAGAAGTACGGCGGGGGGGAACCCAGCGACGAGATGGTGGACGCCGTGCTGGAAGCCATCGAGAGCAAGAAGAAACAGAACGGCAAGGACTATGAACGCGTAGTCGCCATCGGGGGAGGCACCGTCATCGACGTCGCGAAACTTTCCGTGTTCGGCGAGGGGCTTCGCTGCCAGGAGATTTTCGAAAAGGGCGCGACGCTTCCCCGCAAACGCCGGCTGCTCGTCATCCCCACGACCTGCGGGACCGGCAGCGAAGTCACCAACATTTCCATCGTCGCTTTCAAGAAAAAACAGACGAAAATGGGACTCGCCATCCCCGCCCTTTTTCCGGACGAGGCGGTTTTGATCGGGGATATGCTGCGCACATTGCCGTACGAGGTTTTTGCGACCAGCTCGGTCGACGCGCTGATCCACGCGATGGAGTCGCATGTCTCGCCGAAGGCCGACGTGTTCACGCGGACTCTGGGAGAGGCCGCGACGAGGCGCATTCTGAAAGGATACATCGATCTGGCGGACGCGAGCGGCTCAAAAGCCAAAACTCTGCCGCGCGAGCTGCAAACGTTTCTGACGGCGAGCACGATGGCGGGAATCGCCTTCGGCAACGCGGGGGTTGGAGCCGTGCACGCCCTTTCCTATCCCCTGGGGGCCATCTACCACGTGCCGCACGGCAAGGCGAACGCCTTGGTCTTCAAGGCGGTTTTCGAGGCCTATCAGCGACTGGGGGCCGACCTTTCCCCGCTGGAGGAAATTCTGTCGGACATCCTGAACTGCCCGCGGCCCGCCGTCTGGGAAAAGTTCTTCGAGCTGGTGAACCGCATCCTTGCCCCCCAGCCGATCAGCGAACTCGGCGTGGACGAGAACAAGTGCGCGGAGATGGCCCAGTCGGTCATACAAGGGCAGCAGCGCCTTTTGAACAACAATCCGATTCCCCTCTCCCAGGAGGAGATCGAAACGATCTACAGGAATTGCCTGTAACGGGCGGAATATACCGAGGAGGATTTGAACATGGGAAAGAACCAGGAATTGGAGGCGCGGCGTCTTGCGGCCACTCCCAAAGGGCAGGGCGTCGGGTGGCCGATTTACGCGCAGCGGGCCAAGAACGCGGAGATCTGGGATGTGGAAGGCAATCGCTACATCGATTTCTACGGCGGCATCGGCGTGCTCAATACCGGGCACCTGCACCCGAAAGTGCGGGCCGCCGTCGCCGCTCAACTGGACAGATTCAGCCACACCAGTTACCAGATCGTCCCGCATGAAATTTACATCACCGCCGCGGAACGCATCAACGCGCTGATCCCCGGACCAGGGCAAAAAAAATGCGCTTTTTTCAACTCCGGCGCGGAAGCCGTGGAAAACGCCGTCAAGATCGCTCGATGCCACACGGGACGGGCGGGGATCATCGCGTTCAACTCCAGCTTCCACGGGCGCACCATGATGACCCTGGCCTTGACCGGCAAGGTGGCGCCCTACAAACTGGGATTCGGCCCCTTCCCCGGCGACGTGTACCATGTGCCCTTCCCCAACGCTCTCCACAAGGTCGGCGTGCAAGATTCCATCGAGGCCATCGACAGGCTGCTGCACGACGCCATCGAGGCCAAGCGCGTGGCCGCCGTCATCTACGAACCCGTGCAGGGCGAGGGCGGTTTCAACCCGGCGCCCGCCGAGTTCGTCCGCGCCATGCGCGAGCTGTGCGACAAACACGGCATCGTCCTCATCCACGATGAAGTGCAGTGCGGCTTCGGGCGCACGGGCAAAATGTTCGCCTCGGAACACTACGACGCGTATCCGGACATCATCGTCATGGCCAAATCCCTGGGCGGCGGCTTCATCGTCTCCGGCGTCGCCGGCAAGGCGGAGATCATGGACGCTCCCGATCCGGGCGGCCTTGGCGGCACCTACGTCGGCAACCCTTTGAGCCTGGCCGCGGTGAACGCCGTCCTGGACGTTTTTGCCGAGGAAAATCTTTGCGAGCGCTCCCGGAAACTCGGCGAAATCTGCAAGTCCCGCCTGGAAAAACTGAAGGCCGACGTGCCCCAGCTCGCCGAGGTGCGCGGGCCGGGCTCCATGGTGGCCATGGAATTTCTGAAACCCGGAACGGGCGAACCCGACCCCGCTTTCGTCAAAAAAGCGCGGGACATCGCCTTCGAAAACAAATTGCTGGTGTTGAGCTGCGGCCCTCACTACAACGTCCTCCGGCTGCTCTACCCGCTGACCATCGAAGACAAGGTTTTCGACGAAGGGCTGGGCATTCTGGAAAACGCGCTGCGCAAGGCGACGGCATAATATCTCGCGGCGGCGGTGGTTGCCGCAAAAGTTTTTATGCTGGATCAAATGAAAGGCATAAAGAATGAAAGGCATGAAGATTGAAAGGCATGAAGTTAGAATAGCTTAAAACAAGCTATATTCGAGTTTTACGTAAACGGCTATATAACCTATAGAACGAGGTGAAGTAAATGAAAAGTGAAATTATCTTTTACGCCGGCACTATTTCTTTTGTGCTCCTTGTCGGTTTCGTTTTCCTGGGCATGTGGTATCAGAAACGGGTCACGACCGCGTCCGGATTTCTGATGGCGGGGCGCGGCGTGCCGTTCTGGCTGCAGGCCAGCGCCATAATCGGCGGAGCCGTCGGCGGCGCCAGCATCTCCGGCTGGACGGGCATCGGTTACACGGGGGGGATGTCCAACGTCTGGCCCATTCTCGCTCCTGGCGTTTTTCTTATCATTTACTTCCTGATTTTCGCGCGCAGACTCAACTACTTCGGCAGAAAACATGACGCCATCACGATGACGGACTTCGTCTGCGCCCGCTACGGCGAACGGCTTCGTCTGCCCATCGCCTGTTTCGCCATCCTGCGCCCCGCGATTTTGACCGGCATGCAGTTTCTGGCCATCGCCGCCGTCCTGCAAGTGGCTTTCGACCTGCCCATCTGGATGGGCGTTCTCGTTTCCGCCGTGCTCATCTTGCTGTACATCATCACCGCGGGGCAGTACTCGGCCATACTCACCCAATGGCTCCAGGGCATTCTCCAAACGTTGGGCGTGTTTTTGTTTCTTTACGCGCTTTTCAAAGTGGTCGGCGACCCCACCCGAAGCCTGGATCTGGTGTTCAAACACGCCACGGGGGGATACATCAACATGTTTGAGGCCAATTTCTCCATGGTCACGGTGTGGATATTGACTCTGGGTCTTTTTTATCTGGTCGACCCCTGGCTCTACATGTATTCCTACATGGGCAAGACCCCCCGAGTCGGCACCAACGCCCAGATGATGGGGCAGTTCGCCGGAATGCTTTTCGCCATCATCCCCATCACCGCCGGCCTCATTCTCTACGCCGCCCAGCAGGAGGGCATTCTGACGATCCCCCCGATCGGCAGCGGCGCCGGCAAGATCAGCGCGGACGGCCTGTATTCTTGGTTCACGTTCACCTATGCGGGCGTGGAAGTCGGCTCGTTCATCATCATCGGCCTCCTGATGACCATTATCTCCTGCGGGTCGAGCTTCGCCATGAACGGCGTGACCATCATTTCGCGCGACATCTACCAAAAAGCCATCAAAAAAGGGAAGTTCACGGATGAGGAAGGCCTCTACGCCAGCCGGATATCCTGCATCGTCGTGGTGATCATCGGCATCGCGGGCGCGTTGTGGCTCCCGATCCTGGTGCCGCTCTGGTCCTTGACTCAGGCTCTGGTCATCTCCGCGGTCATGGCTTCGGTGTTCGCGGCCTGGTTCTGGCGGCGCTCCACCGCGCAAGGCGCCATTGCCTCCTGTGTCGGCGGCGGCGTCAGCGCCTTTGCCTGGGCCATGTACGCCTGGCTCAACGCGGGCAGCCCCGGAGGCTTGATGCACGGGCTGCACGCGGCCCATGTGGGCCTCATGGTTTCCTTCCCTCTCATGATTGTCGTCTCCCTGGCGACCAAGGCGGACGCCAAAGCCGTATCCGACGTCACCAACTACGCCGTGCTCAGCAAGGAGATGTACGCCGAATCGCCGGACTTCAAAGGCGAACAGGGCGGCGGCATCTTTGTGTACTACGGCGCCAAGACCTCGGTGTCCAAGCTGGGCTGGGGAATAGCGACCGCTTCTCCGGCGTTGGTGGTGCTTTACTACCTTGCCTTTCAAATCAAGGCGATCACCGTTCCCCTCTTCTGGGTGCTTTTGATCTTCGGCCTCGGGATGTTCTTGCTTTTCTCGGTGATCGGCTTCTTTGACCTCAAGAACATGGTAACCCCGGCCGCGGGGCGAAACGCTCCCTCGAGCGGCAAGTGAAGGACAAAGGAGTGGTTTGCATGGATACGGCGATGGATACGGCGAGGGTAAAACAGTTCATTAACGAATGGATAGAGCAGAATAAAGGCGAATTTATCGATTGCGCCGAGTATATATTCGACAATCCCGAGTTGGGCATGCAGGAATTCAAGGCCGTGAAAATCCTGACGGACCTGGCGGCGAAGCATGGATTCAAGGTGGAGACGGGGGTTGCCGGTATGCCCACGGCCTTTGTGGCCACGTATGGCGGCGGCAAGCCCGTTATCGCTTTCAGCGTGGAGTATGACTGCTTGCCGGGGCTTTCCCAAAAAGTTTCTCCCGCGAAGGATCCCGTCATCGAGGGCGCTCCCGGTCACGGCTGCGGACACAACCTTCTGGGAACGACGGCCCTGGAGGCCGGAATCGCCTTCCGCTACGCCATGGAAAAATTCGCGCTGACGGGCGCCATCAAAATGTTCGGCACTCCGGCGGAAGAAACGTGCATCGGCAAACCCTTCATGGCCAGGGCGGGGCTTTTCGACGACGTGGACGCCTTCTTGGACTGGCATCCCTCTCTGGACAACACGATGGTCAACAAAAGCAGCAACGCGTACTTCAACAAGTATTATCATTTCAAAGGGAAAACCGCTCACGGCAACTCGCCTTGGAACGGCAGGAGCGCCCTGGACGCCTGCGTACTGATGGGTCACGCCGCCGAAATACTGCGCGAGCACGTCAAGCCCGGAATCGAGGGGGCGGCTACATTCAACACGTTCAATTACACGTTCTCCGATGTGGGTCCCGAGTTCCCCAGCGTCGTCCCGGATAAAAGCACTATCTGGTTCGTCGGCCGCTTCAGTTCGACGGACGTCATGAGCGACGCGATGGAACGGCTCGACAAGTGCGCGGAGGGCGCCGCCCTCGCCACGGGGACCACGGTGAAATCGGAGCTCGTTACGGCGATTCATGAGAAGATACCCAACGACACTTTAGCCCAGGTCGTGCATGACAACTATCTCGCGTTCGGCCAATTGCCCATCACCGAGGAAGAACATGAGTTCGCGAAAGGGCTGCAAAAAAACGCCGGCCTGGAGCCCGCGGGCATCGTGCAGGGAGAGCTGCCCCCCTCGCAACAGGACACTTATGTGAGCGATAATTCGGAGTACTCGTGGATCGCTCCCACAGCCATGTTTTTGCCGGCCATCTATCCGGGGCCGCTGCATCACTGGACCATTACCGCTACTTCGGGAAGCAGCATCGGCAAAAAAGCCATAGGGTACACGGCAAAAATTCTCGCCAACTCCGCCGTGGATCTCATCGCCAACCCCGACGTCCTTGCGGCGGCGCAGGAAGAACTCAAAAAACGGCTGGGCGGGCACAGTTACAAAAGTCTTATCCCTGACGAAATTTCACCCCCTCTCGACGCCAACAAGCAGATCATGGAAAAATATAAAACAAGGAGCGAGTGACATGAGCTGGAAAGACGAGTATAAAAGCAAACTTTGCAGTATGCAGGAGGCCGTATCGCACATCAAAAGCGGCGACAGGGTGGTGGTGACCCACGCGTGCGGGGAGCCCTCCGCCCTGTTGGACGCCATGGTCGAGAACGCCGAAAGGTACGAGAACGTGGAGATCGTCCACATGGTCGCCATGGGGGGGGCGGGCTACTGCCGGCCCGAAATGGAAAAACATTTCCGGCACAACAGCCTCTTTCTCGGAGGAAGCACCAGAAAGGCCATCGAGGAAGGGCGGGGGGATTTTACCCCGGTATTCTTCTCGGAGGTCCCCGATCTGCTGCGCACGACGCTGCATCCGAACGTGGCGCTGATGCACCTGTCGCCCCCCGACGCGCACGGTTTTTGCAGCTACGGGATTTCCGTGGACTATACGAAACCGGCGGCCGACGTGGCGGATATCCGCATCGCTCAGATCAACAAGAACATGCCCCGCACGATGGGGGACTCGTTTATCCACGTGAGCCGGCTGGACCACATCGTCGAACACGATACGCCCTTGATCGAACTGCAGCCTCCCCAGATCTCCGAGGTGGAGCGAGCGATCGGCAAGAACTGCGCCTCTCTCGTGCGGGACGGGGACACGCTGCAATTGGGAATCGGAGCGATCCCCGACGCGGTGCTGCTCTCCCTGAAGGACAAGCGGGACCTGGGAATACACTCCGAGATGATCTCGGACGGAGTGCTGGAGCTGGTCGAGGCGGGGATCATCACGAACAAGCGCAAGAGCGTCAACGCCGGAAAGAGCGTCGTCACCTTCCTCATGGGGACGCGGAGGCTTTACGACTACGTCCACGACAATCCCGCGGTTCAGATGATGCCCGTCGACTACGTGAACAACCCGGCGGTGATCGCCCAGAACGACAACCTGGTTTCCATCAACTCCTGCGTCCAGGTGGACCTTTTCGGCCAGGTGGTCTCCGAGTGCGTGGGCCTGCGTCAGATCAGCGGAGTGGGGGGCCAGGTGGACTTCGTCCGCGGGGCCAACATGAGCAAAAACGGGCGCACGATCATGGCCATGCCCTCCACGGCCCAGGGGGGGAAGGTGTCGAAGATCGTCACGCTGATCGACACCGGCGCTTCGGTGACGACGTCGCGGTATGACGTAAACTACGTGGTTACCGAGCACGGAGTGGCGCAATTGAAGTACAGGACGCTGCGCGAGCGGGCGAGGGCATTGATCGGAATCGCCCATCCCGATTTTCGCCCGAGCCTGATCGAGGAGTTCGAGAAGCGCTTCAAAAGCAAATTCTAAAGTCGGGGGCTGTTGTACGCGCCAGTGCAACAGCCTTCATTGTCGGCTTGCGCCCGAAGTACGCGCCGCTTCCGCTGGAGCGTCATATGAGGTATCATATGACATGTGATGGAGGTAAACGGGGCATTGGGAAGGTGGCGTCTTGATCGTTCGAGTGAAATATTGCGGCGGCTGCAACGCGAGCTATGACCGCGCCGCTTTGGTGAAGCGCATTCAAGAGATGTTTCCGTCGATACCTTTCGCGCATGCGGACGCTCCTGGCTCCTCGCCGGATTTTGCGCTCGCGGTATGCGGTTGTTCCGTCAGATGCGCGGACTACAAAAATTTTCAGGGATCGTTGGGAAGGTTCGTCATAGCGTCTCAAAACGACTTCTTTTTGGCGTGCCAAGAGATTGAGCGCGCGTCGCGATAGATCTCCGATAAACGTTTTGTGTGGAATACCGAGGAGTCGCGTCGGATCGAGTTTCGTTTTTTCGGAGTCGGGGGGATCGTCTTGATTACGGTACTGAGAACGCACACTCACAGCAAGGCCCTGGGGCACGAGGAACTGTCGCTGGACAACCTGCGTCCGGGAAGCTGGATCAACGCCGTTGCCCCGACGCGCCGGGAATTGGAGGACATCGCTCGCCTGGTCTCCGTGCCTCTGGATTTCCTTGCCGCGGCGATGGACGTGGAGGAGTCGAGCCGCATCGATTTCGAGGAAGCGGACGAGGACAGCGGAAACACCGCCTGCATGCTGTTGGTCATCAATATTCCCAAACACCCCGAAAGTTTCGACTTCGACACCCTGCCTCTGGGCATCATCATTACGGACAACGCGTTTATCACCGTCTGCCTGGAAGAAAACGATATCCTGCCTGGCCCGAAGGGCGGCGTGAGCGGCTTCTGCACATGGAAACGCACTCGGTTCCTTCTGCAGATCCTTTATAAGACGGCCAGCACCTACCTGCAGTACATCAACGAGATGAATCGCATGTCCGACCGCATCGAGGAGGCCCTGCGCCAGTCGATGAAAAACGAAGAGCTTTTCAAATTGATGGACCTGGAAAAGGGAATGACTTTTTTCACGGGCGCCCTCCGCAGCAACCGAGTGGCGGTCGACAAACTGGTGCGGATGCTGAACAACGTCCAGTTTCAGGAATTGGTGAAGGTCCGGGAGGAGGATGAAGACCTGCTGGAGGACGTCATCGTCGAATACGACCAGGCCTACGACATGGTGCGGGTTTACAGCGACGTGTTGGGGGGAATGATGGACGCGTTTGCCTCGATCATTTCGAATAATTTGAACATCGTCATGAAATTCCTGGCCTCGATGACGATCATCATCTCGATCCCCACGGTCGTCTCCAGCTTCTGGGGCATGAACGTCGGGGTACCCTGGAGCGAAACGTCTCATGGTTTTCTGTGGATCATGGGTCTGGCCGTCGGCCTCAGCGGCGTCGCCGCTTACTGGCTCTGGAAAAAACGCATGTTCTGACGCGCTGTTAGACAACCAAAAGATTATCGTACACTTGTACGGCTCTTTCTAGATTTGTGTTCATGGTTGTTATAACTGTGTTCATATAGCAGTTTTAAATGTGTTTTCATGCAAGGCATAGATTCTTAACTTCAAATATTCCTGGTCCCGAAAACCATAGGCTCGCCTTTGTAATACTCGGATCTTCGTATTCGCCCCTTCTAAGAGCCTGTCTAATATCTTTTTAATAGCAAAGATACAAACGCCAGTTTAACCATGTTCAGCGATGTTTTAATGAGGCGTTCGCAGTTTTTCCAAAGCCGCCTGCATTTATCAAGCC
>JAISQE010000020.1 GCA_031274425.1 Synergistaceae bacterium | reverse complement strand
TCGCGCACCGGCTCGGGAATGTAGTTGTCGCATGCGTCCATCAGCTCCCAAATAGGCTTGGAGACCGGATCGTCTTTCGTTCCGTTCCCCTTCTCCATCACCTCGAGCGCGGAGCCCCTCACTATCGGAATGTCGTCGCCGGGGAACTCGTATTTGCTCAGAAGCTCACGGATCTCCATCTCCACCAGGTCCAGAAGCTCCGGGTCGTCGACCTGATCCGTCTTGTTCATGAAAACCACTAGGGCCGGAACGTTGACCTGACGGGCAAGCAGCACGTGCTCCCGCGTCTGAGGCATAGGGCCGTCGGCCGCGCTCACGACCAAGATCGCCCCGTCCATCTGCGCCGCGCCCGTGATCATGTTTTTGATGTAGTCCGCGTGTCCCGGGCAGTCGATGTGCGCATAGTGGCGCTTGTCCGTCTGGTACTCCACGTGGGCGATATTGATGGTGATCCCGCGCTCGCGCTCCTCGGGCGCTTTGTCGATCATGTCGTAAGCCGTAAACTCCGCCAGTTTCTGCGTCGCAAGGCATTTCGTGATCGCCGCCGTCAGCGTCGTTTTGCCGTGGTCGATATGTCCGATCGTGCCGATGTTCAAATGCGGCTTATTACGATCAAATTTTTCCTTTGCCATAACTGAAATTCCCTCCTATAAATTTTTAGGGCTCGCCATGACGATCCCTTTTAAGGAACTATCTTTTCAAAACTTTTTCCGCTACGTCGGCTGGCGTCGGCTCATAATGATCGAACTGCATCGTGTAGTTCGCCCTCCCCGACGTCTTGCTCCTGAGGTCGGTCGCGTAACCGAACATACTTGCCAAAGGCACGTACGATTTGACGATACGCGCATTCGCTCTCATATCCATCCCCTCGATACGCCCCCTACGAGAGGACAAATCCCCGATAACGTCCCCCACGTAATCCTCCGGCGTCACCACCTCGACAGACATAATGGGCTCCATCAAAATCGGAGAGGCCTTTTTCATCGCTTCTTTGAAACCCAGAGAGGCCGCGATTTTAAAAGCCATCTCCGAGCTGTCGACCTCGTGGTAACTTCCATCCACAAGCGCGATTTTTATGCCGATAACGGGATATCCGCCGAGGATACCGCTTTGAATGGCCTCTTCCAGCCCTTTTTGCACCGCCGCGATGTATTCTTTGGGAACGACGCCCCCTACGATCTTGTCCTCGAACTCGTAGCCCTTGTTCTCCGCCAATGGTTCTACCTCGAAGACGACATGTCCGTATTGACCGCGGCCACCCGATTGCCGAATATATTTGCCCTCGGCCGAGGAGGGTTTCTGAATGGCTTCACGATAAGCGACCTGCGGTCTGCCGACCTTGACGTCCACTCCAAACTCCCTCTTCAGACGGTCGACGATAATTTCGAGGTGCAGCTCGCCCATACCCGAAATGATCGTTTGTCCGCTTTCCTCATCCGTGCGGACACGGAAAGTCGGATCTTCGTCGGCCAGCGCGACCAATCCTTTGGAGAGCTTCATTTTATCTCCCTGTGTCGCGGGCTCCACGGAAAGAGAAATAACGGATTCAGGGAATTCGAGGCTTTCGAGAACGATAGGATTGTTCTCGAGGCAAAGCGTGTCACCCGTTTTGGTATTTTTGAGGCTCGGGACCGCCACAATCATCCCCGCCTCCATGGCTTCGATATCCTCGCGTTTGTTGGAATGCATGCGCATGATACGCCCAATACGTTCTCTTTGCCCGGAGCTGGCGTTGTAAATGGTGCTACCCTTTTCCAAGGTTCCCGAGTAAACGCGCAGGAAAATCAATTTGCCTAAAAACGGGTCCACCGCCACCTTGAAAGCCAAAGCCGTGAAGGGTTCCTTAGGGTCTCCATGACGCTCCACGACGCTTTCCGGCTCGTCGGGGCGGGCCCCCTTAATGGAAGGCAAATCCACCGGAGACGGCAGATAATCGACGACAGCGTCGAGCACGAGTTCCACGCCTTTATTCTTGAACGCGGACCCACAGAGAACCGGCACGGCCTTGAGCGAAATCGTCGCATCCCGAAGGACTTTGCGAATCAAATCGCTTCCGACTTCCTTACCCTCAAGGTACAAGGTCATGATATCGTCGCTGAAATCCGAAATGGCCTCAATGATGAAGTCACGACCCGCTTTGGCCATGTCGGCCATTTTCGCGGGAATCGGCGCTATGCTGGGCGGTTGGCCAAGTTCACCGCTAAACATCACGGCCTTCTGGTCGATCAGGTTCACCACTCCGACAAAATCTTCCTCCGCGCCGATGGGTATCTGAATGGGAACAGCGTTAGCGCCCAAGCGATCTTTCAGCGCGGCGACGACCGCGTCGAAATCCGCGCCGATACGATCCATTTTATTGACGAACGCGATGCGCGGAACATGGTACTTATCGGCTTGACGCCAAACTGTTTCCGACTGGGGCTCTACTCCGCCCACGGCGCAAAAGACGGAAACCGCTCCATCCAACACGCGCAACGACCGTTCGACTTCGACCGTAAAGTCCACGTGGCCGGGCGTATCAATCAAGTTGATCGTATGATCTCTCCAAACACATGTCGTAGCAGCAGAGGTAATCGTGATCCCACGTTCCCTCTCTTGCTCCATCCAGTCCATCGTGGCCGCGCCTTCATGAACTTCTCCGATTTTATAATTGCGCCCCGTATAATAAAGAATCCGTTCGCTCGTCGTCGTCTTTCCGGCGTCGATATGGGCCGCAATTCCTATGTTTCTAAGCCTCGTAATATCCAAAAAAACAGCACCTGCCCGATACAGAATTCCAAAACTTTTCCACTATATAAACACTTACCCCACTCATTAAAAAACACCCCAGCTTGCGAGGGATGTCTGTTCTTACTGAGGAATTACCAACGATAATGCGCAAACGCTCTATTGGCTTCCGCCATTTTATGCGTGTCTTCACGTTTCTTGATGGAACTGCCCTCGTTCTTGTAGGCATCCATCAACTCTCGCATCAAACGCTCCGACATCGGCATACCCTTTTTGGAACGGGCGTAAGATAAAATCCAACGAATGGAAAGAAGCTGCCCTCTTTCGGGCGTAACCTCCACCGGTACTTGATACGTGGCGCCTCCCACACGACGTGGACGAACCTCAATTTGAGGAGCCACGTTAGTCATCGCTTTTTCGAACACATCGAACGGCTCCGCGCCGAGTTTCTCCGCAGCATTATCCAAAGCGTCATACAAAATTCTCTCAGCGATGCTTTTCTTGCCGCCTTTCATCAGGCTGGCGATAAACTTAGCAACCGCAGGGTTGCCGAAACGCGTGTCCGGCACGACTTCCCGCTTTCTCACATGACCCTTACGAGGCATCGTAAATCTCCTTCCTGAACTAGCTCTTCTTCGGCCTACGCGCACCGTATTTCGAACGGCTGCGTTTTCTGTTTTCCACTCCGCCACAGTCGAGCGTGCCACGTACGATATGGTAGCGCACACCGGGAAGATCCTTCACGCGTCCTCCGCGGACGAGCACCACAGAGTGCTCCTGCAGGTTGTGTCCAATCCCTGGAATATAAGATGTGATCTCGATTCCGTTGGTCAAGCGTACGCGAGCCACCTTCCTCAAAGCCGAGTTCGGCTTCTTGGGAGTCACGGTATACACCCTTGTACACACTCCCCGTCTCGCAGGATTTCCCTGTAAAGCGGGAGAGTCGCTTTTGGCGCGCTTCTCCGAACGTCCATGACGGACAAGCTGGTTGATTGTCGGCACAGAATCTCCTCCTTCTAGATATTTGTTGACAATTTATAGGCTAGTCCACGGCAAAACATTGTTCATTGTTTCAACAAACCTGCCACGGCAGCCGATCTATCTATAGCACAAGCCCTACCGAGCTTCAATTTGGAATCAACTTCTTCCACTTCGATGCCGAACTCTGTCGCGGACATCAAAAAGCCTTTAATAATTTTCGCGTCGCTGTCTATGGCAATAAAAATCTTCCTGAGAAGATTTTTATCCATCGCACGACGAACTTCTCTTTCGCCCACGACTCTTTCCGGAACGGCAAGCTCATTTAAAGGCACAAAATTACCCCCTGTGCAGAAGACACGCAGGCGATAATATCAAAAAAAATCCCTATCTGTCAAGTAAAAACAAGGAAAGAATCCGAAAGCCGGAATACGAAGAAATACGCTCTTCGATTCCGGCTTTTTGCCTGCATAAATAGTTACGCCGTTTATGCTAAAAACTCATTTTTAGGCAACTTATCTATTTTTTCCGCGGGCAAAGGTTGGTCGACGGTATCTGTTTCCGGTACGATCGACTCGGTTTCCACTCCAATTTCCTGTGCCTCCCCCGTTTCTTTCTCCTCGGGTTTATCGCAAAGTTCCTCCCCGTTCATCAGGGCTTCGAACTCTTTCCCGTCCAAAGTCTCGCGCGCCAACAATATTCCCGCGATCTTGTCCAGAAGCGCCTGATTTTCCGTCAGGATCTCCCTAGCTTTGGCATAACAAGAATCGATGATCGCCTTAACCTCCTGGTCGATGGCGTAGGCCACCTCTTCGCTATAATCGCGATCTTCGGAGATATCGCGTCCCAGGAAAATCTCCTCGTGCTTGCGCCCTAATTTCACCAAGCCCAATCGATCGCTCATCCCCAGCTCCGTCACCATCTGGCGGGCGGTCTTCGTCGAACGGTCGAGGTCGTTGGCCGCGCCGCTAGTGACGTCGCCGAACGTCAATTCCTCGGCGACGCGTCCACTGAGCAGTATGCTGATACGATTCAACATCTCCGTCCGTGAGACCAGGAATCGATCTTCTTCAGGAAGTTGCAGCGTGTAACCCAAAGCCGCATGTCCGCGGGGCACGATCGAGATCTTGTGCACGGGATCGCTGCCGGGCAGTTTGTTTGCTACGATAGAATGTCCGACCTCGTGATACGCGATGATCTTTTTTTCCTTGTCGCTTATCAATCGACTTCTGCGCTCCGGTCCCGCCATAACGCGCTCGATTCCCTCCTCGAACTCGTCCATGCCGATCTTGTCTTTATTGCGGCGCGCGGCCAAAAGCGCGGCTTCATTGACCAGATTCGCAAGGTCGGCCCCTACGAAACCGGGCGTCCGGCGAGCCAATACCCCAAGCTCCACATCGCTTCCGATCTTTTTGTCCTTGCTGTGCACCTTGAGAATCGCCTCGCGTCCATTGACGTCCGGCCGATCCACCACGATATGACGATCAAAACGCCCTGGGCGCAACAACGCGGGATCCAAAATATCCGGTCGATTCGTAGCCGCGATCAAAATCGTGCTGCTGGAATCGTCGAAACCATCCAACTCCACGAGCAACTGGTTCAGAGTTTGCTCGCGCTCGTCGTGTCCGCCTCCAAGCCCTGCCCCTCTGTGGCGACCCACAGCGTCCATTTCGTCGATGAAAATGAGGCATGGCTGGTAACGCCTGGCCTGATCAAAAAGGTCACGCACGCGCGCCGCGCCCACACCGACGAACATTTCGACAAAATCGGAACCGCTGACGCTGAAAAACGGGACGTCCGCCTCCCCCGCCGAGGCACGAGCCAAAAGCGTCTTTCCGGTACCGGGAGGCCCTAGCAACAAAACGCCCCTCGGCACTTTCGCCCCAAGTTTGGTGAACTTCGCGGGGTCTTTCAGAAAGTGAATGACCTCCTGCAGCTCCTCCTTGGACTCGTCGCAGCCAGCCACATCCGCAAACGTGACTTTCGGGCGGTTGTCCAGAAACAATTTCGCCTTACTTTTCGCAAAGGACATGACTTTGCCCCCGCCGCCCTGCATGTTGTAGAGGAAGAAAATCCAGACCCCGATCAACAAAAGCGTGGGGAAAAGCGAGGACAAAATCGTGACCCACCATGATGTCTTCTGAGGCGCCTCAATGGTTACGATGACGCCTTTCTTCGCCGCTTCGGCCGCCAAGTTGCCGACATCCACCCCATAGGTCAAAAATCTACTGCCGTCCCTCAACTCGCCGCGCAATGTCGCGGAACTGGATTCGCCGGGCAACGTGTTGTTCCTGATCGATAAAACATTGACGCGCCCCGCCTCCAGTTCCGACAAAAACGAAGTGTAACTGATCTCGATATATTGCTGCTGCGTTTGAGCCGGCGTCAAAAACATATTCACCAGGCTGACCACCAAAACGATAAGAATCAGGTACAAACCTAGATTCTTCACCACCCGCCCCAAAGCATCGCCGCCTCTCCTATCTTCCGTATAAAATCCAACTTTGTGATTCTAACATAAGCAGACGGCCAATGAGCACAGCGAAATACCATCGGTTGCCGGTCGCTTACTTCTTTATGCGGGAAAATCTAAAAATCCACCGCCCGTATATCCGGCAAATGCCTCCATTTCCCTCCATAATCCAACCCATAACCCACCACAAACACATCGGGAATGACGAAGCCACAATAATCGACCTTCACCGCTACCTCGCGCTTTTCCTGTTTGTCCAGCAAGACGCAGGTGCGAAGATGCGCCGGTTTACGCGTATACATGATATTTAGAAGGTAGGACAACGTCAGTCCGGTATCAATGATGTCCTCGACGACCAGGACGTCCCGTCCCTCGATATCGCTGCCGATGTCCTTGAGGATCCGCACGACCCCGCTGCTTTTGGCTGCGTTGCCATAAGAGGAAATCGACATGAAATCTATTTTAACATTGAACTCCGCCGGCATACGGCGCACCAGGTCCGACAGAAAAATCACGGCTCCGTTCAAGATCCCCACGACCAACAAATCGCGTCCAGACATCTCGGACACGATCTTATTCGCCAACAGTTGCACCCGATCGCCTATCTCCTTTTCAGAAAACAGCGCTTTACCTATTTTGTAATCGGGGTCCGTTCTCTCCGTATTCGCTACCATTCGCTATCATTCACCATCATTCGCTATCGCTCCTCGACCTTGGTCCAGCTTATCCGACTCCGGCTTCCCCAAACGGACACTCCCTCTCCCCATTGAAACTCGAATCGCCTTCGCCCCTCCATCAGAAGCGCCAGCCTTCGGCTACGCCCGCGTGAAAGCGTCGGAAGATCCAGGCGGCGTCCGACCTCTCGAAGTAGAATAGCCCTCTCCCATAGGGAAAGGGCCCCTAGTTTCTCTCGATCTGCGCTGCATCCGCCCGCCATTCCACAGGCCTTCGACATATCGACCCCCACGGCTTCAAGGAGGGCGGCGCCGCGAACTTCTTCTTCTTCCCGATAATAACGCATTTCCTCGGCAAACGCCACCAGGTGATCGAGGGCCTTCGCGTTGACTTTTCTCGCGGCAAGCGGCAACAACTCGTTGCGTATAAAATTGCGCGTATGGTCGTTGCTCGAATTCGACCGATCCTCTCTCCATTCGACCCCTCGATAGTTCAACAGAGCCCGCAAAAACTCGCGCGAACAATTTAAAAGCGGCCGGAAAAAAATCCCTCTCCTCTCGGACATCCCTGTAACGCCCCGGACCCCCGCGCCGCGTAGGAGGTTGAATAAAACGGTTTCGGCAACGTCCTCCCTATTGTGCCCTAAAGCGACGCCCAAAGCGCCGCGCCCCCGCGCCACGGATTCCAAAAACGCGTAGCGCAACCGTCGCGCTCCGGCCTCCAGCGATTCGCCCCTCTCCAGCAATATCGGAACGTCGAGGTGGCGGATTTCCGCCTCGAGCCCCCAACGAACGACCGTCTCCTCGACGAAGCGCGCGTCCGAAAGGGAATCCTCGCCGCGTATCCCATGTTCCAAATGCGCGACGACAACCTTCCCCTCATAAAAGGTGCGAAATAGCCACAAAAGGGCCATCGAATCTCCGCCACCGGAAACAGCCAAAACGATCGTTTTTCTACCGTTCGTTCCGTCACCGAGCAACCACCCCTGGCGCTTCCCGGTCTCGAAAAAAAAAGCGCTCAAAACGCTCAAAGAGTACTCGTAAGGGATATCCCGGCTTCGTTCGCGTTCTCGATCCTCCGGCGACATGCGCGACAAAGCCCGTCGATAGAAAGCCCCAGCATCCCCAAACGCCTCCATTGTCTCTCAGTCGGCCTCTTCCGCGGCAAACGCCACATCGGCGCTCCCAACGCCGTAAAGCAGGCGATAGGTCTCTAAATTACCCAAAACTTTCTGAACATAATCGCAGGTCTCGTCAAAGCGCACCTGTTCGATCCAAAAATCGACGGCCAGGTTCTGTTTTCCATCCGTCAGCCATTTTCGGGCGTTTCCGGCTCCCGCGTTGTAGGCGGCCATGATCCAGTCCGAACGCTCGAAAGATTTGGCCAAGCGCGCTAAATGAGCCGCCCCCATATTGACGTTGTCCGCAACGTTGTAAATATCATACTTCTGAAGACCGATTCGTTTCGCCTCGTCTTTGGCCGTCCCAGGCATCAACTGCATCAAGCCCGACGCTCCGGCCCAACTGGTCGCGTTGGGCTTGAAAGCGCTTTCCTGTCTCATGACGGCCCAGACGAAGTTGTCCTCCACTCCGTACTGTTCGCATGCCGCGTCCACTTGCTTTTTGAAAGGGCGTGGATAAAGATGCCGCAATCCTTTACGATAAAGCGTCGTCCCCGACGCAAAATAACGCGTCAGAAGGCGGGCCTGCGTATAAGTCTCATCCTCGCCTAGCCATTCGGAAAGCCCGATCGAGCGGTACAGTTCTTTAGCCGAGGCATTGGGGCGCTGCATTCTGAGCTTCGCGTAGTAAACGAACCCCCATTGTTCGAGAAGCGTCGGCTCGGAGGTCAGCTCCGGGGGATCGCCCTCCAGCAGCTTGAGAGCGCCGGGTTTGGCCAAAAATGCGTAATAGGACAAAGGATGGTTGCGAACCAGGGCGGAATAGGTTTTTTCAGCGTCCTTCGTCTGCCCTAAAGACATCTGAGCCGCCCCGATCCAGTACAGGACTCGAGGTCTCCATGCGGCATCCAGGCCGGGAGCGTAAACCCGTTTCCAATAGTTTAGGGCCTCTTCAAGCTTTTGGGCGTTCCACGAATCCCAACCTCGTTTCCATAGAATCTTGACGGTATTGGTAGAATCGGGATAAGCCCGTATCAAACCGTCTTCAATCTCCTTCGCCTCCGCGGCGTCGAGCAAGCCCGCAAGAGCGGACATTGCGCGAGCCTGAACTTTGCCTTTACGTTCCTTGACCACTTTGCGCAGCGTGGCGACGGCGTTCGCCTTCGCGGCCTTCCCCGCGAGCGTGGCGATGCGCCGAACGGAGCTTTCCGCGTAACCGTTCCCCGCAAGCGCCAAAGACCCCCATAACTTTAGCGCTTCGGCGTAACGTTTCGATTTGTCCAGCGAATAGGCGCGATAATAGGCGGCCTTCCTCCAACCCGCCGTATTTTGAGAAATGGCCGCAAGAAGAGTTATGGCCGTCTTATAGTCGTGTTTCAGGTAAGCGTACTCTCCCATCGCCAGGACAGCGGCCGGCGGCCAGGGTTTGGGGCGCGCCGCCAACACGTCGTAAGCCTCTTTATTCGTGGGCTGCAGCTCCAACAGCTTCAAAGCATTGGAACTCTGGTCCCCCGGCAACTTGATCAGGCGGACGAGAGTCGAGATCTTACGATCTTTGGTCTCCGCCGTTTCGAGCATCCGGTTCAAGGCTTTTTTCGTTCCCTCGGGGTCTCCGTCCCCCA
The DNA here is from genome assembly GCA_031274425.1 of Synergistaceae bacterium. Classification (GTDB taxonomy): domain Bacteria; phylum Synergistota; class Synergistia; order Synergistales; family Aminobacteriaceae; genus JAISLU01. The sequence continues at coordinate 7,513 of JAISQE010000020.1, read as the reverse complement.
ACAGGCGAAGCTGCGCGTAGGCGATATAATAGCGCAATTCTTCCGGAGCGCTTTTTTCCATCTGAGCCGCAAGCTTCAAGGCTTCTGGGTGTTTCCCCAGCTTTTCGTACCCCAATAGCAGGGTCATATCGGCGTAAGGTTTGACTTCCGCTGGAAAAGAGCCAGCGTGTTTTTCTAGTATGGCGACCGCCTCGTTCCATTTGTTTCGGATCCGCAACGCGTTGGCCATCAAAGCGTGTTCCACCGCCGTGGGTTCTTTTCTCGCCGAGTACACTTCATCCATCGCGGCCCACGAACGCCGTTGAAACAACGTCGAAAGCGTAATCTCCGCGCTTTCGGCGCGTTGAGCGCCCCAAAAGAAGAAAAACCCCAGCAACGCGCATGACAAAAACACAACAGGTCGATATTGACGACGCAAAATGAAAACCTCTTTCCCGAATTCGATAAAAAACCTGAAATTAGGATCATACGAATACTTTTAGTAGCTCCGAATTTTCATGCTTTCAGGGCAGTTCGACCGACAACACCTGTCTGACCCAAGAAGGCCAATCGAACGTCACAAGGTTCAACGCCTCGTAAAAAAGCCCGAAGGCCGCTCCCCCACTGCCGGTTATTCCCCAAGCGCAGCCGCCGTTTTTCTCAAATATATCGAAAAGCTTACCATAGTCGGGGAATTTATCCATAAGTCCAGGGGCGAAATCGTTGGGCAAAAGCCCTAAATGTTCCTCGTTACGCAGCTTCCGGCACAGGTTACTCGCCTCGGTTCGCGCCGCGGGCTCATCCATCGGATAAACGCCCGGATAGGCGCCTCCATATCGGCGATCCAACTGACCATAGGCGTTTTCCGTCCCTACGCTCCAATTCGGAAAGACGATTGATGCGTGAAGTCGCGATTTTAAAGGCTCCAAAGGCTCCACAACATCTCCGATCCCCGAAACCAAGGCCCAGGGAATCCCGGAAAACAAAAAGGGGACGTCGGCCCCCGTTTTCAAAGCCGCGTCCCGCCACCTGACGTCGTCCCGAAGTCCTTTTCTTCCCCCCGCAAACCAGCGCAAAATCGCCGCTCCATTGCCGCTGCCGCCGCCAAGTCCCGAACCCGGATAGAGAGTCTTCAAAATTTCGACGTCGAGAAAAGGAACGTCATACCCCATATCTCTCAGGCACCGCAGACCGCGAGAGACGATATTTTCCTTTTCGACGCCGACATCGACGCCCTGCGCGCGCACCGTATCTCCCACCGTATTTCCTCCCGCGCCCTGAGCTTTCGAGATCAGCAGCGTCTCCACGGAAGGCAGGCGCACAAACACCGACACGATATCATGATAACCGTCCTCGCGCTTTTTCGTCACTCGAAGGGACAAATTCAATTTAGCGGCGCTGGGTTGCACGAAACGCACTAAATCTTTTTTTAAATTTCTTTCTAAATCTCTTTCCAAAATAAAAATACCCCCAACCTTCGCTGGGGGTATTTTAACTAAACCGAGGGAACAATTTCAAGCTCCACTTCCTTGGTGAGGATCTCCGCGTAACTGAACGAAACCGTACTCGCTTTGGACTCCACATACATGGTAAACAACTTGGGGTACACATCCAGCAAAATCCCTTGCGTTACCTCTATCTTATTGCGCCCTTTCGACGTACGGCACTTAACCAACTGACCCTTATAAGAGACTATTTCGTCTTTTATTGATGTGAGGGTTCTCGGCATAAAGTATCACTCCCTCATTATTTACTGGCGTAATGATAGCACAAACGCCGCAAAAAAACAAACCGCGACGCCAAGGCCAACCGCAGAGGAAATCGCGGAGGAAATTTACGAAAGAAATGGTATCACGCACAGAATATCATCGGCTATGCCCGCGAAGGAACACCTATATCCAAGCAATAGGCGACAGCAATAGGTCGATCTGACTTGACATATTGATTAATTTCAATTATTTTGCTTATGTTTCTCTAAGCTGAAGGAGGCCTTAATCGTACGTAATTAAAGCCCAAACGGGCACTTTCAAAGGAGTGGATTGTTCATGTTCGAAAAAACGACACGCGCGCTTTGTGTATTTTTGCTCGCCTTGGCGGCGCTGGGGATGACGTGTTTTTTTCCCTCAAACTCCGCAGCCGCACCCCAAACCATTATCTTCACCAACAACCAGTGGGACAGCCAGATGTTTCACAACGAACTCGCCAAGTTCATCGTCGAAAACGGATTCGAGGGCTACAAGGTGGAATTCTCCACCGGGTCTTCCACCTTGAACTGGCAAGCCATGATCAACGGAGACGTGGATCTCGACATCGAGAGCTGGACGGATAACGTCGCCACCTACGAGGCCGACGTCGCTCGAAAGGACATCATTCCCCTGGGTGTTCTTGTGCCCGACAGCGCCCAGGGATTCTACGTTCCCCGCTATGTGATCGAAGGCGACCCCGAACGAGGCATCAAGCCTCTGATCCCCGACCTGAAAAACGTGGCGGACCTGGTCAAGTACTCCGACGTCTTCAAGGACCCCGAGGACCCCGAGCGTGGACGTATCTACGGGGCTATTCCGGGGTGGATGATCGACGAAATCCTTTTCAAAAAATATGAATACTACAAGCTGAATGAGGGTTACAACTACTTTCGGGTGGGCAGCGAGGCCGTGCTCTTCGCGTCTTTGGCCAGCGCCTACAACCTGGGGGAACCCTGGGTAGGGTATTGTTACGAACCGACTTGGATCACGGGCAAACTGGACGTGGTGTTGCTGGGCGACGCGCCCTACGACCCCGAGCTCTACCGGAACGGGGCGTGCGAGATCCCCAAGCAGGCGCTCCGTATCGTCTGCGGCGGCCACTTCCCCGAAAAAGCCCCAGAGCTTCTCGATTTCTTTAAAAAATACAAAACGGGGTCGGCGTTGGTCGCCGAGGCCCTGGCGCACCTGGAAGAAACCAAAGAGAGCCACGCCCGGACGGTCCTTTGGTTTTTGAAGAAACACGACGCGGTTTTGGACGATTGGCTGACTCCAGAGCAGGCGAAGAAGGTGCGCGACGCCCTGAGCAAATCGTAACCTCCGAATCTTCGAATCCCGTTGCAGGTATTCCATCATGAACGAGTGGATTTTGAAGTTTCCACAAAGCCTGACGATCAATCCCGGCGAACTTGTCGACAACGTCATACGACAGTTCAGCCGGAACCATCGCGCCTCGCTCTCCGTGATCAAAAACACCACGGTCTGGATGCTCTCCGGCATCGAAAACCTCCTGGGCATGGTTCCTTGGTGGCTTTTGATTCTATTGACGGCCTGGGCCGGGTATAAGGTCAGCCGCAAGTGGAAGGTCGGGGGGCTCTACGGAGCAATGCTCTTTCTTGTTGGGAGTTTCGGCCTATGGGCACTGATGCTAGAGACTCTTTCCATTGTCATCGTCTCCGTCGCGCTGGCGCTGGCGCTAGGGTTCCCCTTGGGGGTCCTGGTCGCCATGAACCGACACGTGGAGACCGTCATGCAGCCTGTCATGGACTTCATGCAGACGATTCCGTCCTTCGTCTACCTGATTCCCGCGGCGATGCTGTTCAGCGTGGGCAAGACCCCCGCCGTCATGGCGACGCTGATCTATTCGGTGGTGCCGATGATCCGCCTGACCAGCCACGGAATACGGCACGTGGAGAAGGAAGTCGTCGAGGCGGGGATCGCCTTCGGCTCGACACGGCTGCAGCTCCTGTTCAACGTCCAGGTCCCTCAGGCCCTGCCCACCATCATGACAGGCGTCAATCAGACCATCATGATGGCGATGGGCATGGTGGTCACTTGCGCGCTGATCGGCGCCAACGGGCTGGGCATGGAGATCCTGGTCGCCACCAATCGCACGGAAATGGGTCGAGCCCTGATGCCCGGCATCTCCATCGTGTTTATCGCCATCATCTTGGATCGTCTGACCCAAGGGTCCTTGGCCCGAAAGCCCCTGGGGGAGGACCGGAGAGAAGCCCTATGAGCCAGGCCCTGAATTCGGAAAAGCCCGAGACGATTTTGAGCGTTCGGAACCTCCGAAAATTTTTCGGGATCAACCGGGCGGCCGCGCGAAAGATGCTCCAAGAGGGAGCCGGCAAAAGCGACATTCTAAAAAGGACAGGCGTGACTGTGGCCATCGACGACGTCTCGTTCGACGTGGAGCGAGGCAAGATCTTCGCCCTGATCGGCCTGTCCGGCAGCGGCAAATCCACCGTCGTGCGCTGCGTCAACATGCTCCAGCGCCCGACCTCGGGCCAAATTTTATTCGAGGGGCGCGACATCGTCCACATGGACAAGAAAGAGCTGTACGAGCTACGACGTTCCAAAATATCCATGGTGTTTCAAAGTTTCGGACTGATGAGCCATAGAGACGTCATGGGCAACGTGGCCTACGGGCTGGATGTCCGGGGGATCGGCAAAGGCGACCGAGAGCGCAAGGCGATGGAGATGATCGAGTTGGTGGGACTCGAAGGTTGGGCGCACAAACCGATCGGCGACCTCTCCGGCGGCATGAAGCAGCGAGTCGGGATCGCTCGCGCCCTCTGCAACGATCCCGACCTTCTATTGATGGACGAGCCGTTTTCGGCCCTGGACCCCCTGGCCCGGCGCGACATGCAGTTCGAGCTGCTCTCGATACAAAAAAAGTTGGGCAAGACCATCGTCTTCATCACCCATGACATCAACGAGGCCTTCAAGATGGGAGACACCGTAGGCATCATGCGCGACGGCCGGATCGAGCAATTGGGCGCGCCGACGGAACTGGCGCTTTCCCCGGCCAACGACTACGTCAAAGAATTTCTAGGCAGCATCGACAAAACGAAGGTCTTGAGCGTGAGGCACATTATGATCACCCCCTCCTGCCTCATTCGCGAACAAGCCGACCCCGTCACCGCCATCCGGGAAATGCGCGTGAACGACGTCTCTACGGCCTACGTGATCGGGCGCAAAATGGAGTTCATCGGCATCTTGGCCCTCAACGCCGCGTTGCAGGCCCGGCACGACAACCTCCCCTCGGTGGCGTCCGTCATCACCCGCGACGTGCCGAACGTGGAGCAAAACGTTCTGATCGGCGATATTATCGGGCTCGCGTCCGAAACCCCATTCCCTTTAGCCGTCCTCGACGACCGGGGGCGGCTAGAAGGCATCGTCAGCCGCGCGGCGATCTTGTCGTGTTTATTGTAAACTCGAGCGGCTTGTGTAAAAAAAGCCTGAGATGGAAAAAGCCTGAGTTCGATCGTTATGTTTCGCCGCGCATACTATTGCGGGATAAATCTGCAGGCTTCGAAGTTTCAGGCTTCGATTTGAAAAGAACATAAATTTTTATATGATTGAAGACAAAAATATATGATAGAATATATTTTAATTCGGTTTAAGTTTGTCTTGACAAACTAAATTCGGAAATTTAATACGATATCGTCTAAGGAGATTATGAAAATGGATTGTTGCAAAAGTAAGGTTGGCATAGGGGAACCGGCTCCCGATTTTTCGGTGGAGGGATTTTCCGCAAAGGATAACGCCTTTAAGAAATATGCTCTTTCCGAGTTTCGAGGCAAGTGGGTTTTGTTGTTTTTTTATCCGGGCGATTTCACGTACGTCTGCCCCACGGAACTTCAGTCTCTCGCCGAGTACAAGCAGGATTTCGATGAGCTGAAAGTACAGGTTTTCCTGGTCAGCACGGACAGCAAGTTTTCTCATAAACAATGGAACGAATACGAGCTTTCGAAGATGATCGACGGGGGAATGCCGTATTCCATGCTGCCCGACCAGACGGGAGCCTTGGGTAAGCCTTACGGCTTTTACGACGCGACTCAGGGAGTGGACCTGCGCGGGACCGTCGTCATCGACCCCGATGGGGCCGTCCAGTTGATTTACGTCAACGCCTCCGCCGTAGGACGCCATCCGGGAGAAATCGTACGTTGCATTCGCGCCCTGAAAGAAGCCCGCGAGAATGGCGGCGTCATCCCCGCGTGCTGGATACCGGGACTGGAAAAAATCGACCCCTCTTACGAGAACTCCGGAAAAATCTGGGAAAGCTACCACAAGGAGAAAAAGTAGTCCCCTCTGATCACACGACCACATCAACGACCCCGGCGCGGTAAACCTAACCCCCCGCCGGGGAATTTTTGGCGCGTTACACACAAAACGCTTCCTCAAGAGTTTAACTCAACTCTAATCTTGCTCTTTCACATCAACAAAAAAGAACTCTCCTTCTTGCGTTTCCGTTGAAACAGCAACAGTATCTGTGTCCAACCACTCTATCTGCCAGGCAAGATTTTTTGTCGCTATTCTCCTCACGACTAAATACGAATTCCCAGTCTCCAGATTTACAATACGAACGGTCGCTACTCCATACCCATATTGCCTTACAGCCTCCTGCAAACCCACCAGTGCGGCAAACCTATCGTCCGGCGATAGGGCGAGGTAACTCCACGCGTAACGGGCTTTACTTAATTTCCCTTCTCCTTTTTGGACATAACAATCTTTCCAGATACCTTGCCTGTCCATGACCTTTAATCTGAAATCGAGAGTCTTTTGTTGTATGAAATAAAATTTCTTTCCATCCCGCGTTGCCCGCCATGCTATGTAAGAGGGAAAATTCCCTAAAGTAATAGGCAAAATATTACTTATACCGCTTATCTGAACAACTCTTTTGTTTCCTGACGTTACATATTGGAAAGCCACTATATCCCTTCGCAAATCCCTATTAGCCCTATGTCCTTCGAACAACAACAATTCCGTTGAATTGGGAATAAAATACGTGCTTTCTACTAGAGCTTCGTAAACTCCCTCAACCGTAACGTTGTGAATCTCTTTTCCCGTCACTAAATCGTATTCCACACTATATAGGCTTATTTGGCGGAAAGGACTACTTCTTCTTTCCAGATCACGGCTACGTTCCTCTTCGCTCAAACGCTCCTGAATCCAACGTCGTTCCCATACCGCCACAATACTTTTCTCATCCGAGCGAAAAATTACGTCGTTAAATATCCGCTTTCTTTTAAACTCTTCCGGCTACATTCGAATGGCGTCAATGCGTTTGAATCCATCAGTCTCGTATACAATGATGTCGCTGTTGCCTTCTGGTATTCCGTTGCCGGCAACGGCCAGGTATTTCCCGCTGGGACTGAAACGCACACGTCGCGCCGAGATAACATCATCACTGAATACAAAAGTTTCCTTGGTTACGTCCCATACGTAAAGACCCTTTCCCGCGGCCAGCGCCAGCAATTTCCCGTCCGGCGACGGCGACATTTGTTGAATCATCGACTCTACGCGATAAAGTTTTGCGCTTTTTAACGGTCTCAAAAACGCCACCGTTTTGTCTAAAATATCTCCATAATCCACAAAGGGAGAAATATAGCAAAACATCAGTAGCAGGACAGGGATAATTACCCGATCGCTTTCCGTCCTTTTTTGTTTAAAATCCTTACTTGCACAGTGGAGATAGTTCTTCGTCAGAATCCAGTATTTACACCATAGAAGTCTCGATAACGCAGCGATTTTGGATTTCCAAATGCCATTTTTACGACCAACTC